>DATLUT010000121.1:0-2403 GCA_035532975.1 Allostellaceae bacterium
GTTGACGGCATTGCCGCCGGCGCCGCCGACGCCAATCACGGTGAGCCGGGGCCTGAGCTCCAGCTCTTCAGTCGGTACCTTCAGGTTCAACGTCATACTGCCCTCCAAAGCGTCGCCAGAAATGGGTCCCCGCCTACCCGCCTGGCGAAGGGCGGGTTGCCGGTGGTCGGTTCAAAGGTTTTCACGTAGCCAGCCTCCGATTCGGCCAAAGAGGCCGCTTGGCTCTTCCGCGCCTGCCCGGCCGCGTCGCTGCGGCTCGGCGTGCTCGGCGAGTGCGAAATGGATGAGCCCCACGGCGCTCGCGAAAGCCGGGCCGGCGGTCGACTCTGCCAACCCGTCGACGCGCATGGGGCGGCCGATGCGGATCTGCTTGTCGAGGATCAAGCCGGCCAGCTCGCGCGTGCCCGGTAGCTGGCTGGCGCCGCCGGTCAGAACGATGCGGCGGCCGGCGATCTTGTCGAAACCGGAGTTCTCGAGTCGGTCACGTACGAGTTCGAACGTCTCTTCGAGTCGGGGCGAGATGATTCCGACCAAAAGCGACTTCGGCACGTGGTTGGCGTGGTCTTCTTCCTCGCCGACCAAAGGGACGGTGATCGTCTCGCGTTCGTCCGCGGCCGAGGGAATGGCGCTACCGTAGAGCGCCTTCATCCGCTCGGCGTGGGCGATCGGCGTGGTCAGGCCGCGCGCGATGTCGTTGGTGACGTGGCTGCCGCCCACGGGAATACCGGCGGCGAACACCAGATTGCCGTCGAAGAACACGCCGATCGTGGTGGTGCCGCCACCCATATCGATGACCGTGACGCCGAGCTCGCTCTCATCGTCGACCAATGCCGCTAGACCGGACGCGTAGGGGCTGGCGACTACCGCGGCGATCTCGAGCCGGCAACGGCCGAGGCAGTTGGCGACGTTGCGCACTGCCGCCGATTCGGCAGTCACGATATGCATGTTGACCGCGAGCTTGTGGCCGTACATGCCGCGCGGGTCGCGCACCGGTCGGCCGTCGTCGATGGCGAAGCCGACCGGCACCGAGTGGATGACCGCGCGCTCGGCCGGCTCCTTGATGCGGAAGCCGTGCTCGAGTACCCGCCGCATGTTGGCGTCGGAAACCTCTCGGCCGTTGAGGTTGATTTCGGTCTTGATCATCCGCGACGCCGAGAAGCCGCCGGAGAGATTGACGACCACTTCGGTCAAATGCTCGCCGGCCATCTGTTCGGCGGCATGAACGGTGGTCAAGATCGCCTGGCTCGCCGCCTCGATGTCGGTGATGATTCCGTTCTTGATGCCGCGTGAGATCTGATGGCCGATGCCGGTGATGCGCGGCATCGGTGTTTCGCGGCGCGCGATGAAGCAGCACATTTTCGTGGTGCCGATATCGAGAACCCCGATGACACCGCCGCGCGCGCGGCCGTTGAGCTTTTTGTTGCTCATGAGCTCTGGCCCTTCGCGCCGCGGCCGCCCGGATGCTTGGCAGCGTCGGTGGGCGCGAGGCGCACAGCCATGCGATCGGGCAGGCGCAGATCGATCGCCACGATGTTGCGTTCGAGGATGCGGTCCCGTGTTTCGAGCCCGGCAAGGCGTTGCCATGCGGCGGCTGCATCGATCTCAGGCAGCGCCACCTCGACACCGGTATCGAACCACAAGGTCCAGCGGCGGGTGCCGAAGCGCACGGCGGCATCGACGCGGTGCGCCAGCGCCGGCTCGGTTGCGAGCATGTCGATGAGGCTCGCGGCATGGGCCGGAGCGTCATCGCCGACGAGCACGATGCGCGATCCGTACTGCGCGATGTCTCTCGTCGGGATCACTGTGCCGTCGCGGTCGATCAGGGAAAGCGCGCCGTTGCGCTGCCAGAAGGCGAACGGCTCGCGCTCGACCAAGCGGATGAGCAGCGTGTCGGGCAATTGACGTTGGACGTCGGCCGTGCGGATCCAGGGCAGGGCCTCGAGGCGCGCCTTGGCGGCGGCGAGGTCGATGTCGAACATCGGCATGCCGCGTCGGACGTCGAGCGCGGTAAGGATCGAACCGGCGCTTTGGCGCTGACGGCCGACGACGTCGACATTTTGCAGCGCCAGGCCGTGTCGCTCGCCGGTGGCAAGGAACCGCGCCTCAATTGCACTGCCGGCGCGTGCCGGTGCACCTTCGCGCCAAAGCCAGTAGCCGCCGGCGCCAGCCGCACTCAGCGTCGCGACGCAGAGACCGATCGCCACGGCCGCGGTGGGGAAAGGCCGGCGGCGCTGCGGCGTCACGGCCGGACGAACGTCGGACGCGCGGCGCGTCAGAAATCGCATGCCGCGTTCTCCACCATCCAGCGCACCAGCGCCGGGAATTCGATGCCGGCGTGGCGCGCGATGTCGGGCACGAGTGACGTCGGCGTCATGCCCGGCTGGGTATTGACCTCGAGGAGAA
>DATLUT010000122.1:0-4335 GCA_035532975.1 Allostellaceae bacterium
GGCGGCAATGCCGACACCGTTGCCCGGATCGTCGGCGACCAGATGTCGAAGCATCTTCGCCAGACGGTCGTCGTCGAGAATCGCGCCGGCGCCGGCGGTGCGATCGGCGCGCAGTTCGTCGCCCATGCCGCTCCGGATGGCTACACGCTGTTGACCGGATCGAACGGCCCGCTGACGGTCAGTCCCTTCGTGCATGCGCACCTGGGCTACGACCCGCTCAAGGATTTTGTCGCGGTGGCGCTCACCAGCTACGTGCCGCATGCGCTCATCATGGCCAACAAATCCAAGATCGGCACGATCGCGGAATTGATCGCGCGGTCCAAGAAAACCCCCGTGACGATCGCCACAAGCGGCGTCGGCAGTGCTACGCACATGACGCTGGCGCGCTTCAAGGCTGCAACCGGTGCCAATATCACGCACGTTCCCTATCGCGGCGGCGGGGCGATGATGCCCGATCTCATCGCCGGCAATGTCGATGGCGCGATGACTGAATTTTCCACGGCGCTGTCGCTGCACAAGGGCGGCAAGGCGCATCTGATTGCGGTGGCGGCGGCGCACCGCTCCAAGCTGGCGCCCGAGATTCCGACTTTCATCGAAGGCGGCGTGAAGGGATTCACGGCGCAGAGCTATGTCGGAATTGTCGCGCCGGCGAAGACGCCGCCGGCGGTCGTGGCGCAGCTGCAGAAAGCGATTGCGGCCGGGCTCAGCGGCGGATCTGCGCCTGAGCGCCTGCGCGGCCTCGGCGGTGAAGTCGCGTCGCCCGGACAGATGACATCGAAGGGCTTCGCGGCGTTCATTCGCACCGATTACGAGAACATGCGCCAGGCGGCCAAGCTCGCAGGCATCACGCCGCAATGAGCGGCGCGCTGCCGCCAGGCGCCTGCGACTGTCACTGTCATGTTTTTGGGCCGGCTGCGCGGTTTCCCTATGCCGAGCCGCGCAGCTACACGCCCGAAGATGCTCCGCTCGAAGCCTACCTGGCGCTGCTCGACCTTCTCGGTTTTGCCCGCGGCGTGTTGGTGCAGCCGAGCGCCTACGGCCGCGACAACCGCGCGATGCTCGATGCGCTGGCCCGGCAGCCCGAACGGTTGCGCGGCGTCGGCGTCGCTGGCGGTGAGCTCACACCGGCGACACTCAGGCAATGGCATGCGGCCGGAATCCGCGGCTTGCGCGTAAACGAATTTCGCCGCGACGGAAAGCCGTACTACCAGAACGGCGTGCGGTTCGCCGACGTCGAGCCGCTTTTTCCGGCGCTGGCCGATCTCGGCTGGCATTTGCAGCTTTGGATCGATGCGCGCGATCTGCCCGATCTGCTGCCGGCGCTCGCGCGCGTGCCGCTGCCGGTGGTCGTCGACCACATGGGCCGCATGGAGTATCGCTACGGCACGCAGCATCCCGGCTTTCAGGCGCTGCTCCGCGGCGTCGGCGATGGTCGGCTGTGGGCGAAACTGTCCGGCACGTACCGGCTCGGCGCATCCGCTCCGGATTATGCCGAAGCCAAGCCGTTCCACGACGCGTTGGTTGCCGCCAATGCGCGGAACTTGGTCTGGGGAACCGACTGGCCTCATCCTCGGCCCGAAGGGCCGACGCCCGACGCGGCGCGGCTTCTGCAGGTTTTTCTCGATTGGACGCCGCGTGACGACGATCGGCGCGCTATATTGGCCGACAATCCGGCTCGGCTCTACGGCTTCGCACCCGTCGCGCGCGACGACCGGGCGTTGCCGGCGCTTATGTCGTCCGGCGATGCAGAGCGAGGAGATATAAGGCGTTGACCGACGAGCCCAAGCGCGCCGCCGCGTCCGTACGCAACTGGGTGCGCAAGCGTGACTTCTACGCCGGCACGTTGATCACACTCATCGGGCTGGTGGCCGCGGTGACGGGGCCGACTTACCGGCTTGGAACGCTGGTGCAGATGGGGCCCGGCTTCATGCCGACCGCGCTCGGCATCGTCCTCATCCTGCTCGGCATCATCATGGCCGTCTCGGCGATGGCCGTCGCCGCCGGCGAAGACGAGGATATTCTGCCCGAATTTCCGCAATGGCGGGGATGGCTCTGCGTCCTGGCTGGTCCGGTCGTTTTCATCATCCTGGGCACGGTCGGCGGGCTGATCCCGGCCACCTTCGGTTGTGTCTTCGTATCGGCCTGGGGCGATCACGGCGCCACGTTGAAAAGCGCCGGCGTGCTGGCGCTTGTCATCGCCGCGTTTGGCGTCGCGGTGTTTTCCTATCTCCTGCAGGTCCCGATGCCGCTGCTGACCTGGAATCCGTGATGGCAACCGCGCTTGTCGATCTCTGGGGCGGCTTCGCCGTCGCGCTCGAGCCCCACAATCTGATGTGGTGCTTCGCCGGCGTGATCATCGGCAACATGGTCGGCGTTTTGCCCGGCATGGGGCCGGTCGCCACCATGTCGATCCTGCTGCCCCTGACGTTCGGCATCAAGCCGGTCGGCGCGATCCTGATGCTGGCCGGCATCCTCTACGGTGCGCAGTATGGCGGCGCCATCTGTTCGATCCTGCTCAATCTGCCGTGCCATCCGCCGCATGCCGTGACCTGCCTCGACGGCTTTCCGCTGACCAAGCAAGGCAAGGGCGGTGTCGCGCTTGGGCTGTCGGTGATGGGCTCGTTCGTCGGTGCGTCGTGGGGCATCACCGAAATGGTCTTTCTCGCGCCGCTGCTGGTGAAGCTGGCGCTCCAGTTTGGTCCCGCCGAAATCTGTTCGCTCATGTTCCTCGGCCTGTTGGCCGGATCGACGCTGGCGCGCGGCTCGCCGATCAAGGGCGTCGCCATGACCGTCTTGGGATTGCTGCTTGGCATCGTTGGCACCGATGTGCAGTCCGGCGTCGAACGCCTGACCTTCGGCATCGCGCACCTCGATGACGGCATCGAGCTGGTTGCGCTCGCGCTCGGCGTGTTCGGCATCGCCGAGTTCATGAGCAGCGTCAATCAGGTCATGCCGGTCAATTTGGCCTATTCGCGCGTGTCCCTGAAGGACATGCGGCCGAGCAAGGCCGAATTGAAGCGCGCGTTGCCGGCCATGTTCCGCGGCACGCTCGTGGGCAGTCTCTGTTCGCTCATTCCGGGCACCGGGCCGACCATCGCGTCTTTTATCGCTTACGCAACGGAAAAGAAGATTTCGCGGACGCCGGAGAAATTCGGCACGGGAATGATCGAGGGCGTGGTCGCGCCGGAAACCTCGACTCATTCCTCGATCCAGGGCGACTTCATACCGACCATGAGCCTCGGCATTCCCGGCGACGCCGTCATGGCGCTGATCCTCGGCGCTTTGATGATCCAGGGCATCGTGCCCGGGCCGCAGCTCATCAAGGAGCATCCCGATATCTTCTGGGGACTGGTGGCAAGTTTTTGGATCGGCAACATCTTGCTGGTGCTCTTGAACGTGCCGCTGATCGGCGTCTGGGTGAAGCTGCTGGCAATCCCGTACAAATACCTCTATCCAAGTGCGCTTTTTTTCGTCTGCATCGGCGTCTACGCCGCGAACAACGACATGTTCCAGGTCGGCGAGACGATCGTCATCGGCGTCTTCGGCTATGTGCTGTTGCGTCTCGGGTTTCATCCCGCGCCGATCTTATTGGGCTTCGTTCTCGGTCCGCGCTTCGAAGACACCTTCCGCCGCGCCTTGCTGATATCGCACGGCAATATCGGGGTGTTCGTCGAGCGGCCCATCAGCGCATTCTTCCTGGGGATCTGCGCGTTGTTGATCGGTACGCAGCTCTATGTGCGGCTGCGCAATCGTAAGGCGAAGTTTGTGAACGCGTCTCCTGGGGTTGCCGAGATATGAACGAAGCTGCGTCTCAGGCGCCGAGTTGGCACGCCACCATCCTGGCAACGCTCAAGGCGAATGACGTCAAGCTTACGGTCTACGTGCCCGACCGGGTTCTGACACCACTGATCGAAGCGCTGCACGGCAATCCGTTTTTCACGTGCTTTGCCTGCACGCGCGAAGAGGAAGCCGTCGGCGTCGTCACCGGCGCCTGGATGGCCGGCATGCGCGGCGCCGTGCTGATGCAGACGAGCGGCATTGCCACGCTCCCCAACGCCCTCGCGTCGCTGGTCACCGCCAGCCAGATCCCCGTGTTGATGTTCGTGTCCGAGCGCGGCACGCTCGGCGAGTTCAATCTCGGCCAGGCCCTGGTGCACAAGACCATGCGGCCGGTTCTGGACGCGCTCGCTATCGAGCACCACACCATCGCGCGCCAGGATGAGCTTCACTTTATCGTCGATCGCTCGATCAAGCAGGCCGTTTCTATCCAGGCGCCCGTGGTGCTCATCCTTTCGCCGCTGTTGACGGGCGGCAAAGTATTCACGGCATGAGGCG
>DATLUT010000123.1:0-10838 GCA_035532975.1 Allostellaceae bacterium
CTTGCCGTGCACGTCGGCGGCGAGCATGCCGCCCAGGGTCACGAACTTGGTGCCGGGCGTCACTGGCGGAAACCAGCCGCGCGGCACAAGGCAGCCGAGAACGTCGGCGAGAAGCGCGCCCGCCTCGGCCTCGAGTACGCCGGTCGCGGTGTCGAAGGCGATGAAGCGGTCGGCGCGGCGCAGATCGAGCGTGGCGTCGGTATTGAGCGCCGAATCGCCGTAAGCCCGACCATTGCCGCGGGCAATGAGGCTCCGCTGCGCCGCCACGGCGCCCACCACCTCGTCGCGCGAGCGCGGCGCGATGACGCGGCATTCCACACGCGGATAGCGCCCCCAGCCGGCCAGCATCATGACGCGGCCGAGAACACGAACCGACGGTCGAGCCGGTATTTGGCGGCGTAGCCTATGGCGAGACCGATGACCGCGCCGACGAAGCGCAGCCGGCCGCCGGGGCTCGCTGCGTCGAACGCCAGCTCGGTCGACCAGAAAATCGCCGTCGTGATCACGCCCATCAGCGTGTAGGCGGTGAATTTCCGCGCGTGCAGCGCGATCCCGCTGCCGGGGTCACGGAAGATCCAGCGCTTGTCGAGCACGTATTTGAGCGCAAGGCCCGTCGCGGTGCCGAACGCCATGGCCAGCGGCAGCGACAGCGGCCCGCGATAGAGCGCGAGGCTTAGCCATTGGCTGGCGACGTTGATTGCCGTCGCAAGCGCGGCGAAGAGCGCGTAGAGCACGGCAACCTCGACCCGGCGGGACATGACGCCTTCAGATGCTGAGCGCGCCGATGACGATAACGAGCACGCCGCAAACCAGGCTCTTCACGTCGGTTGCGGCGAAGACAACCGGATCGTCGTGCATCTCGCCGCGATGCGTCAACAGCAGCACGCGGCTGATCCAGTAGAACAGAACGAGGCAGATGGCCCAGAGGTACTCGGGCGCGCGATAGAGCGCGGCAACCGCCGGGCTATTGATATAGAGCGCGAAGATCATGATCGCGACATAGCCGGTGCCGGCGGCCATCGCCTCGAGCATGGACAGGTCGCGCTGGATATAGCCGCGCCCCTTGGGATCGCCCGTGCCCTTGGCGATGCGGTCCGTGATCTCGGTGCAGCGTTTGACGAGCGCAAGACAGAGGAAAAAGAACACCGAGAAGGCGACGAACCAGGGCGACAACGGCACCGTGACGGCAACGGCGCCGGCTGCGAGACGCATGCCGTAGAGACAGGCGAGCGTCACGACATCGACGATGAGCTTGCGCTTCAGGACAAGCGAATAGCCCATCGTCAGAGCGTAATAAGCCGCAAGCAACGCGAGGAAGCCGTGCGGTAGCGGCAAAGCGAGCGCGATCGCGAGCACTAGGAGCGATGGCATCAATGCGACCGCATGACCCAGCGGAATGCGGCCGGCCGCGAGCGGCCGGTTGCGCTTGCGCGTGTGCGCGCGGTCGTTATTGAGGTCGAGAAGGTCGTTGGCGATATAGGCGCTCGAGGCACAGAGACTGAAACTCACGAACGTCAGCACGAGCGCAAGCGCTGTCGTCGGCAAGAAGCGATGGGCCGTCGCCGCCGGCACGAAGATCAGCAGATTCTTGAGCCACTGATGGACGCGCAGCGTGCGGAGATAGTCCCGCAACTGCAACCGCCGGATGTCGAGATGCTGGACGCCCGGGAAACGCTTGCCAACGGCGCGCGCAAAGCCGTTGCCGCGGCCAACGACGATCGCCTCGCTCGCGACCTCCCAGACCGGCAGGTCGGTGCGCGAATTGCCGGCATAATCGAAACCACCCTCGCCAAAGGCTTCCACCAGTGCCGCAGCCTTGCGCGCACCGGCGAGATTGGTCGTGCCGTCGGAGGCAAAGACGCCATCGAAGAGGCCTGTCGCTTTGGCGACTGCATCGACTAGGGACCGGTCCGATGCCGAAGCGAGATAAACTGGCCGCCCCTTGGCCCTCTCCTTGCGGATCAGCGCGACGAGGTCATCATTGAGCGGCAATGCGTCGCAATCGATTGCCGCCTCAGCGGCAATCCGCGCCTTCAATGCGGCCTTGCCACGGCGCAGAGCGCCAAGCGCCGCCAGCGCCTTCAATGGTCGCTTCGACAAAAGGACAAGGAAGCTTTCGGCGAGCAGGTCGGATTTTATCAGCGTCCCGTCGAGATCGACGACCAGCGGACATTGCCGCGCCTTTTCGCGCCCCGCTGCCGCGGTTGCGGATCGATGCTGCGACATGGAAGCCTACTATCCCCCGCTGGCCGGCCTACTCGGCCATCGGCCATTTTACTCAAGTTTCCATTAATAATCCCCAACGCGGCGATGGATTCCCTGCGCGCAGGGAGAAATACGGGGAATGGAGAGTCTGGTGGAGCCCGAACCAATGCCTTCAAACCCGCAAAAATCCGAGGCCGGCGGCCGGTCCGGCGCTCGGGGCGGCGCCGGGTGCCGAGGGCAATTTGTTGCTCAACCGACCGGCGTCCGGGTCCTTACGATGGCGCCACAATGACGAACCATGCCGGCTCTGCACCGCTCGAATTGCGCCGCCATGCGGACGGCTCGCAACTCGTCGCGGTCTGGCCGGATGGCAGCGAAACCGCCCTTACCGCGCGGACATTACGCGAGGCCTGCCGCTGCGCCCATTGCACCGCGCGCCGGCTGCGCGGTGAGTCGCTGTCGATCACCGAGCCGATCGCGATCACGACGCTCGCGCCGATTGGCGACTATGCCGTCAATCTGACGTTTTCCGATGGCCACGCTCGCGGCATCTTTCCGTGGGGCTTGCTGCGTGCGCTCGGCGATTCATCCAACGGCAATTAGTTGCTCAACGGCGCGCCTCATCCTTGGCAATGTGGACGGCAAAGAAGAGTCGCCGATGGCCTATGCCGTAACCGAAGCCTGCGTCCGCTGCAAATTCATGGACTGCGTCGACGTGTGCCCCGTCGACTGCTTCTATGAGGGCGAGACAATGCTCGTCATCAACCCGGATGAATGCATCGACTGCGGCGTGTGTGAGCCCGAGTGCCCGGCTTCGGCGATCATCCCCGACACCAAGGAAGGCGCGGAGCGCTGGGTCGCGCTCAACCGGGACTACGCCGCGCACTGGCCCAGCATCACCGTCAAGGGCACGCCGCCGGCCGACGCCAACGATTGGGTCGGCCGCGACGGCAAACTCGACGCCCATTTCAAGCCGGCTCCCGCCCTGCGCTGACCGGCGGCCGCGGGCACTCGATGTCGGCTATCCCTTGACCAAATCCAGCAATAAGTCCGGCCGCTCGATCACCAGCGTCTGGCGGCCGACCGAGATAATCCCCTTTTTCTGGAAGCGGTCGAGCGTGACCGTGACCCATTGCCGCGTGACGCCGACGATGTGGGCGAGCTGGTCATGCGTCACCTTGCGTTGCACGACCAGCCGGTTCGCCTCCTGCCGGCCGTAGATCTCGCCGAGGATGACGAGCAGCTGCGCCAACCGTTCGACCGCCGAACGCGTGCCGAGCATCTGCACTAGCGCCGAATAGCACTTGCTCTTCGCGACCAGGCCTTCGATGAGGCAGACGGCGAAGTGCGGCATGCTCTCGACCAGCGAGCGCATGACGCCGGCGCTCAGGTAGAGCAACCGGCATTCTTCCACGGCCTCGCCCGACCACATATGGAGGCCGCCGCGAAAGATTTCCGGTCCGCCGACGAAATGTCCCGGCGTCCAATATGCCAGCGTGATCTCGCGGCCCGAGGGGCCGGTGTAATGGCTGCGCACCATGCCGACTTCGATCAGGAAGATGCCTTCATGCGGCGCGCCTTGCAGAAAGACCATCTCGCCGCGCGCGATCGTCACCGACCGGCCGTGCCGGCGCACTTGGTCCAGATCCGCCGGCGACAGCCGCTTAAGAAAATTCGCGCCCTCGTTCAGGTCCTCGACGATCTCGCTCAGAAAGAGCGCGCTCGGCGGCCGCATTTTGGCCTGCGGCATCATCGACCATTCTCCGCACCCGCTGCGAGGCCGCCGGTCGCGGCGGACGGTCGCGGCAGGCTCGCGAGATACGCGGCAAGCGCATCGATATCGTCGTCGGATAGAACCCGCGCGACCCGCCGCATCGCGTGGTTCGGATCGTTGGTGCGCTCGCCGGATCGGAAATCCTCGAGCTCCTTGACGAGATAGGCCGGCTGCTGCGCTTCGAGCCACGGCGCATCGAATGCGTGCTTGGGCCGGATGCCGTGGCAATCGCTGCACGGCGGAATCTTGTCCGCGCGACTGCCGTGCTCGAACAGCAGCTTGGCGCGCGCGACCGCGTCGGGCTTGAGCCCGCGCAACGGCACCGGCGGTGGCGGCGACAAGCCGGCGAAATACGCGACGATTTGATCGAGCGTGACGCCGGTGGCCTCGCGCGACGAGGTTCCCATCTGGCCGTGATCGTTGCCGCGCCGGCCGTCGCGGAAGTCGTCCATTTCCTTGCGGAGATAGATCGCCTTCTGCGCCGCCAGATTCGGGAAGTGGCCGTTGGGCGCGACACCGTTGAGGTCGTGGCATTCGCCGCAGCCTTCCCAGGGTTTCATGTCTTTGGTCACGATCATGTCGCCTCCGATGGCGTTGTCGGCAGCGACCGGCCACGGCCACGTGACGAGCGCCATGCACACGCCGAGCGCGATGCCCCGGAGGATCGCTGACGCAACGACGATCGGCGGCGGAGCATCATCGCGCGCCATCGGCTCGTGCGATAACCGGCGCACCGCTCATCAGGTGGAAAAGGAATTCGGCGGTCTTTTCCGGCGGCATCGGCAGCAGCAATCGTGCCCGCACGCGACCGGCGGGATCGATGACGCTGACGCCGCCGCTATGCGTCACATCGTAGGAACCGTCCTTGTGCGGCTTGCCGAGACGGTAGAATCCGCCGATCCCCTTCACCAGCGCCGCGATATCGGCGTTGCGGCCGGTGATGCCGATGAACTGCGGATTGAACTGGTCGACCCACTGCTTGAGAGCCGGCTTGTCGCGCGCCGGATCGACACCGACGAAGACGACCATGGGTTCCGGCGGCGTATTCGGTCGGGCAGCCATCGCTTTGACCACGGCGTCGAGGTTGGCCATCGTGAACGGGCAGGTGTCGGTGCAGTTGGTGTAGCCGATGGCAAGCAGCGACCAATGGCCCGTCAGCCGCTGTTGTGTGAAAGCCGTGCCGCCGCCATCGACGAGTGCGAATTTTGGAATCGCTTCCGGCCGGCTGAGCACTGAGGCGTTCAAGCGCTCGGCCGCCGCGGCATGGAATGCACCAGTCGCGAGCAGGAGGATGGCGATGAGCGTTCGGCGTAGCATCGTCGGGGCCCTACCGGTTCTGCTGCTCGAACGCCCGCAGGCTCTCGACGCTGATGATTTCGAGGCAGCGCCGCTTGAGCCGAATGAAGGCTTCCTCGGTCGCGATCTCTGGCAACCGCGGCCGCGCGAGCGGCACCGCCAGATCGGTGATGATCCGGCCCGGACTTGCGCTCATGACCAGGACGCGATCGGCGAGGAATAGCGCTTCGTCGACGTCGTGCGTCACAAACAGGACAGTGGTGCCGAATTCGTGCCAGATGCGCAGCAGGTTCTGCTGCATCATCGCTCGCGTCTGTGAATCGAGCGCGCCGAACGGTTCATCCATGAGCAGCACGGTCGGATAATTTGCCAAGGCGCGGGCGATGCCGACGCGCTGTTGCATGCCGCCGGAAAGCTCGCCCGGATATTTTTTGGCGAAACGGGACAGGCCGACCATTTCCAGTAGCGTGCGGGCGATTGAGGTCGCCTCGGCGTCGCCCTTGCCCGCCAACCGTGGCCCGAAGGCGATGTTGTCGAACACGGTCTTCCATGGAAAAAGCGAGTATTGCTGGAAGACCATGCCGCGATCGGGTCCCGGTCGGCTGATGGCCGTCCCGTCGACGGTAATCCGGCCTTGTGACGGGCGCACATAACCGGCGACGCAATTGAGCAAGGTCGACTTGCCGCAGCCCGATGGGCCCAGCAGGCAGACGAACTCGCCTGGCGCGATCTCGAGCGAGGTTTGCGTCACGGCGGCATGCGTGTGGACGCCGCGGCCATAGGTCACGGCAACCTTGTCGATGAGGATCCGACCCTTGCGCTTGTGGCGATCCGGGCCGCCCGTCGCCACCGCGCGATTCTCCAGGGTGACGACCTGGCCCAGCATCAGCTCCGCCCCTGCGGAATCTGTGCCGCCAATCGCGGCGGTGCGGCCGCGCGGCGACCCGGCGGCCGTGGCACGCAACGGCGCGCCAGCGCGTAAATGGTCGAAAGCAGGAGCGCGAACCCGACCACCGATAGATCGGTGCCATAAGGCAGCAGGACATAAGCCGTCGTGGTTTCGAGGCCGAGCAGCGACAAGCCGACCACCCAGGTCGCGGTCGAGCAGCACGACACCCAGAACAGCGTGACGTTGGTCATGGCAACAAGCAGCGACCCCAGGCCGGCCGCGGCGGCACCGGCACCCTGGGTGCGCGCGTGGCAATAGTTACGCGACCGCCGCAGCAGCAACACGCTCAAGGTACTGAGCGTACCGAGCAGGGCCACGACGACGACCTTCGGAGGAATGATCGCCAAGCTCCACTCGGCGATGCCGTGGCCGTAGCTGTAATTCTTGTAGCCGGTTTCGAAGATCCACTCGTTGCCGATGATCGGCAGCATGTCGCCAACCGATGGCGTCGACCGGACGATGTTCAAAATATCCGCCGGCCAGTTGTAGAACGTGACGTAATTGGGCAGATGGCCGATGCGCACAATGACGATGGCCAGCAGCGTCAGATAATAGAGGACGACGAATCCGAGCGTCATGCCGAGCAAGCCGCGCCAGTTCGTGCGGATGGTGTCGCGGATGACGCCGAGGGCTCCCATCAGCGCGTCCTCCGTTGCCAGGCCAGGAGCGGGCGCATCAGCAACTGCACGCCGTAGGTCGACAGCGTGCCGAAGACGCCGATCAGCAGCATGCCGACGACGATGTCGGGGTACTGGATGAGCGAGTACGCATTCCAGGTGAAATAGCCGATGCCGTATTGGCCACTGATGATCTCGCCGGCAAGCAGCGAGAACCACGCCACGCCCATGCCGACCGAAAGCCCCGCGGCGATGCTGGGCAAGGCGGCGGGAAGGACGACGTGCCAGAAGATCTGGATCCGGCCGGCGCCGAGCGATTCGGCGGCGCGGACCAGGACCTCGGGCGTCTGCTCGACGCCGTGAATGGTGTTGAGCACGATCGGAAACAGCGCACCGAGGAAGACGATGTAGATGATCGACGATTCCTCCGTCGGCCACATCAGGATCGCCAGCGGAATCCATGCCACCGCCGGGATCGGCCGCAACAGCTCGATATAGGGCGTGAGAAGATCGCGCATGATCGGCAACCGCCCCATCAGCAGGCCGAGGACGATCCCGACCGCCGCGGCCAGCGTGTAGCCGGTGACGATGCGCTCCATGCTGACGGCGATATGGACGTAGAACTTGGCCTCGTGGGCGTGGCGCCACAAAGCCTCGGCGACAGCCAGCGGCGTCGGCACGTTGTCGAAGCGGATGTAAAAATCGAGATGGACCTTGGCCGCCCAGTACCAGAAGACGAGACCGACCAGGATTGCGGCCGTGCGCACGAGCCAGCTGCGCACCAGCGTCAGCGCCATTTCGCGGAACGATGGGCCCGACGCCGGCGCCGCATTGTCATGTTCGTGTGTCGGCGCCGCGGCATCGGGCGCCGGTGGATCGGCGGCCGCGCCGGACCAGCGTGCTTGCGCCGGCTCGGCGACGACTTCGTTCCGCACCTCGAAATTCATCCCATCACATCCCTACCGACCAACCCCTCGGTTCCGGACGGCCACAGACGAGATCACGAGCCGACTGCGGACACCGCCTTGTCGAACGACAGCACCTCGCCCTTCACGTTGCTGGCATACGCATCGGCGGCGCCCTTGAGCAGGAAGGCGGAGTAAGTCCCGCTCGGTGCCTTGACGTAAAACGCCGAGTTGCCGAAGAGCTTGAGTCCCGTCTTTTGGTCGTAAACGTAGGTCGCGTTTATCTTGGCGCCGGTGGCCTCGAAGCCGGCGACCGCCTTGAGGAATTGCGCCAACGACGGATAGTCCTTGATGCCGTCGCGGGCGTGCCAGATCTCGTCAGGCATACCGCGATTGGCGACCGCCGGATCGACGATCTTGGTGAGCGCCTGATCGTAGTTCAGGCCCATTTGCGCATAGGCCTTGCGGATGTAGCTGTCGTCGACCCACGGCTTAAAGTCGAGCGGCGGCGACAGGTTCGCCTTCGCCAGCACCTGATGATCGAACTTGAGGGCCTTGATCCACTGCGGCTTCAGCGTGGGATCAAGCGTCAGCAAGCCGCCTTTGGAGAAATAGAGATAGAGGACCTCCTTCTCGACACCGGTCCATTTCTCCATCTGCTCGCTCGCCTGCATCGGATCGGCATTGACCCATTGGCCAGCCTGGTAAATCGCCTTGATGAAGCTGACGATGATTTCCGGATACTTGTCGGCGAAATCCTTGCGCACGACGAGGCCATGCAGATACGGCACACCGGTCTGGCTGCCGTCATAGATCTTGCGGCCGGTGCCGCGATATTCCATGAGTTCGGACCACGGGCAGAAATCGGCGTGCGCGTCGATCTTGTCCGTTTGGATGTTTGCGGCGCCGACGGCCGGCGACTGGTTCTTGAGGTCGAGCGACGCCAGCGTCATGCCGTTGTCGCCCAGCGCCTTGACCAGCATGCCCCACGACGCGCTGCCGACCGGCGTCGACACCGAACGGCCGGCCAGTTGCTTGATGTTGTAGATCTTCGATGCGACCGGCACGACGATGCCGTTGCCGGAGCCCTTCAGGTTGTAGCCGGTGCCGGCGACGTAGAGCGAACGCAGGCTCTCGGTCGCCTGGAACTTCGCGCCGTTCACGATCAGCGGATAGTCGCCCATGACGCCGAATTGCAGCTTGTTCGCCAGCATCTCGTTGGTGATCGGCCCGCCCGAACTGTAGTCGTTCCAGGTGATGTTGTACTTCGCGCCGGCGTACTTGCCGGTGTGCGGCAGGTTCTTGTCGAGGAGGTGGAGCTCCTTGACGATGATGCCGGCCGTGTACGTATCGGTACACATGCTCTGGTGGCCGATCGCGATGTCGATCGTTTCGGCGCGGGCGGGTGCGATCAGCAGCAGGCCGGCGGCGGCGACAGTCAAAGCTCGTAGCAGCATGGGTCATCCCCCTCCATTCACGCGGAACTCGTCTTACCCTTGCCCTCAAAGGAGCAATGGCTGTGCCACGGCGCGCGCCCGTCCGCGGCGCCAAGCAAGTTATTGACACTGTTCGGAGAAAATCGACGGTTGGGGGGTCCGGAAAGGCCGTCGTGCCGCTTTGCCGGGCCTGCCTCCGGGTGGCTGCCCAAATCTTCGGCGGGTGGCGGAAGCGCCGCTAATACAAGCCGGCGGCGTCAGCCGCGTGGCACCCGGACGCGAAACTGGAACGCGTCGGGACGGCCATAGAGGTACTCGAAGTCGATCGGCCGCCGCCGGCTGTCGTACGTCAGGCGGCGGATGCGCAGGAGCGGATCGCCCTCGCGGACCTGGAGGTGGCCGGCCGTGATGCGATCGGCGGCTGCCACTTCGAGCGTCAGGTCGGCAAAGCCGAGCTCGATGCCCAGCGTATGCTCGATGAGCGCGAAGATATCGGCGTGCGCGAGATCGAGCGCGACGAGTCGCCGGCCGACGTCGAGCGGAAAATAGCTGACGTCGTAGGACAGCGGAACGCCGCCGCCGACGCGCACGCGCTCGATGGCGACGACCGAAGCGTTACGCTCCAGGCCGAGTGTCTTTTGTGCGTCGGCGCTGGCCGGCCGTTCGCCGATGTCGAGCACGATGGAATGCGCCTCGACGCCGACGGATGCCATCATCTCGCCGAAGCCCTGCAGCCGGCCGAGATCCTGCACGGCCCGCACGGGGCGCACGAAGTATCCCTTGCCCTGACGGCTTTCGACGAGTCCGACCGCCCGCAGCGCGTCGAGGGCCAAACGCACGGTCACCCGGCTCACCGCGAACTCGTCCATGAGCGCGCTCTCGGACGGCAATTGCGCACCACGCGCGAAGACGCCGCGGACGATGCGCTCGCGCAGCGAGTTGCAGATCGCGGCGTATTTCGGCATCGCCGCCGAGACGCCGCGTTGTGATTTCGATCGGTCGGCCACCTCGGTCACCATGCGCGGCTCCCAACCCGTCGTTTGCGGCGAGCCGGCAGCCGCATCACGGTCACTTTCCCCCGATTCGGCCGATCGCCCACCGCAGGTTCTTGCGTACATCGGGATCCGGATCGCTCAGGTGGCTTTCCAGTGCCGGCAGCGCCGCCGCATCGGCAATCTCGCCGAGCGCAGCCGCGGCTTCCTTGCGCAGGTTGCTGATCGAATGGTCGAGCGTGGGCACGATCGCGGCAATCGCCTCGCGGCATTTGAGCTTGCCGAGGCTGCGGATCGCCTTGAGGCGCACCTGCCAATGGCTATCGTCGAGCACCGCGACCAGCTTGCCGGATGCCGCGGCAAATGCCGCCTTGCCGGCGGTTTCGGCCGCGATCTCGCGGACCTGCCAATCGGGGTCGCCCATCAGTATCACGATCGCGTCGGCGGCGTGGCTCGAATGCGAGAAGCCGATCGCGCTCGCGACGACGCGACGAACCGCCGGACTTTCGTCGCGCGCGGCGGCGATGAGCGCCGGCAGCGACTCCTCGAGCTGGAGATAGCCGATGACGCCGACGGCCTGCGCCCGCACCTCCGCGTCCTCGTCCCGGAGCGCCTGGATCGCCGGCTTCAACGCATCGCCCTGTTTCAGTTCCTTCAGCGCGCG
>DATLUT010000124.1:0-6609 GCA_035532975.1 Allostellaceae bacterium
TGCAGCGCATCGACACTGAAGTCGCCGCCAAATTGCAGCGCGACGAGCTTTCTCGTCAGCTTGCGGACATGGTGAGCGAGATCGTCATCGAGCAGCGCATCAACCTCAACCAGGCCGAGCAGCGCCAGCTCGTCGCCGTCCTCCTCGACGACATGCTGGGGCTCGGGCCGCTCGAGCCGTTGCTGGCCGACGACACCGTGACCGACATCATGGTCAACGGCTCGAAGCACGTCTACGTCGAACGCCGCGGCAAGCTCGAGCTCACCGGTGTGTCGTTCCGCGACAACGCGCACGTGATGTCGATCGCCACCCGCATCGTGACCCAAGTCGGCCGGCGCATCGACGAATCGACACCGCTCGTGGACGCCCGTCTGCAGGACGGCAGCCGCGTCAACATCATCACGCCGCCGCTGGCGCTCGACGGACCGACCATCTCGATCCGTAAGTTTTCGAAGAAGGGAATCACGCTCGACGTCATGTCGCGGACCAAGAACATCTCGCCGGCGATGGCGACGGTGCTCAAGATCGCCGCGCGCTCGCGGCTCAACATCCTGATTTCCGGCGGCACCGGCTCGGGCAAGACGACGCTCCTGAACGCCATGTCGCAAATGATCGATCCGGGCGAGCGGATCGTCACCATCGAAGACGCCGCCGAACTGCAACTGCAGCAGCCGCACGTCGTCCGGCTGGAAACGCGGCCCGCCAACCTCGAAGGCAAGGGCGAGATCGCCATTCGCGATCTGGTCAGGAACGCCCTGCGTATGCGTCCCGACCGCATCATCCTCGGCGAAATCCGCGGCGCCGAGGCGCTCGACATGCTACAGGCGATGAACACCGGCCACGACGGCTCGCTCTCGACCATCCACGCCAACCGGCCGCGCGAGGCCCTCACCCGCCTCGAGAACATGGTCGGCATGGGCGGCGTCAACCTGTCGCCGCGCGCAACCCGCCAACAGATTGCCGCCGCCGTCCACCTGATCATCCAGATCAGCCGCATGCGCGACGGCATTCGCCGCGTCGTCGCCGTGACCGAGATCGTCGGCATGGAAGGCGACGTCATCACGACCCAGGACCTCTTCACCTACCAGTACGAAGGGCAGATGCCCGACGGCTCGCTCAAGGGCACGTTCGTGTCGAGCGGCCTGCGGCCACATTTCATTACGCGCGCGGAATATTTCGGTCTCGATCGCGCGCTGCTCGAAGCCGTCGGGTAGACCCCCATGATCGACGCGATCTTCCTGCTCGTCGTATTCCTGCTGCTGTTCGGTGCGGCGCTTGCCGGCTGGTCCGGCGCGACCGATACTAAGGAACGTGCCGAAGTCGTCGAGCGTCTCGGCAAGGTCCGCGACCGCTTTGTCGGCAAGCCGGACCCCGACTCCGTCGCTTTGACCCTGAAGCGCGACGAGAAGAAATCCCGCCTCGACCTCATCGCCGGCCGCTTTCTGCCGAACCCCGATCACTGGCGCAAGCAGCTCGCGCGCACCGGAACCAGCCTGACCCTCGGCAAGGTCGCGATCGGCGCCATCATCTTCGGGCTCGTGCTCGGCTTCGGCCTGACCGAGATCGGCATCGCGCCGTTGGTCGGCTGGCCATCGGCGATCGCGGCGACCGTGCTGGGCCCGCGGCTTCTCATCAATTTTCTCGTCGCCCGCCGGGCCACGCGCTTCATCGCCGTTTTCCCTGACGCAGTCGGTCTGATGGTGCGCGGATTGCGCGCCGGCCTACCGGTGACCGAGACCATCGCCGGCGTGACGCACGAGATCGGCGAGCCGGTCGGCTCGGAATTCCGCCGCATCTCGGACCAGATCCAACTCGGCCAGCCGCTCGAGGATGCGCTGTGGGAATCGGCCGGCCGCCTCGACCTTCCCGAGTTCACCTTCATGGCGATCGCGTTCTCGATTCAGCGCGAGACCGGCGGCAACCTCGCCGAAACGCTCGAAAACCTCGACCTGATCCTGCGCCGCCGCCGGCAGCTGCACCTTAAGATCCGCACCTTCTCGGCCGAAGCACGGGCGTCAGCGACGATCATTGGCGCGCTGCCGTTTGTCGTGATGGGGATACTGGCAGCGCTCGACTTCGATTACATCGCGATTTTGTTCAACAGCGCGTCGGGCCACATGTATCTGACCGCGGCGATGTCGTCGCTGGCGATCGGCGTCTTCGCGATGATCCGCCTGGGCAAGTTCCGGATATGAACGGGCTCGGCGACGCCTCTTTCACTCTTGCACTGACCGCCGGCATTTTCGGCGTGCTGGTGGCCGGATATGGCGCGTGGGACGCTGCCGCGCCACTGCGCAGCCGGCTGGCCGCCCTGGTTGCCCGCCGTATCGGCGCTGCGCCCCCGGAGGGTTCGCCGCGCGCGCGCCAACGCCGGGCTCCCGCGTATGGCACCAATCTGCTGAAGCGGCTGGTCGAGAAGCTCAAGCTAACCCGCGGCGCCGACGCCGACAAAGCGACCAATCTTCTGGTCCAGGCGGGATACCGCAACCGCGAGGCACTGGTGCTGTATGTCGGCATCCGCCTGCTGCTGCCGTGCAGCCTGACCAGCCTCGTGCTGATTTTCAGCACGCCTTTCAACCTGACCACGGCCCACGTCGCCTTGGTCGGCGCCATCGTCGCCGTCGTCTCGACCTATGCGCCGCCCATCGCGCTGCGGAACATGATCAAGAAGCGGCATCAGCGCTTCCACAGGGCGCTGCCCGACGCGCTCGACCTGCTCATGATCTGCGCCGAATCCGGCCTCGGCCTCGACGGAGCGCTGGTGCGCGTCGCGCGCGAGTTCCGCCGCTTTATGCCCGAGATGGCCGACGAATTGCAGATGACCGCGCTCGAGCTCGGTTTCCTGCCGAATCGGCGCGATGCTCTGACCAATCTGATCAAGCGCGTCAACATCCCGGCGATGCGCAGCCTGGTCAACACGCTCGTGCAGACCGAGCGCTATGGCACGCCGCTGGTTCAGGCGCTCCGGGTTCTCGCTGCCGAGCTGCGCGAGGAGCGCATGCTCAAGGCCGAGGAGAAGGCAGCCAAGCTGCCGGCGATCATGACAGTCCCGATGATTATCTTCATCTTGCCGTCCATGTTCATCGTCTTGATCGGCCCGGCGTTGATCCAGGTGTTCAAGACGTTCTAGCGTCGTCCCGGCGCCGCCGGCGGTAACGCGATGCCGAGGAGCCGCGCCGCGTTACC
This sequence comes from Allostellaceae bacterium, assembly GCA_035532975.1. GTDB lineage: Bacteria > Pseudomonadota > Alphaproteobacteria > ATCC43930 > CGMCC-115725 > REEB95. The sequence continues at coordinate 3,187 of DATLUT010000124.1, forward strand.
ACCCAGAATCAACCCGCGTTCGCGTTCCGACAGGCCCGGCGCCTTCTGCACGAACTGCACCGCGTCGGGCAGCGCCATGTCGTATGGATAATCGGTGCCAAGCAGGATGTGGTCGGCGCCGTATTGGTCGACCAGATACGCTAGCTGGTGGTGCGTGAAGACGATAGTATCGAAATAAAGCTTCTTGAGGTAGCTCGACGGCGCCTTGGTGATCTTGGTGCGCGCATCGGGCCGCGCCGCGTGCGCATGATCGATGCGTCCGGCATAGGCCGGTAGATAGCCGCCGCCGTGGGCGCAGACGATCTTGAGCTTCGGATGGGCCTCCAGCACGCCGCCGAAGATCAGGTGATGGATCGCGACTGTGGTGTCGAGCGGATTGCCAACGATGTTCTGGAAGAAATGATCGGCCAGGCGGCGGCCATCGGGAAAGCCGTGCGGGTGCATGAAGATTACGGCGCCAAGCTCTTCCGCCTTGGCGAAGAACGGCCGGAAGCGCTCGGCCGACAGCTCTTCTTGCTCGACGTGCGGACAGATTTCGACGCCCTTCAGGCCAAGCTCCTTCACCGCACGGGTGAGCTCGCGCACGGCGTATTCGGGCACCTGCATCGGCACAGTCGCCAGGCCGACGAAGCGCTCGGGATTGGCGGCGCAAATGTGCGCAATGTTGTCGTTGATGAGACGCGACGTCCGCAACGCGAGCGTGCCGTCCGCCCAATAGTAGTATTGGATCGGCGCCGTCGAGATTGCCTGGATGTCGATGCCTTCGGCGTCCATCGTCTTGAGCCGCTCCTCGATCGAGGTCAGCTTGGGACCGATCGCCGCCGCCTGCTTGAGGTCCGTCTGCTTCGAGGCCGCACTTTGAAAGAAGGAATATGAGTCGTTCTGCGGTCGGACGACGTCCTTGACCAGCGCGGCCGCTTCGGGCGTGAAGACGTGGCAATGGATGTCGACCGTCGGCTGCCGCAGCCGGGCGGCGGCGCGCGGCTTGGCCTTGCTGCGGCGTGCACTGGCCGCCCCGCGGGCGGCCGCCGGGGCACACGTGTAAACGAGATTCATGCGCGGCCACCGCTCCGTGCCGCGCGACATGCCTGCCAGAGCTTCTGCGGCGTCGCCGGCATCTGCAGCGTGCGACCGGCCTCGCCCGGTATGGCATTCGCGATCGCGTTCATGATCGCGGCGAGCGCGCCGGTCGTGCCGGCTTCGCCCGCACCCTTGACGCCGATCGGATTGGTTTTGCACGGGAATTCGAGCAGCGCGTCGCTCAGCTTGGGCGGCATGTCGGTCGCGCGCGGCAACGCGTAATCCATGAATGATCCGGCCAGCAGCTGGCCGGACTTATCGTAGAGTGCGTTCTCCAGCAGCGCCTGACCAAGGCCTTGCGCAACGCCGCCGTGAACCTGACCCTCGACGATCATGGCGTTGAGGATGCGGCCCGAATCATCGGCGCCGCTATAGGCCACCATGTCGAGCGCGCCGGTCTCCGGATCGATCTCGACCTCCGCGACGTGGCAGCCGTTGGGGAAATGCTGCGGGGTCTGCGAGACCTTGTTGGTGTCGAGCGACTCCGCGATCTCACCCTTGGCCTTGAGCTCCTGTGCCTTCTTGGCGACGTCGAACAGCGAGATCCGCCGGTCGGTGCCGGTGATCTCGAAGGTGCCCGCGCGATAGACGATGTCGGCTTCGGCCGCCTCGAGCATCTGCGCCGCGATCTTTTTGCCCTTCTCGATCACCGTCTCCGCGGTGAAGAAGATCGCGCTACCCGCGGCCGCGGCGGAGCGCGAAGCGAACGAACCGTGCCCTTCGACGTTAAGACGCGTATCGCCCTCGCGCACGGCGATCTTCGCCGAATCGACGCCCAGTTTTTCCGAAGCGACGTGGCGGAACACGGTCAAGTGGCCCTGGCCCGTTGCCTGCGCACCCAGGCCGACGACGACCGTGCCGTCGCCCGGGAACGAGAGCGACGCGCCTTCGGGCGGAATCGCGCCCGAATGCTCGAGGAAGCACGAGACGCCGATGCCACGCAGGCGGCCGCGCGACGCGCTCTGCTGCTTGCGCGACGCAAAGTCCTTGAGATCGGCGAGATCGAGCGCCTTGTCGAAAATTGCCGGAAAGTCGCCGCTGTCGTAAACGGTGCCCATGGCGCCTTTATAGGGGAGCTCGGCCGGCGTCACGAGATTACGCCGCCGCAGTGAAACCGCGTCGATGCCCGTGGCGCGCGCAGCCTCCTCGACGAGCCGTTCCATCAGGTAATTCGCCTCCGGCCGGCCGGCGCCGCGATACGGGCCGACTTGCGCGGTATTCGTGAAGACGCAGAGCACGTCCGTGACGACGCGCGGAATGCGATAGACGGAGGGAAAGCAGCGGACGAGGTTGATCGTCGGCGTCAACGCTCCGGCGTCACAGACGAAGGCGCCGATATTGGCGATCGCCTTGACCCGCAAAGCGAGGAACTTGCCATCACGGTCGAGTGCCAGCTCGCCGTCCATGACGATCTCGCGCGCTTGGTTATCGGTGAGAAAGGCCTCGCTCCGCGTCGCGGCCCAATGAACCGGCCGGCCGAGACGCTTGGCCGCCGCCAATACCACGACGTACTCGGGATATGGGGCGCTGCGCAGGCCGAAAGCGCCGCCGACGTCATCGGTGATGACGCGCATCTGCTCGCGTTTCACGCCCATGATATCGGCCATGTGCTGGGCCATGAGCCACACGCTCTGCGTCACCGTGCGCAACGTGTATTCGCCGGTCGCGGCGTCGTACGAGCCGGTCGCCGCACGCGGCTCCATCGTCGCGCCGGCAATGCGCTGCTGGCGCTCGGTCAGGCGGACGACGATGGGCGCCGCGGCGATCGCGTTGGCGACCTCCTGGGCGTTGGCACCGTCCTTGTCCATCGGCCAGGTGAAGTCGAGCGCGACATTACCCGGCGCTTCGGGCCAGAGCTGCGGCGCCTCGGGCTCGTTCGCCTCGCGGGCATCGACCACCGCCGACGTGTCCTCGTAATCGACGTCGATCAGTTCGACCGCGTCCTGCGCCTGGGCGTGCGTCTCGGCGATCACTGCCGCCACCGCCTGGCCGACATGGACCACGCGCTGCTCGGCCAGCGCCGGCCAGCGTGGTGCAATCGTCTTGCTGCCGTTGCGTCCGGGCACCGGCAGGGGGTGCGAGAGGCCGCCAATCCCCGCCAGGTCGGCTGCCGTCAGCACCACTAGGACCCCCGGCGCCAGCTGTGCCGCCGTGGTATCGAGGCGGCGAATCGCGGCCGATGCCATCGGCGACCGCAAAAAGGCCGCGACGGCCTGGCGCGGCTCCCGTATGTCGGCGGTGTACCGTCCCTTGCCTTTGAGGAGCGGTTCGTCCTCGACACGGAGTTGGCGCGGTGTGGCGATCGTCATCGGTGCTCTCCCCGTTTCTTGTGTGGCGCGGTTT
>DATLUT010000125.1:0-19160 GCA_035532975.1 Allostellaceae bacterium
CTCTGGGATCATCCCGAGCTCGAGCGGCTTTATACGCGGCTGGCGGAGGAATATGAGCTGCGTGAGCGCGATCGAGCGCTCGATCACAAGCAGGAGGTCATCCTGCGCACGATGGAGACGATGCTCGGCCTCGTTCAGCAGCGCGGCGCGGTGCGTCTGGAATGGTACATCATCGTGCTGATCGTCGCCGAGCTTGCCGTCGCGGTTTACGCGTTGCTGTGAGGGATGATTTGTACCGGCGGTCGGTCGCTGGCGCGCGGGCACGCTGGGCGCGACGACGGCTATCGCGAGGGAACAACAATCAGCGCATTGCCGAGCGATTGGTGGCGTTATGGTGACAGTCCGTTGCTGCCCGCGACCTAGTTGCCTACGGGCGTCACCAGCGCGTACTCGCCTGGGACGGCAAGCCGCTGCTGCGCGTCGTCGAGCATCGTCTCTGCGCGTACCGTCAGTTGGACGACGACGAGAACGCTCAGCACCACTGCCACGGCGGCCAGGCCGCTGTTCAGCCGCGCACAAACGCCGTCGAGGCGCCGAAACCAGGCAATACACTTCGTCATTTCACCGCTCCCCGTCGCAACCGGGCCGTGCCGTCGTCCCGTCCGCCGTCAAGGTAAAGCGGGATGCCAAAGGCAAATTGATCTCGATCAAAGGTACGTAGTTGACCGGATGGTGCATATCGTTGGCGTTGGCCCAGATTACGGGAGCGCTTGGACCTCGGGCGCATTTTAAGGAACGATGACGCCGTGCCGTCGGCGGTGCGGCGTTGGTCCTCGGTCCGAGCGAGGCCATTCAGAGCGGCCGCGGGGCCGGCAGAGGCGGGTGGATGGATAAGAGCACGCAGTTCCATCTCTGGTACGTGATCGCCGCCATCATCGGCGTCCTGTTGCTGCAGCAATTGTGGACGCAGAGCCAGGAAGTCGCGGTCATCCCATACAGCCAATTTCTCGACGAGTTAAAGGCGGGCAAGGTCGATCAGGTTCAGGTCTCGGGCGACTATATCGACGGCCAATACAGGCAGGCCGAAAACGGCCGTACGCAGTTCGTGACCGCGCGCGTGCCGCCCGACGTCGCCGATCTGTTGGGGAAGTACGGGGTCAAGTTCTCGGGTGTGGTCGAAAATCATTTTTTGGCGACGCTCTTGTCGTGGGTGCTGCCGATGCTGTTTTTCGTCGGAATTTGGTATTTCGTCTTCCGACGGATCGCGAATCAGCAGGGTCTCGGCGGCGGGTTCATGGCGATCGGGCGCAGCAAGGCGAAGGTTTACGTCGAAACCGACACCAAGGTGACCTTTGACGACGTCGCCGGCGTCGACGAAGCCAAGGACGAGCTGAAAGAGGTCGTCGCCTTTCTCAAGAATCCGCAGGAATACGGTCGGCTCGGTGCACGCGCTCCCAAGGGCATCCTGCTCGTCGGGCCGCCGGGCACCGGCAAGACGCTGCTCGCGCGCGCGGTCGCGGGCGAGGCCGGCGTGCCTTTCTTTTCGATCAACGGCTCGGAGTTCGTCGAGATGTTCGTCGGCGTCGGCGCGGCGCGGGTGCGTGATTTGTTCGCACAGGCGCGGGAAAAGGCGCCGGCCATCATCTTCATCGACGAGCTCGATGCGCTGGGTCGGGCGCGCGCGGCGTTCCCATCGGGTGGTAACGACGAGAAGGAGCAGACGCTCAACCAGCTGCTTTCGGAACTCGATGGCTTCGACACCAGCGTCGGCCTGGTTCTGCTCGCGGCGACAAACCGTCCGGAGATTCTCGATCCCGCGCTGTTGCGAGCCGGGCGCTTCGATCGCCAGGTTCTGCTCGATCGTCCCGACAAGGCCGGCCGCATCGACATCCTCAAGGTGCATCTGAAGGGCCACAAGCTGGCCGCCGACGTCGATCCCGAGAAGGTCGCGGGCCTGACACCCGGATTTACCGGCGCCGATCTGGCCAATTTGGTCAACGAGGCGGCCGTCGTCGCCACCCGCCGGCACGGAGAATCGATCACGATGGCGGATTTCACGGCGGCGGTGGAGCGCATCGTCGCCGGGCTCGAGAGGCGGAAGCGCATTCTGAGTCCGAAGGAGCGTAACGTCGTCGCCCATCACGAGATGGGCCATGCGCTGCTGGGGATGATCCTGCCCGGCGCCGACACCGTGCATAAGGTTTCTATCATCCCGCGCGGCATCGGTGCGCTCGGTTATACGATCCAGCGGCCGAGCGAGGATCGATTCATCATGACACGCGACGAGATCGAAAACCGCATGGCGGTGCTGCTCGGCGGACGGGCGGCCGAGCAGGTCGTCTTCGGTCAATTGTCGACCGGCGCGGCCGATGATCTGGCCAAGGCGACCAATATGGCGCGTGACATGGTGGTGCGTTACGGGATGGAGGAGAAGCTGGGCCCCGTTTCGTACGATACCGACCGCCCGACTTTCCTCAATGTGCCGGCTGCGCTCGAATGGCATCAGCGAAGCTATAGCGACGACACCGCGCACGCGATCGATGAAGCGGTGCGGCAAATCGTCGAGCGCGCGCTCGCCCGCGCTATTGCCGTCTTGAGCCAGCAGCGGAAGGTGCTCGACCATGGCGCCGCGCTGCTCCTTGAACGCGAGACGCTCGACGAAGCCGGTCTCGCTTCTTTGCGTAGCGAGATGGCGCCGCTCGATCGCGCCGTCGCTGCCGAGTAAACACGTCATCGCCGTGGGGCAGCTTGCGCATTAACCCGCGTTTGGCGCCGGCAACCCGACCTGCTCGATGAGCTCGATATCGCGGTCTTCGCGCGCCGACTGCAGCATGGCGATGCAGACTTCCATGGTCGCCAGTCCCCATGCGCCGCTGTGAAGCGGAGGCCGCCCGTCGAGCACGGCGTCACACAGCTCGTCGAGAACTTCGGCACGCGGCAGGCGAGGCGGAGGCAACGCTTCGAAGCGCCGCTCGCGGTCGCCGTAGATCATGATGCCCTTGGGCGTCGGGCGTATGTCGCCATGTTCGCACGACACCAGAACGAAGCCGAAATGCGGATGGAAGCCTGCGGTCTCGCCGGATGCCGCGAAGCCTCCGCCGCCATAGTTTCGCGCGGCTTTGAGCGCCACCTCGGCTTCCGGCGTCGCGGCCGATGACAACAGGCGGCGCGTCGCGCCATAGGCGCCTGGGTCCTTGGTCTGGCCGCCTTCGCCGATCCAGTCGCACCATTCGTCGGTGTCAAAATGTCCATAGCCGTTATAAGAGAGCGAGGCGAAGGCACCGTCCGCGAATGTCAGCAAGGCGCTGTACGCGCCTTCGGTGGGTCGCGCAGGGTCCCAGGCGCCGGTTGTGGCACGAACGCGTTTGCCCAGTCCGCCGGCGAGTAGGCGCGCGATATCCACCTGATGGGGTGCCTGGTTGAATAGCACGCCGCCGCCGCGATCGCTGTCGAGCTCCTCGGGTCGTCGCGGCCGATACAGGAAATCTGTGTAGTTGACGGCGGTGATCATGCGCACCGCGCCGAGGCCGCCGCGCGCGATGATCTGTCGGGTGTGCGCGATGGGTGCATCGAAGCTGTGGCTGTGACCGACGAGTAGTTGGATACCTGCGCGCTCGGCAGCCGCCACCATGGCGCGGCAATCCGCGAGCGTCAGAGCCATCGGCTTCTCGACCAGCACGTGCTTGCCTTTAGCTGCCGCCAGCATTGCGTGTTCGGCGTGGAATTGATGCGGGCTAGCGATGTAGACGGCGTCGATCGTCCGGTCGTCGCACAACTCGGCGACGGTCGCGTGAGTCGTGCCGCCAAACTCCGTGGCGAAGCGGGCGCGCGCTTCGGGTCGCGGGTCCGCCGCGGCGACAAGCCGGATATGGGGATGCGCGGCGAAGCCGCGCGCCATCAAGCTGAAGGCGCGGCCAAGGCCCGCAACACCCAGGCGCAGTCTGCGTTCCGTCATCGAGTCACCTGGTCCGCGCGGGAATGGCGCGCGATTGTGCGCAGACGCAGTGCCCGGGACAAGACAAAAGCTTGCCGAGCCGCTAAAACCTTTGATAGCTAATGATCGGCGCGAAGGGGGCGACGATGGCAGGACGCCGAACGAATGCGGGCGGTCGCAAGCGCAAAATGCGCTTTTCGTATCCCGCCGAGCAGAGCGTGGGCCATCAGGTTCGCTGGACCCATCGTGCGCTGCAGCGCGCGCTCGAAGTGCGCATCCGGCCCTACGGCATCACGCCCGGCATGTGGTACTTCCTGCGTGCCTTGTGGGAGGAGGACGGCCTCAGCCAGCGCGAGTTGAGCGAACGCGCTGGAACCGCCGAGCCCACCACCGTCACGGCACTCCACGCGATGGAGCGGCGTGGCCTGGTGGTGCGCACGCAGAACAAGGACGACCGGCGAAAGTCCAACATCTATCTCACCAAGCCCGCGCGCGAGCTGCGCGAGCTGCTGCTGCCGCAGGCGCGCGAAGTCAATCGTGCCGCGACGACGGGCTTGCCTGCCGCCGAGATCGAGGCACTGAAACGAACTTTGACCAAAGTGCGCGCCAATCTGGCGACAACGCGGCGCAAAGGCGCCAGGTGACGCGCGTGCCGTCTGGACATCCCTGGCGACGCGGCCTAAATTACTTAGGAAGCTAAGGATAATCACCCTGGCTACGATCGTCGTTCGCGAGAGCTGCCACGATGATGACCGCCGAAGACAACGACCTCCTGTGCCGCGTCGCAGGCGACACGCCAATGGGCCAGATCATGCGGCGCCATTGGCTGCCGGCGTGCATGTCGGAAGAGGTGAGCGAGCCTGACGGCGCGCCGGTGCGCACGCGGCTCCTGGGCGAGGACCTGGTGGTCTTCCGCGACAGTCGCGGGCGCCTCGGCGCGCTCGGCGAGCATTGTCTGCATCGCCGGGCGTCGCTTGCCTTCGGCCGCAATGAAGATTGCGGCCTGCGCTGCCTGTATCACGGCTGGAAATTCGACATCGACGGCAACGTCATGAACATGGCGTGCGAGCCCGATGGCGGCAAGCAGATGCGTGACCATCTCAAGCACAAGGCTTACCCCGTGCGCGAGGGCGGCGGTTTCGTCTGGATATGGATGGGGCCGACAGAGGCAATGCGCGAATTCGAGCCGCCAGCCTGGGCGCCGACGCCGGAGACGCGCATCAGCATCGTCAAGATCCATACCGGCTGCAACTGGGCGCAAGTGCTCGAGGGCTCGATCGATTCCGCGCACAGCTCGAGCCTGCATTCGACCAACATGCCGGCGATGCAAGTCGACAGCGCCAAGGCGACCGAGACGGCCTGGCCACGCCCGTCGACCGACAAGGCGCCCCGCATCCAGTTCCAGCTGACCAGCTATGGCTTCCGCTATGCGGCGATCCGCAGACCGATCGTCAATCCCGAAACCGATGCCTATTTCCGGATCACCGTCTTCATTGCGCCCTTCACGGTTCTGATCCCGCCCAACGATCAGTACAAGCTGGCGCAGATGCTGATCCCGATCGACGACGTGAACACGATGTTCTATTGGATCGCTTGGCACGAGACCAAGGGCATCGCGCAGGACGCGTGGCGCAAATTCTGCGCCGCCGAAGTCGGCGTCGATCTTGATCGCAACTACCGCAAGATCCGCACGCTCGACAACTGGTTCTTGCAAGACCGGGTGGCCATGCAGCGCGGCGATTTCACCGGCATCAAAGGCATCCCGGCGCAGGACATGGCGATGTGGGAGTCGATGGGACCCATCGCCGACCGGACCCAGGATTATCTCGGTGCCAGCGATGGCGCCGTGATCCAATTCCGTCGTCAAATGGTCGTAGCGGCAAAGCAGATGCGCGACGGCGGCCCCGCGATCGGCACGACCGAGCCGCTCATTCCGCACGTCAAGCTATCATCGTTCGAAGGCATCGTGCCGAAGACGGCGAATTGGCGCGCACTCGGCGTGTCGGCGGAGGAACGCGCGCTGGCGGAGAAGAGTCCGGCGTCGGCCGCCTAAGGCAGGAGCGGATGGAAGCGGCAGGTACCGTCCTGCTCGATCCGCTGCGGCAAATCGATCTCCCACGACAGGTACTCGTTCATCGCCGCGGTGTCGCCGGCGCTGCGCTCGTACGGCTTGAGCCATGCGTCGACCGGCTCGTCCGCCAGGCGCGGCTCCGCGGCGGTGAGCGGGCGGCCGGACGCAGCCCACGCCGCATTGCCGCCGCCGAGATAGCGCACGGGTAGCGTCGTAAGCGCGACGGCTTCGTCGAGCGCGAGGGCGGCAAGGACGCCGTCTTCGGAGGTCAGAACGATCGATCCGCGGGCATCGATCTTCGGCATTGCACGCGCGAGCCGAGAGCGGATCGCGAACCAAGCGCCCCGGATATGGCCATTGCGGTAATCGCGGCTCCGCGACAGATCGATCACCGTCGCCGCGTTGCGACCGATCAATGCCGCCAGCACGTCGGAATCGATACGGTCGGCCGATCGCTCGGTCAATCCCAGGATCGATTGCACTGGCCAACCGCTTTCGCTGCCCGTCGCGGCGAGGACGTGGATTTCGGTCCAGCCCATCTGGCGCAACCATGCGCCGGTCATCATGGCGCGGCATTCGAGATCGTCGACGAGAACGATGCGCGCCCGGAGCGTGCCGACATAGTGGTCGGTCGCCTGCACGAGTTGACCGCCCGGAGCCGAGGTGGCGCCGGGCAGGTGATCCGTTTCGTATTCGCGCGGATCGCGCACGTCGAAAAGATAAAGCGTGCGCGCGTCACTCTCGGCCTGCCAGCGGCGGACCGTGGACAAGTCGACGCGGCTGACGCCGCAGCGTTCGCCGACTCGCGCGGCGGCGGCTTTGGCCCATGCCAGCGCCGTCGGCGATGGCATGCCTAGCGCATGGCGCCGCTGCTGGTCGTGATCGGGTGCGAAGCCGGCGAGCGTCCAACCCATCGTCCCATTGCGCAGCGCCATCACCTTGTTGGGCAAACCGGCATTGATCAGCGACTGGGCGCCGATAATGCTGCGCGTACGGCCGGCGCAATTGACCACCACCGTTGTCGCCGGCGACGGCGCCAGGTCGCGAAGCCGCAGCACCAGCTCAGCGCCGGGCACGTTGGTTCCGCTCGGAATCGAGATCCGATTGAATTCATCGAACGGCCGACTGTCGACGACGATCACGTCGTCGCCGCGTTCGAGCATGCGCTTGAGCTCGGCCGCATCGATGCTCGGTGTTCCGGTCTGGTGCTCGACGACCTCGCCGAATGCCTTGCTCGGCACGTGCATGCCCGAAAACGACACGAGGCCGGCCCGCGTCCAGGCGGCGACGCCGCCGGCAAGGATGAAAAGGTTGGTGTATCCGTGCGCGGAAAGAACGCGTGCGGCGCGCTCTGCCAAGCCATCATCGTCATCGAGCAGGATGATCCGCGTCGCGTGCCGCGGCACAAGGCGTGGAACGATCAGCTCGAGCCGGCTCAGCGGCGCCGAGCGCGCATGAAGAAGGTGCGCGCGTGAAAACGTCAGCTCTTCGCGCACGTCGAGGATGGCGAGCTCATCGTCATCCTCGATCATCGCTCGCAGTGCCTGCGATGAAAGCTGCTCCGCCGGCGCCGGCCGATCGGCTGGCGCAAGCCGCGTTCGCGCGATGCGGCCGGTCACGTCGCGCGCTGTGGCGTCATCTGCGTCACCGTGCCGGTCGTCGGATCGAACCTGACGCGCTGAATCTTGTCGAGATTGGTTCCGGTGACGCGGACAAACCGCGCATTGTCGGGATAGTCGATCGAGTGAATTGCGCCATCCTGAAAGATTCCGGCCTCGCCTGGATTGAGGCGGTAAGTCCGCGTCGTTTTGAGCTGAGCACGCGACGGATCCGTGCCGTTGTCGACGCGCGCGTACTCGACCATATCGGTATAGCCGGCGGCCTGGCCGTAGATCGCCCAGGACCGGCCATGATCGTGTGGCGGCGATACCCGCGCCTTTTTATTGATGTGTGCGAGAATCTGGAAGCCGAGTTCCGGATCGTCATGCAACAGGTGGAGGCCGGCCGGCGCGGCATCCGAGCAATGGCGGGCGATGAACTCCCGCTCCCGCAGCAGCCGCTCGAGCGACTGGCGCACAATTTCGCGCCCCGCCGGCCCAGAGTCGTGTTTTAGCGCCGCGCGGCAATCGGCGATGAACTGGTCGAGGTCATAGGCCATGGTCCGCTCCTCCGCACGATAACGCGAAGAACGACCGAAGCTTAGACGCGCTGCGGCGCCGCTGTCGAGAATGTCGGCTAGGGCCGCGGGATGCGCCGACCGCTAGCCGTGGCGCTTGAAGAATTGGACCGCGCGCTCGTGCTTCATCGCCGCGGCCCGGTTGGAGAACGTGCCGAGATTGCGGCGCTTGCCGGTCTTCGGATTCTTCTTGCGCGAATAGAGGCGATAGCCGCCGGATTTGAGCTTACGGATCATGCGGACCTCCGTTGTCCGATATTAATCCAAAATCGCACGGATGGTTCGCTGCAACGATAGGCGACCGATGTGCATGCGGTGAACCCCGGTTACGATATCATCGACCGCAGCGGCGCGGGCGGGGAGCAGCGATGAAAATCGACAGCCAGATCAATGCCATCGTCACCGGCGGCGCTTCCGGCCTTGGTCTCGCATCGGCACGGTTGCTGGCGTCGCTGGGGGCGCGCGTGGCGCTCGTCGATATCAACGGCGAGGCCGCTTCACGCGCAGCCGGCACGCTGGGACCGAATGCACTCGCGGCGCAGTGCGACGTGGCGGATGCTGCCCAGGGCGAGGCACTTGTGACCGATCTCAAGCCCCGCCTCGGCCCGCTGCGCATCCTGGTCAATTGCGCCGGCGTCGGACCGGCGAAGCGGGTCGTCGGCAAATCGGGCCCGATGCCGCTCGCCGATTTCTCACGTGTGATCGGCGTCAACTTGATCGGCACCTTCAACATGATCCGGCTGGTCGGCGCGCTGATGAGCACCCTCGATCCACTGGACGCCGACGGCGAGCGCGGCGTCATCGTCAATACCGCCTCCGTCGCCGCGTTTGACGGTCAGATCGGTCAGGCCGGCTATTCCGCGTCGAAGGGTGGCGTCGTCGGCCTTACGCTGCCGGTGGCGCGCGAGTTCGCCCGTTTCGGCATCCGGGTCATGACGATCGCGCCCGGAATCTTCGAGACGCCGATGCTGCGCGCATTGCCGGAGGCGGCGCAGCAGTCGCTTGGCGCAAGCGTCCCGTTTCCAAAGCGCCTGGGCACGCCGGACGAGTATGCGGCGTTGATGCGCCACATCGTCGAGAATCCGATGCTCAACGGTGAAGTGATCCGCCTCGACGGCGCGTTGCGCATGGCGCCGAGTTGACGTTCAGCTCGCCACGATGACGCGGACGTCGCCGCTGCGGTGGAGGACGTTGACCGCCACGTCGCTGGCGTGGCGACGCAGCAGCAGATCGACCTCGCCGTCGCCGACGCGAATACGGCGCAGGCGGAGCTCGTCGACATCGGCCGGCAGAACAGGGCTTTCCAGTCGGATTTCGCCGCGCACGCTGTCGCAGCAAAGTCCGAGACACGCCTCGACCAGGGCGATCGGGGCCGCGCTCGCCCAGGCCTGCGGCGAGCACGCGACGGGGTAGCGCGTCGGGCCTCTGCCGTGGCGTCGCGGAAAGCCACAGAACAACTCGGGCGGACGCAGCAGATCCATGTGCTGGATGGCGGCGAACAGGGCGTCAAAGACCGAAAGCGCCTCCCGCTTGAATCCGTAGCGGGCGAAGCCCAGCGCAATGATGGCGTTGTCATGCGGCCAGACCGAGCCGTTATGGTACGACATCGGGTTGAAGCGGCGTGCCGACACGCCGAGCGTGCGGATGCCCCAACCTGAATAAGAGTCGCGGCCAAGGAGGGTCGTGGCGACGCGTGCCGCGCGCGCGGGGCCGGCGATTCCGGCAAAAAGTGCATGGCCGGCGTTGGAACTGACGACGCGGCACGGGCGCTTGTCGCCGTCGAGGGCCAGCGCGTACGTGCCGATCTCCTCGCACCAGAACGCCACCTCGAAGCGGCGGCGCAATTCGTCGGCCGCCTGATCGAGCGCTGCGGCACGCGCATTCATAGCGAGCGCGCGGCAGATCATCGCCGCCTCGCGCTTGGCCGCGTAAACATAGGCCTGCACCTCGCAGAGTGCGATCGCGCCGCTGGCTAGGCTGCCGTCGGCGTGCGATATGGCGTCCGCTGAATCCTTCCAGCCTTGATTGAACAGGCCCTTGCCGGGCGCTGCGAGATACTCGACGAAGCCGTCGCCGTCGGAATCGCCGTCGACGTCGATCCAACGCAGAGCGGCATCGATATGCGGCCACAGCGCCTCGATGGTCGCACGGTCGCCGGTTCGCGTGAAATAGCGGCCGGCCAGTACAATGAACAGCGGCGTCGCGTCGACCGTACCGTAATACCGGCTGAACGGCACCTCGCCGAGACGCGCCATCTCGCCCTGCCGCATCTCGTGCAGAATCTTGCCGGGCTGCGCCGCATGCTCGCGATCGGCTTCCTGAGCCTGCGTCGCGGCGAGGAACCGCAGGACGCCTTTCGCGATCATCGGGTCGAACCATAGGAGCTCGAGCGCGGTGATGATGCCGTCGCGGCCGAACACCGTGCTGAACCAAGGAATGCCGGCGTAGGGATAGGCGCCCTCCGGCGTGTCGGTCAGCAGCATGTAGAGATCGGCAACCGAGCGACACATCACCCGGTTGAGCATGGTGTTCGAGCCGTCGATCACGGCGGCGTGCGCAGTCGCCGCGCAAAGGTCCCGACGGGCGGCACGAATGGCCGTGAAGAATGCACCGCGCGATGCCGGCACGTCGGCATCACAGCGGATGGTCACCAGGATGGCCATGCGCTCGCCCGGCGCCAGCATGAGCGCGAATTCCGCGGCATCGTCGCGCAGCGTGTCAGGCGGCGGGTCGAAATCGAGCCGCGTGATCCGCTCGACGCGGTCGAGCCCGTGATAGTGCATGACCACCGTCGCGGCGCGCTGGCGCTCGACCGTGACCGTGCCGCGACGATCGCGAATGCTGCCGCGGATCTCGAACAGGTCGCGGAAATCCGCAGCGAACTCCAACGCGAGTCCGACACGATGCGGCTGGCGATCGAAGTTGTGCAATGCGAGCCGCATGTAGCATGCGCCCTGCCAGAGGAACGTCGTTCGCCCGAGGTGGATCGTGTCGCGCGGCAGCGTCAGATGACCGGACCGATGCAAGTCCGGATTGGTGACATCGACAGAGAGGACTGTGTTGTCATCCTGCAGGTTTGAACTCAACAGAAGCGGCCGCTCGCCGTCGACCGACAGCACGAAGCGCGACAGGTGCCGTGTGTCGCGGTGATAAATCCCGGCCGGACCGGAGGCGCCGCCGGCAATGTCGCCATTGTCGTTGAAGACCGCAAAAGTGTCGCCGTGCTTGAGCGCGCGCGGCGGCCGCCGTTCCGCGCTCGACGTCGCGGCGCTGATATAGAAGTCGTCGCTACCAGCGAGATCGCCGGTTGCGAGCCTATCTGAATTGATGTCGGCCATACGGCGTCAGGACTCCATCGGTCGTGTCTCGGGCATGAACAACATCATCAGACCGAAGCCGGCGAGCGCTACGCCAGCGAGACTGAGGAATGCCGCCGCGTAGCCCCATCGATCCTGGATATAGCCTGCCAACGCGGTGCTCAGCGACGCGCCGATGGCCGCAGCGAAAGCGACCGTGCCGAGCGCGGCGTTGTAGCGGCCGGTGCCGTGCATGACGTCGGCAACGATCAAAGGCAGCATGACCCCCAAAACGGCCGCCGAAACGCCATCAAGAACCTGCACCGCCACGAATGCGTAAGGGCTTGCCAGCACGGCGAACAGGATACCGCGGATGGGCAACGCCGCGAATCCGAGAATGAGCAGCGGCCGACGCCCCCAGATTTCTGATTGCCGTCCGATCCACGGCGAGATGATTGCAGCGCAAATCTGCGGGACGACGATGCAAGCGGCGATCAGCACCGTTGCCCACTGGCTCGACCGCATGGTCATGATTCCACCGGCCAGCGGCAGCATCGGTGTGTTGGCAAGACTGAACAGCACCATGCCAGCGCCGAAGACCAGCAACGGACGGTTGTCGACGATCCCGTGCAGCGGCGATCGCCGTTCAGATTTGTCCACCGGACCGCCGCGTGAGCGCTCGGGGTCGATCTCGCTTCGCCTGATCCGGAACAGCGCAACCAAAGCGGGGAGGGCCAACGCCGCCGTCAATAGGAACACCGCGCGATTCGAGAACAGCCAGCCGAAAGCGCCCATCAGCACCGCGGCAATGCCGTTGCCCGCCGAAGCGTAGCGCGCATTGCGGCCGAGCCGCTCGCCGACCTCATGCGGCGCGACGAGGCCGAGGCTGATGGCGGCAATGGCCGGCGTCATCAGGCAGCTCGCCAAGCCGTGCAGGACTTCGGCGCCGAGAACGAGCGGAAAGATTGGCGACGCCGCCAGAATAAGCGCGCTGACAGCGATCGCAGCGGCGGCGAGCGCTCCCACCGTCCGCTTATGCGCGGCCGCGTCGACGAGGATACCGGCCGGTACCTGGAACGCTAGCGCGGTGATCGCACTTACCGTCAGGACGAAGCCGATATCGATTTGCGTCCAGGCCTGCGCTGTCAGATAGACGGCAATGAACGGGCCGAAGCCTGTCTGGACGTTGGCGATGAAGAAATTGAAGCCGTCGAGACCGCGCTGGCTACGGCTCGACGAAGACAGCGGCGGACGATCGTGCACCGTGAGCTCGCGTTTGTCATATGCGTGCACGTCGGTGCATCCACGGCTACTCGTCCAACGGATATTCGCCGCTCGGCATTGGCTGCGTCTTGCCTTTCGCCTCCACGACCACCACCGGCTTGCCTTTCTCGTATTCCGGCGCGGATTTCAGCTGATCGCGCGTCAAATCGAGCGTGATGCGCTCGGATTTTCCCGTCGGCGAGAAATTGAGCGCGCCCCAGTCGACGGCGATCTTGCGGCTACCAACGCCCAGAAAGCCGCCGAAGTCGATGATCGCGGCACGCGGCGTTCCTTGCTTGTCGACGATGACGTCGACGATGCGGCCCATGTTTTCTCCCTTCGTACTGACGATAGGCTGGCCGAGAATGGCCTGCGCTTTGTTCTTGGTCAGCACGGCCGCCGCGGTTCCCGGCGGAATCGTCGGAACCTCCGGCGTTGGTGCTTTGCTCGCCGGAGCGGGCGGCGTCTGGGTTGCAGGAGAGGAGGACGCTTGGGCCCATGCCGGAGCGCCACCGGTCAGTGCAAGGCCGCCCGCGACGACGATGATTGCGACGAATGCGGCACGCCGAACAGGACGCATTTCCAGCTCCTGCCCGCGGTGCGGGCATTTCGAACGGAGGCCGGTAGGCGACCTCGCCCGAGAGCCTAGCCAACGTGGCTGTGACAAACGGTGATTTTTGTGTGTCGCGCCCGATCGATAGCTTCGACAGCTAGTCGCGTGGGCTGCGCAGTCGCTCGAAAGCGCGTTTGAGATCGTCCCATTTGTAGGGCTTGCCGAGCCAGACCGTCACGCCTGTCACGTCCGGCGGGTCGTCGGGCGCTTGTCCGCCGCTCGTGAAGATCACCTTGAGCCCCGGGCGCCGCTGCCACGCTTCCCGCGCCAGCTGCTCGCCGCTTTTGCCAGGCAAACGAACGTCGGTAAACAGCACGTCGACAACGGCATCGCCTTCGAGCATTTGCAATGCCGCATCGGCGTCCGGAGCCTCAAGCACGCTATGGCCAAGGTCCGCGACGCTGCCAACGGTGGCCTCGCGCACCAATTCGTCGTCCTCGACGACAAGGACGGAAAACCTCACCGGCTTTGATGCTTCGCCCATCGGTGGCGATCTCACCGTTGCTGTGTAACGTAGTATCGGCGTCGCGAGTAGATCACAGGAGCGTATTCGGCTCAATTTCCCAGCCGATGGCTTGCCAGACACGGTGCTTGAATCGCCGCGTCTTCTCCGGCACGTTTTGTTATATCAGCAAATTCAGCTACGGGCCTTCGGATCTGGCGAGCGCGATCGGATGAAGGGAGCAGAACGGCTGAGCCGAGGATCGTGGAAGCCGTGACGGATACTCCGCTCAGTCGCCCGGGGCATGCCGTTGCCGCGCCGCGACGGTCGCAGATTCTTGCCGCCGCGACGGGCGCGATACAGGTCGTTGTCGTTGCGGCGACGTACTACCTGGCGGCGCGTCTCGGACTGCGCGTCGAATTTCAGGGCACCCAAGCCAGTGCGGTGTGGCCGCCCTCCGGCATCGCGCTTGCCGCGATGTTGCTGTTCGGTCCGCGCTCGCTCGCCGGCATCTTCGTCGGAGCGCTGTTCGCCAACCTGGTCGACTTGTTCTTCAAAGCGAGCCCGGGCACAACGGCGACCGCAGTCAATCTCGTCGCCTATGTCGCCGCGCATCCGGGCGACGTCACTGCTGCGGCGCTGGTGAGCGTCGGCAACGCGCTCGAGGCGCTTGCCGCGACGTACATCGTCCGAAGCTACGGCACGGGCACCGCGCGGCTCGACAACGCGGCGGACGTCGTCGTCTTCGTGACTGCGGCCGCGGTGGCCGCACTTGCAGCGAGCACGATCGGGGTCGCCGCCCTTGCGGCGCTGGGTCTCATCCCGAGTTCGCTGATCACGACAGCATGGTTCACGTGGTGGCTCGGCGACGTGACCGGCATCATCGTCGTGGCGCCGCTGCTCCTGGCGTGGGCGCATCTTGGCCCAGCACCTTGGCGTAACGTGCGCTGGGGCGAAACGGTCGTCGCGCTTGCGATGCTGATCGTGGTTGCCGCTGCGATCTTCACGCGCTGGTTCAGCGCAGTGTCGCCATTGCTTCCCCAGATGACGTGGCATCTCCTCCCGACGCAGTTTGCGATCGCACCGTACCTCGTAGCGCCTGTCCTGCTCTGGATCGAATTTCGCCTGGGTCCGTCGATGGGCGCTTTCGGGCGGCTGGTCACGACCGCAATCGCGACTGCCGGCACCTTGGCTGGCTCCGGTCCATTCGTCGAAGGTTCCGCGAACAGCTCGCTGCTTGCGCTCCAGGGCTTCATCAGCGTCGTGACCGTGACGCTGCTGCTGATCGCCGGGGCGCTGGGAGAGCGCCGCCAGGCGATCGAAGCGCTGACGCGATCGCGCGAGCAGCTCGAAAAGCGGGTCGAACGCCGAACCGCCGCCCTCGTCGAAAGCGAGGCGCGCTATCGCATCCTCATCGAAGGCGTCGTCGACTACGCCATCTATCTGCTCGATCCGGAAGGGCATGTCATCAACTGGAACGCAGGCGCGCAGCGCATCAAGGGCTACGGCGCCGAAGAGATCATCAGCCAGCACTTCTCGATTTTCTATACCGCCGAAGATCGAGCGGCGAACCTGCCGCAGCGAACGCTGGAAATTGCCGCGCGCGAGGGCAAATTCGAAACCGAGGCGTGGCGCGTGCGCAAGGACGGCGTCCGGTACTATGCCAACATCGTGGTGGACGCGGTGCGCGACGAGGCCGGCCGGGTTGTGGGCTTCGCGAAGATCACGCGCGATATTACCCATGAAGTTCGCCAGAAGGAGGCATTGGAGATCGCACGCGCCGCGCTCGCTCAAGCGCAGAAGATGGAAGCCATTGTTCAGCTGACCGGTGGAATCGCGCACGATTTCAATAACATTCTCACTGTCATCATCGGTAACGTCGAAATCATCGAGCGGGGACTAAGCGCTACGGAAAGCAAGCTCCGTGACGCCGCGCAATCGGCGATGCGCGGAGCGATGCGGGCGGCGGCGGTGACCCAGCGTCTGCTGGCCTTCGCGCGGCGGCAGCCGCTCGAGCCGCGGTCCGTCGATGTCAATACGCTGGTTGCTGACATGACCGGCCTGCTCGATCGCGTATTGGGTGAATCGGTGACGCACGAGCTGCAATTCTCCGATGGCCTGCCGCGATGCTTCTGCGATGCGAACCAGCTCGAGACCGCGCTGCTGAATCTGGTGCTCAACGCACGCGACGCGATGCCGGACGGCGGCACCGTGGTGATCGCCACCGGCGAGCAACACCTTGATCCGACCCCCGACGAGGACGACGTCAAACCGGGACGCTATGTGGTATTGTACGTCAGCGACAGCGGCGTCGGCATGGTGCCGGACGTGCGGGCTCGCGTGTTCGAGCCGTTCTTCACCACCAAGGAAGTCGGCAAGGGCAGCGGCCTGGGGCTCAGCATGGTCTACGGGTTCATCAAGCAGTCGCGCGGCCACATCCGGGTCGACAGCGAGCCGGAAAAGGGCACCACGGTCACGCTCTATCTGCCATGTGCTACTGGCGAGCGCCCGGCTGCCGCGCCGCTTCCAAGCCCCGAGCCGATCGTAGAACAGCGCCGCGGCGCCCTCGTGCTGGTCGTCGAGGACAACGCCGACGTGCGCGAACTTACCGTTTCCGCGGTCCGCGCGCTGGGTCATCGAGTGATCAGCGCGGCCGATGGCGAAACTGCGCTCGGACTCCTTGCGGCCGAGCCGGGCATCGAATTGCTCTTCGTCGATCTCGGGCTACCGCGCTTCGACGGCAGCAAGCTTGCCGCCGAAGCCAAGCGGCGCCACCCGCAAATAAGGGTACTGTTCACGACCGGTCACAGCGATGCGCCCGAGCGCGTCGGCGCCGTCGGCGATCAGGTGGCGATCCTGCGCAAACCGTTCACGCGCGAAAATCTCGCGCGGGAGATC
Organism: Allostellaceae bacterium; assembly: GCA_035532975.1. Classification (GTDB taxonomy): domain Bacteria; phylum Pseudomonadota; class Alphaproteobacteria; order ATCC43930; family CGMCC-115725; genus REEB95. The sequence goes on from DATLUT010000125.1 coordinate 16,634, forward strand.
GGACGCGCGCTCTCAGCCGCGCCGTGATTATTTAGGCGGCTTCGGTCGCGCCGCGATGGAGCGCGCGGTTCAGCGCGCGGCCCAGATCTTCCTGACGGTAGGGCTTCTGCAAGAATTCGCTCGGCGTGCTGCCTTCGTTATGCGTCGCCGACGTGTATCCCGACACGAAGAGAATCCGGATTCCGGGTCTCAACTGGAGTGCCCGCCGAGCGAGTTCGAGCCCGTTCATGCCGCCCGGCATCGCGATGTCGGTGAACAACAGGTCGATGGGTTCGTTGCGGCCGAGGATATCGAGGGCGGCTTTGGCATTGTCGGCTTCGAGAACATGATGGCCGAGCTCGCCAACTCTTGCCACGGTCACGTTGCGCACGTCGGCATCGTCTTCGACGACCAAGACCGTGCAGGTGGCGTCGCCGTTCTTGTCGCTCTTGCCGCCGGCCGCCCTGTCGGCATTGGACGCGGAATTCGCCTTGACGGCGGCGCGCGGGAGCAGAACGCGGGCAAACGTGCCGCTGCCGTCCGGTGCACAAAGCACGAGGCGTCCGCCCGATGCTTCGACAACGCTTCGAACCAATGCAAGAGCGTCGGCCGCGCGTCCTTCCGGTGGCGGCGATGTCACCGGTCCCGATGCCGCGCTGCTGATCGCCAGCACAACTGCATCGCGCCCGAGATCGTTGCTGCCGGTTGCTTCGCCACGAGCCGCCACATTGCTGGCGTCGATGACGAGACCGCCGCCCTCCGGCATCGCCTGCCGCGCATGGATGGCGATATTGACCAGTGCTAGCTCGAGTTGATCGGGGCTGGTTTCAACCGCCCACAAGCCGGGCGCCGCCTTGATCTCCACGGTGATGTCCGCGCCGATGACGAGCCGAAGCACCCGCGCTGCATCGGCAAGCACGGCGCCGACTTCGACGTCGCGGTTTTCTTTGTCGTCCGCTCGGGCGAAGTTCAGAAGCTGTTTCAGCAACCCCGTCCCATTGAGCGCAGCGCTCAGCGCGATATGCGCGCGGTCGAAATCCTTGCTGGTTCCGTCCAGCGAACGCGTCATCAAATCGAGATTCCACATGATCACGGTCAGCAGGTTGTTGAGTTCGTGGGCAACGTTGCTGGTGATTCGGCCAACTGCGGCCATGCGCTGCGCGTGGTTGAGTTGGCGCCGCATCGTCGATCGGTCGGTCACATCAAGGGCAATGCCTTGTATGCGCGAGGGACGTCCCAGCCGGTCCGTGACCAGCACTCCTCGGTCGGCGAAAATGTGCTCACCCCCGTCTGCGGCGCGCCAGCGATATTCGAACGCAAACGAGCCGGCGGTCGTGATCGTGGCGGCTTGCGCCAGCAGCGCCGGCAGATCGGCGGGATGGATCCGGGACATCCACAACCCGGAATTGTCGGCGAAATCGGCCGGTCGGTACCCGAGCGCTGCCGCCATGCCCTCGCTCAAGATGCGCGGCCCCGCCAGCTGCGCGTCCGCATCAGCCGAATAAAGCGCCACCGGCAGAGCCGCGGCGATCAGCGTTAGCCACTCGGCGTTATCGTTCATCGGCCGATGCGTTGTCCTGGCGCCCTCCGCGCAATGCTCAGCAAGCTTATGCTGAGTCTAAGCTACACTCAGTAAGTCCCAGGTGCTGTAATCAATTTAGGATATGACGGCCGGTTTCCCTCCCACGCGCCGGTCTGGTCGTTCGCTCCCGATACTGCTGATACTGCTGGGCGAGTAGGTCCTATCAGCTGACCTAACGCGACAACGCTGCACCGCCACAGGGACCAGCAGCACCGTGAATACTCGCCAGATTACGCTTTTCGCTCCGGCCGGCTTATCCGGAAAAACCCTGAAACGAGACCGGAAAAACCAGCAACAAGCTCGGAGGACGGGGCGTCCGCCCGGCCGCCGGGACCGCCTCACAGGCAATCGGGTCCGGCTGCAAACCTTTGACTGGCGCAGCGGCCAGCGGCGTATAATTGTTTTTCGCTCTTGGGGGTCCGATGTCACTTCCGCGTTCTTCCATGGTGCCGGCCGGGCGGCCGCTCGGCGCCGCCGAGGCCGGCGTCGACCGATGAATCCCATTCGCATCCTGCTCTGCGATGATCACCTGCTCATCCGCGCGAGCCTCAAGTCGTTAATCGGCGAATTCCCGGGCATCGAGGTGGTCGGCGAGGCCGGGGACGGGCGCGAAGCGCTCGAGCACGTCGCTAAATTGCGCCCCAGCGTCGTGATCATGGACATCGCCATGCCAGGGCTCAACGGGCTCGAGGCAACACGCCGCCTGGTCAAGGATTATCCGCAGGTGCATGTCGTCATGCTATCCATGCATGGCGACGAAAGCCACGTGCTCCAAGCCTTGCGTGCGGGTGCTTCGGGTTACGTCCTCAAGGGCTCGGCGCCGCGCGAGCTCGAGATGGCCATCGGGGCGGTCGCGCGCGGCGAGATATTTCTCAGCCCGGCAATCTCGAAGCACGTCATCGACGTCTATCTCAATCGTGCCGAGGGTCAGACCAACTCGCTTGACCTGCTCACACCGCGGCAGCG
>DATLUT010000126.1:0-5509 GCA_035532975.1 Allostellaceae bacterium
CAGTCGTTGCGCATCGCTTCGGGCGACTTCGCGGCGCTGCTGAGGCTGGTCGGCACGCTGCAAGGCGAGGGTCTGGCGCTATCGGATCTTGCGGCCGAGCTCTCGCCGGCGGCGGCCAAGGCCGCGCAGGACGCGCTGACCGATGCCGCGCTCAAGGACATTCGGGCACGCGCCGCGCGGATCGCGGCCACGCTCGGCACGCGTGTTGAACGCTATGCCGAACTCCATGTCGGCAACGTCTCGCTGCCGCCCGTGCCGGTCCGCTTCATGGCTGCGGCGGCACCTGGGGGCATGCCGGCGCCCGTCGCCGCGGCCGGCGACGCCACGGTAACAGTCACCGTCGACGCAACCGTGCTCCTCGCGCCGGTGCGCTAACGCCGCGCACCCGCCGGCTAACGTGCGTTAGCGGGTGTGTTCCAGCTGGCTCAATTCGTCTTTTATTCGGAGTTTTTGTCGCTTCAGGGTGGAGAGCGATTCGATTTTGGGGAGCGGTCGGTGGCTTTCGCGGTCGATCTGATCTTCAAGGCTGCGGTGACGGGTGCGAAGCTCCTCGATACGATCTTCCAACGTCATGGCTCCTCCAAAAGCTGGGCGGAAATGACGACATCAAAATGTAACGAAGAAGAATAACGCCGTTCGGCCGACGCTTCCAAGTGACAACTGGTGAAACTTTCTGTCGCAGCGGATTCGACTTTTCCGCGAGCGCATTAGACGCATTTTAGACGAGTCGCAGGCTTAGCCATCGCCCAGGCAAATGCCCAGGCCGCGTGCGGTCAGCACCAAAGGACTATCGGACTCGACGGTCTGCGGCCGGTCGATGACATCGGCCAAGGGCACATCGGCGATCCGCCGGTTCTGCCACGCCACCATGCGGTCGAAACGGCCGGCGGCAACCAGATCGACGGCGTGAACGCCGAACGCCTGCGCGATCAGTCGGTCGTTCCAGGTCGGCTGGCTGCCGCGCTGGACGTGACCGAGCACCGTGACGCGCGTCTCGGCGCCGGTGAGGTTGGCGATCGCATGCGCGATGATCTCGCCGATGCCGCCATAGGTAAATGCGCCGCTCGCTTGCTGGCGCCGGACGCGCTCGCCGGTTCGATCGGGCACGGCCTCGGCGACCACGATCAGCGCGAAGTTGCGGCCGTTGCGGCGCAGCGTCTCGATGTGGCCGGCGACCGCCTCGATGCGATAGGCAATCTCGGGAATCAAGATGACGTCGGCGCCGCCGGCAATTCCGGCTGCCAGTGCGATGTGTCCGGCATCGCGTCCCATCACTTCCAGCACCATGACGCGCGCGTGGCTTGCCGCCGTCGGCGTCAGCCGATCGAGCGCTTCGGTCGCGACCATCACCGCGGTGTCGTAGCCGACCGAGCGTTCGGTCGCGCCGACATCGTTGTCGATGGTTTTCGGGATGCCGACCAGAGGAATGCCCCCCTGTTGCGCTAGCCGGCGCAGGATGGCGAAGCTGCCGTCGCCGCCGATGCCGATCACGGCGTCGACCCCCATCAGCCGCACGCCCTCGATCACCTCCGCCGAGCGGTCGATCTTGCGGCCGTCCGGCATTGGAAAGGCGAAGGGATTGCCGGTGTTGGTGGTGCCGAGAATGGTACCGCCGAGACGCATGATCGCGGTGCCGGCGCCGTGCCGGTCGAGCGTGGTGAACTCCACCGGCCGCCGCATCAGGCCGAGTGTGCCCTGGTGGATACCGCGCACGGTCCAGCCGTAGCCCTGGGCGCGCGCCACCACGGCGCGGATGACCGCGTTCAGGCCGGCGCAATCGCCACCGCTGGTCAATAGGCCGATGGTGCGTCCTGGCGGCGATTCGGTACGGGCGGCCGGCATTGCACGTTCTCCTTGTAATATCCGGGTCCGGATGGCGCCGTTCGAGCGATAGTGGCGGCGCGCCGCGGGCTTCGTGGTACCTCAGTTTGGCCCTCCTTCGAGACGCCCCGCACCCTCATGCTGAGGAGCGTAGCGTGTCGAAGCATCGAGGGCGCGGGGCTCCTCAGGATGAGGCCAAACTGAGACATTACCGAGCTTCCGCCCGGCTCAACCCTGGCCGGGTTTTTTGCTATACTAAATCATCCTGGCGCGGCAGGGTTTCCGACCCCCGATGGACCTCGAGATCGAAGCGATCAAGACCAAGATCACCCAGCTCAAGGCCGAGCACCGCACGCTCGACGATGATATTCGCCGCCTCGAGGAGGGTGCGACCTTCAATCCGATCGAGATGCAGCGGCTGAAGCGCCGCAAATTGGCGCTCAAGGACCTGCTGGCGCGCCTCGAAAGCAAATTGTTGCCCGACATCATCGCCTGAGCCACTGCGCTTGCCCGAGCGCATCGCGTTCCTATAATGCGCGCTTCCTGCACGGGGGCGGCGGAATGAGACGCGCAAAGCCGGTCGGCATCATCATGGGCAGCCAATCGGACTGGAAGACCATGCGTCACGCCGCGCGCATGCTCGACCGGCTCGATGTTCCTTATGAGACACACGTCATCTCGGCGCATCGCACGCCGCGGCGGCTTCACGACTACGCGCACGGCGCCAAGGCGCGCGGCGTCCGCGTGATCATCGCCGGCGCCGGCGGCGCTGCGCATCTGCCGGGCATGGCGGCATCGATGACACCGCTGCCGGTGCTCGGCGTACCGGTCGAGACCCGCGCCCTCAAGGGCGTCGACAGTTTCCTCTCGATTGTGCAGATGCCGGGCGGCATTCCGGTTGGCACGCTGGCGATCGGCAAGGCCGGCGCCACCAATGCTGCCTTGCTCGCGGCGGCGATCCTGGCGCTCGGCGATGCCAAGGTCGCGGCGCGGCTCGAGCGTTTCCGGCGACGCCAGACCGCCGCCGTGCCGAAGCGCCCGCAGCGCGGATGATCCTGCCGGGCGCGACCATCGGCATCATCGGCGGCGGGCAACTTGGTCGCATGACCGCGCTGGCCGCCGCGCGGCTCGGCTACCGCTGCCATATCTTCTCGCCGGATGCCGACGGTCCGGCCAAGCAGGTCACGCCCTACGCCACCACTGCGGCCTACGACGATCAGGCCGCGCTTAGGCGCTTCGCCGCGGCGATCGACGTCGCGACCTACGAATTCGAGAACGTGCCGCTCGACACCGCCAAGGCGTTGAGCGTGCTGAAGCCGTTGCGGCCCGGCGCGGGTGCACTCGAGATCGCCCAGGACCGGCTCAAGGAAAAATACTTCCTGCGCGGCATCGGCGTCGGCACGACGACCTTCCGGCCGGTCGAGAGCGCGGCGCAGCTCGCGCAGGCAGTCGCGGAAATTGGCCCGCGCGCCGTGCTGAAGACGGCGCGGCTCGGTTATGACGGCAAGGGCCAGGTCATGGTCGGGTCCGAGACCGATGCCGGGGCGGCGTGGGACAAGCTCGGTGTTGCGGTGGCGGTACTCGAAGGCTTCGTCGATTTCGCCTGCGAAGTCTCGGCCATTGTCGCGCGTGGCGAGAAGGGCGACATCGCCGCCTATCCGGTGGTCGAGAACCGTCACGTCAATCACATCCTCGACACCACCATCGCGCCGGCAGACATTCCGCCCGCACTGGCCGCCGAGGCTCAACGCATTGCCCGCCATGTCGCCGAGCGGCTCGACCTGATCGGGCTGCTGGCTGTCGAGATGTTCGTCACCAAATCGGGCGAGATCCTGGTCAACGAGCTCGCGCCGCGGCCGCACAACTCGGGTCACTGGACGATCGACGCCTGCGTGACCGGCCAGTTCGAACAGCTCGTGCGCGCGGTCTGCGGACTGCCACTGGGCTCCGCCGAGCGTCATTCCAACGCGGTGATGAAAAACCTGATCGGCGACGAGGTCGAAACCTGGCGGCAGGCGCTGACTGAGCCGACGGCGCATGTCCATCTTTACGGCAAGGGCAAGCCGATGCCCGGCCGCAAGATGGGGCACATCACGCGGCTCTTGCCGAAACGTTAGGCGCGGCGCAAGCGGGCAAGTGCACCAAGCGCGCGCAGCGGGTTGGGCAGAATGCGCAGCGCTGCCGTCGCGCGGCTGCGCAACTTCGGGATCTGCATCACCTCGCCGATACGACGATCGAGGAATGCCAATGTGGCGGCGTGGTCGGGCGATTTATCGTCGAGCCAGTGGAGTGTGGTCGCCGCGTAGATTCCGGCGAGCAGGCCGCGTTTGGTATAGAAGCTGAAATCGGTCGAGCGGTCGCCAGCCGCGTGCCACAGCGTGTCGACCGTGCGGTAGAGCAGCCGCGGGCCGAGCGGCAGATTGGCCGGCAGCGCCAGGAACGCCAGCATCCGCCGCACGGCTTCGCGATGCGGCTCGACCACCGTGAGCCGCGTGCGAACGCCGAGTGCGATGCGTTCGCGCAGCTTGAGCCGCCCAAGATGCTCTTTGGCCAACGCCGTTTCGGTCGCTCGATCGGCCCAGTCGCTGAAGGCGGCGACGGCGTCGCGTGGGCCACGCGGAAAGAGCGAGGCGAGCTCGGCTCCGGTGAGATCGAGTCGCCGCGCCGCATGCGCCAGCGCGCGCCGGCTCCAGCCCTCGAACGGCACGTCGGGCAGCATCGCCAGCACGATCTTGTCCCTGAGCGCGCGATCGTCCATGTCACTCCGCTGCGTTGGCGTCGGCGTTGGCGACGCCGATATCGATCGGAAACCGCGTGCCCTCTTCGACAAAAGTCAGCAGCCGCAGGTCGGACATGCGCTGGGGATAGAGGATGCCGTCGAGGTGATCGCATTCGTGCTGCACGATGCGGGCATGGAAGCCCTCGACCGTGCGGTCGATGGACTTGCCGTCGAGGCCGACGCCGCGATAGCGGATGCGGGTGAAGCGCGGCACCGCGCCCTTGAGGCCGGGTACCGACAGGCACCCCTCCCAGCCGAGCTCGGTCTCGGATGTCAGCGGCTCGACCACCGGGTTGACGAGCACGGTGAGCTCCTGCGGCCGGTCGAGGGGACGGCCGCTCAGTCGCGCTTCGCCGACCTCGAAGACCACCACGCGTTGCGCCACGTGGACCTGCGGGGCGGCCAAGCCGGTGCCGCCCGCGTCGTGCATGGTCTCGATCATGCTGGCGACAAGATCGCGGACCTCCGGCGCGGTCGGATCGGCCACCGGTGCCGCTTTTTCGCGCAAAACGGGGTGGCCCATGCGGGCAATCTTCAGAATGGCCATGGGGTTATTATAAGCCGATTCTGGCCGCCGAAAAACCGTGCCCGACGGCTTGGTCTGAGCCGGCGGCGCCGCGGCCTTCACAACGCCCCAATTTGGTGATATTTAGCCGCCCCTTGAGCCGGTCCCTTGCGGGGGCCGGGTCGGGATTGGGTCGATAACCTCGTATTGGCGAAAGGAGCGACGCTCTCGTGCAGATTCTCGTTCGCGACAACAACGTCGATCAGGCGCTTCGCGTTCTCAAGAAGAAGATGCAGCGCGAAGGCCTTTTCCGGGAAATGAAGATCCGTCGCAATTACGAGAAGCCGTCCGAGCGCCGCGCGCGCGAAAGAGCCGAAGCCGTCCGCCGCTATCGCAAGCTGTTG
>DATLUT010000127.1:0-3407 GCA_035532975.1 Allostellaceae bacterium
CAGCGCGGACGCGCCTATATCGCGAGCGTCGTCGCGTCGTTCCGGACCTTGCTCGACGCGCTCGAGCGCGGGCAGGACGTGCCCGCCGCCGCGCTCCAGAGCCTCGACCAGACTGCGGAAGGACGACGCCTGAGCGCCGGCGCCTATGAACGGAGATGGCGGTGAAAGCCCATCTCGCGCTCGGTCCGGTGCTGTTCAATTGGGAGGCCGAGCGCTGGCGCGATTTCTATTTCCGCATCGCCGACGAGGCCGACGTCGATGCGGTCTACGTCGGTGACGTGGTGTGCTCCAAACGGCGGCCTTTTTTCGCGCCCCATCTTTCGGTCGTAGTCGGCCGCCTGCACGGCGCCGGCAAAGCGGTCATCCATTCGAGCCTCGCGCTCATCACCAACGAGCGGGACGCTGAGGAGATGCGCGAGATGTGCGCGAGCGGCGATTTCGCCGTCGAACTGAACGACATCGGTCTGCTTGGTGCCGTCTTGGGCACGCCCCATGTCCTCGGCCCGCTCATCAACATCTACAACGAGAGCACGCTCGCCTACCTGGCCGACAAGGGCGCGGTACGCGCGTGCTTGCCGCCCGAGCTACCGCTCGCCAGCATCGCCCGGCTGGCGACAAATCCAAAGATCGATATCGAGATATTCACCTTCGGCCGGATGCCGCTCGCCATCTCGGCGCGATGCTTTCATGCGCGCGCCCATCATCTGCACAAGGATGGCTGCCAATTCGTCTGCGGCAATGATCCCGACGGTCTCGTTGTCTCAACGCTCGATGGCAAGCCGTTCCTCTCGGTGAATGGGATGCAGGTTCTCTCTCATACCTGCTGCAACCTGCTCGGCGAGCTCCCGGCGTTGCGCAAGGTGGGCGTCAACTGGTTCCGTCTTTCGCCGATGTCCGCCGACATGGTCGCCGTGGCGCGCGTCTTCCGCGGCGTGCTTGACGAGCGCGCCGCCGCCGCTGAAGCCATCGCCAGGCTCGCGGAACTGTTGCCCGGCATCCCGTCGTCAAACGGCTTCGTGCAAAACCGGGAAGGCCGCGCTTTTGTGCAATAGCGGCCCGATACGTAATTGCCCTTGCGGCAAGCCGCCGCAGGCGGTGCGGCGTCAAAGTTGATCTGCATCAATATGGCCCGCGCTTTGGCGCGCCACATTCCGCGCGCCAACACGTACGCCACCCACTAGAGGAATCGATGATGACCAAGACAATGAAGAAGGCCCTGGGCGCCGTCGCAATCGCGATCGCCACCGCGGCCTTCGCCGCTCCGAGTTTCGCCGCCGACGTGACGGTGAAGGAGCTCAACAAGGGCCCCGACGGCTTTTTTGCCTTCTCGCCCGATTTCGTCAAAATCAATCCTGGCGACAGCATCGACTTCGTCGCCGCGGACAAGGGCCACGACGTGCAGTCGGTCGCGGGCATGATCCCGGCCGGCGCGCAGCCGTTCAAGACCCAGATCAGCCAGGACGGCAAGGTGACGTTCACCACGCCGGGCGTCTATGTCTACGAATGCCAGCCCCATACCAGCCTCGGCATGGTCGGCGTGGTCGTGGTCGGCTCGGCCGGCAATCTCAGCCAGATCGATGCGTCGAAGCTGCCGCCGTTGGCGCAAAAGCGGCTCGCCGGGCTGCTGCAGCAAGCCAGGACCTCGACCGCAAGCGCCCGCTGAACCGCGGACGGCATTGCCTCTCACCAGCGCTCTCTCCCGTCGGGGGAGAGCGCTGCTGTTTCCCTAGCGCGGAACGCCGAGCTGCTTTTTCGCCTCGGCGAGGCAGCGATCGAGCTCGAGCCGGATGCGCGCACTATCGAGCGCGACGCCGACTTCCTTCGCCTTGAAATCGGCCTCGATCTTGGCGAGCACCGCCTCATCGCCATGCTTGCCGAAGGCCGCCGCCATCAGCTCGCGTGCGTAATCCTCGGCGGCGGTGCCGCTCAAGCCGAGCCGTCCCGCGGCCCACAAGCCGAACAGATGGTTGCGCCGGGCGCGCGCTTTGAAGGCGAGCTCCTGATCGTAATGGAACTTCGCCTCTTCCGCTTTTTCGCGATCATCGAATGTCGTCATGCGGCGCAGTCTAACCTGCCTCGCGGCGCTACACAAAGCGCGCGCCGCAGTTCATCATCGCGCCGGCATGTGCACCTTCGTCATCCTCCGCCGGCCGGGCCACGACTGGCCCGTGCTGGTCGCCGCCAACCGCGATGAAATGATCGGCCGGCCGTGGCAGCCGCCCGCTCGGCATTGGCGCGACCGGCCGGAAGTTGTCGCCGGGCTCGACGAGCTCGCCGGCGGCTCGTGGTTCGGCATCAACGATCACGGCCTGCTCGCGGGCATCCTCAATCGCTTTGGCTCGCTCGGTCCGGCGCCAGGCGTGCGCTCGCGCGGCGAGCTGGTGCTCGAAGCGCTCGACCATGCCGACGCGGCGGCGGCGGCGCACGCGCTGGCCAATCTCGATCCGAAGGCCTATCGCACCTTTAACCTGATCCTCGCCGACAACCACGAGGCATTCTGGCTCAAGCATGCCGATCCGTCAGGCACGCTGCCGGTCGAGCTGCGCGAGATCGCGCCGGGTCTGGCGATGATTGCCGCCGGCGACCAGGACGACGAGACGCCGCGGTTGAAGCGCTATCGGCCGCTGTTCGAGCGCGCCGAGCCGCCCGATCCCCCTGCCGGCAACTGGTCGGCGTGGGAAAAGCTTCTCGCCGACGACCGGCCCGATCCGACCGATGGCGCCGCTAATTCGATGCGCTTCCTGACGCCCGAGGGCTTCGGCACCGTGTCGAGCGCGCTGGTGGCATTGCCTGCGCCCGGCATCCGCCGCAAGCCGGCGTTCCGATTTGCCGCCTGGCAGCCGAAACCGGCGCCGTGGCACGAGATTCCCGTCTGAGACTCCTGTGAACGACTCGCAATGCTGCGGCGCAGCGGCGTTGGCGCGGCGCGCCACGCTTGCTATATAAGGTCTCGCCTCCCTTTTCCCGCCGAGGCCGCCCATGACCCGACGCAAGCAGATCTACGAAGGCAAGGCCAAGGTGCTGTTCGAGGGCCCCGAGCCCGGCACCCTGGTGCAGTATTTCAAGGACGACGCCACCGCCTTCAACAACCAGAAGAAGGGCACGATCACCGGCAAGGGCGTGCTCAACAACCGCATCAGCGAGTACCTGATGATGCGCCTGGCCGAGATCGGCATTCCGACGCATTTCGTGCGCCGGCTCAACATGCGCGAGCAGCTCGTCAAGCAGGTGCAGATCATTCCGGTCGAAGTCGTGATCCGCAACGTCGTCGCCGGCTCGCTCGCCAAGCGCTTCGGCATCGAGGAAGGCTCGCCGCTGCCGCGCTCGATCGTCGAGTACTACTACAAGAAGGACGAGCTCGGCGATCCGATGGTGTCGGAGGAGCACATCACCGCTTTCGGCTGGGC
>DATLUT010000128.1:0-11839 GCA_035532975.1 Allostellaceae bacterium
CAGCGCCGATTTGGTGACGATGGTGACGGGATGCCGAAACTCGCGCAGCACCTCAAGGATACCGCGCATGATCCGGTAATGCCGCTCGGCCGGCTGATAGGGGTCGGTGTTGGTGCCGAGCGCGATCGGCCGGCAGCGATAGGATGGCCTGCGCAGCTCGGCGGCCAGCAGGGCCGGCGCCTGCTCTTTGACGAGGATCTTGCTTTCGAAGTCTAACCCGGGCGAAAGGCCGAGATAGGCGTGCGTCGGCCGCGCGAAGCAGTAGATGCAGCCGTGCTCGCAGCCGCGGTACGGATTGATCGAGCGATCGAAGGGAATATCGGGCGAATCGTTGCGCGCGATGATGCTGCGCGTGCTGTCGCGCGTGAAGCTCGTCGGAAGCCGCGGCGGCGCCTCGTCCGCCGTGCTCCAGCCGTCGTCGAACGCTTCGCGCGTTTCGTGCTCGTAACGCCCGCTCGCATTGCTGCCGGCGCCGCGGCCCTTTTGAAGCGGGGACCTGACGGTGTCGTCCATCGGCGGATGATGCGCCGATCTATAGAACAAATCAAGAACTTGCGGACACGCTTGGCGGTTCAGCGTGCTACTGGCGCGATGTGTTCCTTGAGGCGCGGCATGAGCTCGACAAGGTTGCACGGGCGATGACGATTGTCGAGTTGCGGGCCGATCACCTCCCAGCCGTCGCGGCACGCACCCGGCGAGCCGGGTAGGGCGAATAAATAAGTGCCGCCAGCGACGCCTGCGGTGGCGCGGCTCTGGATCGTGGAGGTGCCGATCTTCTGATAGCTGAGCCACCGGAACAGCTCGCCGAAGCCGAGAATTTCCTTCTCATAGATGGATTGGAAGGCCTCAGGCGTGATGTCGCGACCGGTCACACCGGTCCCGCCGGTCGAGATCACGACATCGACGTCAGGATCGGCTATCCAGGTCCGCAGCGTCGCGACGATTGCGCTTTGCTCGTCCTTGACGATGCGTTTGGCGGCGATGTGATGACCGGCCTTGGTCGCGAGATCGACCAGCGTACGACCGGATTTGTCGGACGCCTCGTCGCGCGTGTCGGAAACCGTCAGGATCGCGATGTTGACGGGAACGAAGGGGCGCTTGTCATCGATTGTCGGCGACACGGCGTTCACCGCTGTCGTGCATATCGAAAGCGGTATAGATCGGCCAGCTGCCCTCGGCAAGCGCGTCGAGATCTCGCGTCGGCTGGCCGAAACGCAGGCGATAAATCCAATAATTGGCCATCACGCGTTCGGTGAAGGCGCGCGATTCGGCGACGGGGAACGTCTCCAGGAACATCAGCGGATCGCCGCGGTAGTCGGCCATGGCGACCTTGCGGTGCTCGACCGCACCGGGGCCGCCGTTATAAGCGAGCGCGAAGAACAGCAGGTTGCCCTGGATGTGCTCGTCGTTGAGCAGCGTCCGGATATATTCCTGCGCCAGCATCAGGTTGGTCTCGGGATCGGACAGCTGCTCGCGCTGAGCCTGGCGATCGGCAACGTCTTGCCCCAGCTGCGCCGCCATCGAGCGCGCCGTCGCCGGCATAAGCTGCATCAGGCCGCGTGCGCCGGCGTTGCTCACGACGCGCGGCGCGAATTTCGACTCTTGCCGCATCACGCCGAACAGCAGCGCGCGGTCGACGGTAAAGCCGCCGCGCGGCGTCCAACGCGGAATCGGATAGAGCGCGCGGGCATACGCATGGCCGTTGCGGTGGGCCAAGATAGCGGCGAGCTGCAGACTCAGCGCGGGCATGTTGGCGTGCTCGGCGAGCGCGATGACGGCTTGCGTCAACTTGGCCGGAGCGCGTGCTGCCATGAGGCGAAGCTCGGCCGCAGCCGCAGCCTGGTCGTCGATCTCGAGCTCGGCCAAGACGCGGCGCCCAGCCGGCACACCGGTCATCGTTGCGGCGTCGCGATCGGTGAACGACGCGTTGTCGAAGCTGAAATAGGTATCGACGCCGAGCAGTCGACGGGCAAGCAAGCCATAGAATGTGCGTGGGTAATTAGCAGCGATGCCGAGCCAGCGGGCGACGTCCCGCGGTCGATGCGAGCGCAGTTCGACACGCGCCGTCCAGAATGCCGCGGCCGAAATGGTCCATGGCGACTGGGCCGACGACGTGGCGAGGGTCGAGAATGCACGACGTGCGGCATCGAGGTGCCCGGCGCGCCATGCCGCCAGTCCGGCTTGCCACAGGCCATGCGGCGAGGTGCTGCTCGCGGCGTCACTAGGCGCGGTGTGCAGTTCGAGATCGCCATCGGACAGCGCCAACCCCGCGACCACGCCAGCAGCCGGCTTGCTCGGCTTGGTGCCTGCTGGGGCACGCTTGACCGCCAGGGCGTAAAGCCGAGGCGCCTCGGGCTCGTCGCCGTAGTGATCGAGCCAGGTGGCGAGCTCGACGTAGGTCGCATGGTAGCGCGGGTGCAGGTAGCGCTGCGCGAGGACGTGGCCAAGCAACAGCCGATCCTTGAGCAAGCCGACCTCGCGGTTGGCTGCCTGCCACTGCGCAGTGCGCTGCTGTACCTCGATCAACCTATAGCGTTCGGCATCTGCTCCACTCAATACGTAGGGCAGGTCCGTTTGGCGCGGTAGGTCGCCCGGCGGTGTCAGCGCGGCGGATTGGTAGGCGGTGCCGAATTCACCTGCCGCCGCGTTATGGAAGGCGAACAATGCTGCTGAAAAAATCGCAATAACAAACAGCGCAGCGTAAGTCTTGTTCGACCGTCCCCCACGTTCCCAGTCGTTCATGCGGCAGGCCTTAAACTATCTTGCCGGCCAAAGGCAAGTAAAAATTTTATAAAGTTAGCAGGGACCGGGGATACATTTATAGCACGGTTAAAACTTCTACAACGAACCTCAATATTACTTTAATTGAGAGAGTTTTGACTGTATCGACAAGAGATCATGCCAAGATTCACTTTTGTGTGCAGGTGCACGCAAAAGAAAAGACGGGTGATAGGTCGCTATTGTCGGGACGGGCTCACTGAGGCCGGGTACCGCCAGATCGAACCACCGGCCGCGCAGCCGGGTGATGCCATCCGTCCGGCCGAGCAGCGCCGCGGTCGCCGTTCCGCCGCATAAAACCACGATTTTTGGCCGTAGCAGGGCGATATGGCGCCATACGAAGGGCAGGCAGATCGCCGTCTCTTCCGGCGTCGGTTTGCGGTTGCCGGGCGGGCGCCAGAACAGGATGTTGGTGATATAGGCGTTTTCCGCCCGGCTGACGCTGATCCCGGCCAGCATGCGGTCGAGCAGCTGGCCGCTCCGGCCGACGAAGGGACGGCCGATACGGTCCTCGTCGGCGCCCGGTGCTTCGCCGATCAACATCAACGGTGCGGCGGGGTTGCCATCCGCGAAAACCGTGTGGGTCGCTGTCCGCCGGAGCGAACATCCATCGAACGCTTCGACGGCGGCGCGCAGCTCGGCGAGATCCTTGGCGGCGTCCGCCAATGCCTGCGCGCTCACCAGCACCGCGCTCTGCGGTGTCGTGGCGGCTGCCACGGTCAGGGTCGCGGCCGCCGGTGTTGCCGGCGCGACGGGCCTTGGCACCGGCCGCATCTTTGATTGCAGGCGGTCGCGTGGCTCGCCAAGGATCGCCTCGTCCGCGCCCATCGCCGCCTGCCACTCGAGAAGTCGCGAAAGCGCGGCACGATCCTGCATTCGGCGAGCCTAGCATCGCTGGTTCTTTGAGCACCACCGGCTATAGTCGCGCGATGCAGCGCGACCGCATGGATTACGACGTGCTGATCGTCGGTGCCGGTCCTGCCGGTCTCGCTGCCGCCATCCGGTTGAAGCAACTCGCGGCCACGATCTCGGTCTGCGTCATCGAAAAAGGGTCCGAAGTCGGCGCGCACATCCTGTCCGGCGCAGTCTTCGAGCCACGGGCGTTGAACGAACTGATGCCGGACTGGTGCGCCCGCGGCGCGCCCTTGCTGACACCGGCGACGGACGACCGATTCATGCTGCTGACGGCGCGTCGCGCCTGGCGGCTGCCGATGCCCGCGCCGATGCGCAATCACGGCAACTACATTATCAGCCTCGGCAATTTCTGCCGCTGGCTGGCGAAACAGGCCGAGGCCCTCGACGTCGAAATCTATCCCGGCTTTGCCGGCGCCGAGGTGCTCTACGACGTGGACGGTCGCGTCGTCGGCGTTGCGACCGGCGCCATGGGCATCGGCAAGGACGGCAATCCGACGGCAAACTTCCAGCCCGGCGTCGAGCTGCACGCTAAAGTGACGCTGCTTGCCGAGGGATGTCGCGGCTCGCTCACCAAATCGCTCGAAGCACGATTCGGTCTGCGGGCGCAGTGCGATCCACAGAGTTACGGCATCGGCATCAAAGAGCTGTGGGAGATACAGCCGACCGCCCACCACGCGGGTCAAATCGTCCATACCGTCGGCTGGCCGCTCGACCACCGCACCTATGGCGGCTCATTTCTCTATCATCTTGAGAATAATCAGGTCGCCGTCGGCTTTGTCGTCGGCCTCGACTATGACAACCCGTTTCTCAACCCGTTCGAGGAGTTTCAGCGCTTCAAAACGCATCCGGCGATCCGGCCGCTGCTCGCTGGCGGCCGACGCGTCGCTTACGGTGCGCGGGCGCTCAACGAGGGCGGATTCCAGTCGATCCCGGCGCTGAGCTTCCCCGGCGGCCATTTGATCGGCTGTGCGGCCGGCTTTCTCAACGTGCCAAAGATCAAGGGCAGCCACACGGCAATGAAGTCGGGCATGGTCGCCGCCGAAATCGTGGCGCGCCAGATCGCGGGCGAGAGCGCCGATTTTCGCCGCGCGCTCGCAGCATCGTGGGTGTGGCCGGAGCTCCATGCGGTGCGCAACGTGCGGCCCGCCTTTCGTTGGGGCTTGCGGGCGGGGCTCGCCTATGCCGCCGTCGACACGTATGCCCTCCGTGGCAAGGCGCCATGGACGCTGCGTCAGACGGCTGACCATCGCCATCTGAAACGCGCTGCTGCCGCGCGGCCGATCGCCTATCCCAAGCCGGACGGCGTCGTCAGCTTCGACCGGTTGTCGTCGGTATACCTGTCGAACGTTAGTCACGAGGAGAACCAGCCACCGCACCTGCGGCTGCGCCGGCCGGAGGATGCAATCGCGGTCAATGAGGCGCTCTACGACGCGCCGGAGACGCGCTATTGCCCCGCTGGCGTTTACGAGATCGTCAAAACCGACGCTGGCGGGACGCGCCTCCAGATCAACGCGCCCAACTGCGTCCATTGCAAAACTTGCGACATCAAGGATCCGACGCAGAATATCGACTGGGTTGTTCCCGAGGGCGGTGGCGGCCCGAATTACCCCAATATGTAACGATTAGGCTGACCCAGGCGCGTCCCGGCGGTGTAATGTCCGCCGATCTACGGCAGGCCGGACAACAGTGCGATGAGATTGCGATTCTGCTTCGCAGGAGCTTTGGCGACGGGCGTCATCCTGGCGCTGACGGCGTGCCAAAGCAATTCAGCGGACCGTCCGCTGGCGGGACCGGAGATGCGTCCCGAAAGCGCTCTCGGCGGGTATCTCGCGGCGCTCCACGCTCAGCAGAACCACGATTACCGCGCCGCCTCGGCCTTTATCGACGCCGCGCTCGCTGCCGATCCCAATAATCACAGCTTGATGCGGCGCGCGTTCGCGCTGCGCGTGTCGGAGGGGCGGGTGGACGAGGCAGCGCCATTGGCGCACAAGATTGCCGCGCATGACGGCGCGGGCGGGCTCGCGGGCCTCGTCCTGGTCGAGCAGGCGCTCAAGTCCGGCAAGTACGACGTCGCCGCTAAAGAAGCTGCTGCGTTGCCTCAAGAGGGCGCCCAGCGCTATGCGGTGCCGCTACTGCTCGCATGGGCCGATGCCGGGCGCGGCGATGCAGGAAAGGCGCTGCACGACCTCGACATGATGGGCGACACGCGCGGCCTCGGCCCGCTCAAGGACCTGCACGTGGCGCTGATTACCGACTTTGCCGGCCAGACAGCTGCAGCGTCGGCGGCCTACAAAAGTCTGCTCGCCGCCGAGACGCCGCCGACCACACGGGTCGCCGAACTCGCCGGCAATTTCTATGAGCGTCAGCACGACGATGCCGCGGCGCGCGCGGTCTATCAGAGCGTCGAGCCGGTCGATGACTCCGATGTTGGGTCCGCGGGTCTCGATCGGCTGACGCACAACGTCGTGCCGCATCCGCTGATCGCAAGCGCTGCGAATGGCGCGGCCGAAGCGCTGTTCGACCTTGCGAGCCTGCTCAACCAGGCTGAAACGCTCGACGCCGCGCTGATCTATGCCCGGCTCGCGCTGGACCTGAGACCGAATTTCGCGTTGGCGCAGCTGCTCACGGGCGAGATTCGCGCGCAACAGGACCAGCCTGCGGACGCGCTCGCGCTCTATCGCCGCGTCGGCCGCGCCTCGCCCTATTCGTGGACGGCTCGGATGCGCATCGCGCTGACGCTCGATTCACTGTCGCAGACGGATGAGGCGATGAAGCGACTCGAGGGCCTGGCGGCAGAGCAGCCGAAGCGGGCCGCCCCGCTGATCGAGCTCGGCGACATCCTGCGCTCGCACAGCCGCTTTGCCGATGCGGTCGGCGCCTATGACCGGGCGCTGGCGCGCATTCCGCATCCGACGGCGGATGACTGGCGCCTCTTTTACAGTCGCGGCGTCTGCTACGAACGCACGGGGCAATGGCCGCGTGCCGAGGTGGATCTCGAGCACGCGCTGAAACTTCAGCCCGATCAGCCGCTGGTGCTCAACTACCTCGGCTATACCTGGATCGATAAAGGCGAGAAGCTGCCTGAAGGGATCAAGATGATCCAACGCGCGGTCGCGCTGCGGCCGAATGACGGCTACATCGTCGACAGTCTCGGCTGGGCTTATTTCCGCCTCGGCCAATATACGCGCGCGACCGAAACGCTTGAGCACGCGACCGAACTGGTGCCTGAGGATCCGACGATCAACGATCACCTGGGCGATGCCTATTGGCGCAACGGCCGCGAGGGAGAGGCGCGCTACCAGTGGCGGCGCGCGCTCCAGTTCAAGCCGGAGGCCGACGAAGCAAAGACCATTCAGGTCAAGCTCGATCATGGTCTTGGCGCCGCTCCGGCGAAGATGAGCGGCGGCTGAGCTTGCTCGCTCCTGCCAAGCTCAATCTCTATCTTCACGTCACCGGCCGCCGCGCCGACGGCTATCACCTGCTCGACAGTCTCGTGGCCTTCGCCGATATCGGCGACTGGTTGACCGTCGCGCCGGCGAAGCGCCTCAGCGTCGCCGTGACCGGGCCCTTTGCCAAGGACCTGGCGGCGATCGATCCGGAGCAAAACCTGGTCTGGCGCGCTGCCGAGCGGCTCGCGCGCCGGCTGGGCCGCCTGCCGGACGCCGCGATCACGCTGGAGAAGCGCTTGCCGGTCGCTTCAGGCATCGGCGGCGGCTCGAGCGATGCGGCGGCGGCGCTGACATCACTCGTTTCCCTTTGGCGGGCGAAGTTCGGCGACGGTGAGCTGGCGGCGTTGGGCGCGGAACTCGGTGCGGACGTGCCGGTTTGTCTCGCCGGCCGGTCCGCGTTCGTCGGCGGCGTCGGTGAATCGATCGAGCCCGCACCGACGCTGCCGCCCATCGCTGTGGTACTGGCGAATCCCGGCCGCCCGCTCGTCACGGCGGACGTCTTCCGCACGCG
Organism: Allostellaceae bacterium; assembly: GCA_035532975.1. Taxonomy (GTDB): domain Bacteria; phylum Pseudomonadota; class Alphaproteobacteria; order ATCC43930; family CGMCC-115725; genus REEB95. The sequence continues at coordinate 7,654 of DATLUT010000128.1, forward strand.
TAGCGGCCCGTTCGGCAAGGCGGCGCGCTTCGATCGCGCACCACACGAAGCCGCCGGCTTCGCGCGCCTGCTGGCCGACCGGCGCAACGATCTCACCGACGCGGCGCGGGCAATCGTTCCCGAAATAGATGATGTGCTGATGGCACTGGCTGGCTGTGACGGCGCGCTGCTCTCCCGCATGAGCGGCAGCGGCGCGACCTGCTTCGCGCTATTCGCTGAGACCAAATCGGCAGAAGACGCGGCGGCGCATTTGCGCGGCGCAAATCCGGGCTGGTGGGTGGCGAGCGGCCGGTTAATGCCCTGACGTGTCGAGCTGCGCGCGCCGCTAAGCGCGTGGCGGCGGTTAGTGCGTCGCGGTGTTGGCTTTTTGCGACGCGATCGGCGCAGTGCTAGTCTGGATTGTCTGCTGCAGCTGCGTCGCCCGTGCCTGCGCCTTCTTGATGTCGGCAGGCGCCATCGCGCCGGCGAGATGGTCGCGCCGTTGCGCAGCACCCTGGTCACCGCGCGAAGCGGCGGCGGCGTACCACGCATAGGCCTCGACGAGCGATTGCGGCACGCCTTCGCCACGCTCGTAGAGCAGGCCAAGATTGAATTGCGCATTGATCACGCCGGCGGCGGCCGAGCGACGGAACCAGCGCGCCGCTTCCGGCATGTCTTGCTTCACGCCGGTGCCGTTCGAATAGGCGACGCCGAGATTGAACGCGGCATTGGCGTTACCTTGCTCGGCAGCCTTCTTGTACCAGGTCACCGCCTGGACGGGGTCGCGCTGGACGCCCATGCCTTCGCTGTACATAACGGCGACGTTGTACTGCGCTTCGGCGACGCCGCCGTTCGCCGCGGACTTGAAGAGTTGCGCTGCGCGGCCGTAATCCTGTTTCACGCCCTGACCGAGCGCGTAGAGCACGCCGAGCCGATACTCGGCGACAGCGTCGCCGGTCTTGGCCCGCTGTTCGAGCCAGTTGGCGAGCCGTGCCGGGTCTTTGGGAACTTCGGCCGCGGCGGCCTGGCGGGCGGCGGCGGTAGCAGCAGCCTCCGCAGTTTGCGTCGCGGTCGGCGCCGCAGCTGCCACTTTGCGCGATGGCAACGGCGGCGGCATATCGGGCCGCGCCGAGGCCGTCACCGCGGGCTGCGCAGGCGGCGATGGAGCGGCGGACGGTTGCGACGGTACGCTGCTGGCGACAGGCGACAGGCTTTCGACCGTCGCGCTCGGAGGCGGCAGTGCCGACAGCGGCGTTACGGGCGTCGACATTGCCACCGGCGGCGGCGGCGGCAAATTACTCGTCGGCGTGACCAGCGAAGGCGGCAGCAGGGCGCCCGTATCGTTGGTCGCGGTCTGTGGCGCGGCCACCGGTGGGCTCGACGGCATCGCCGCCGACGGAGCGGCGGGCATCGGCGCGGGCAGCCGCGCGGGTGACGACAACGCAGCGTGCTGTTGCAGTTCGGTGGATTGTCCGATCGGCGGCGCGGTGATGTCGGCGTTTTCGGTCGATGTCGAGTGGCCGAGCCGCCCGACGATGAAGCGCTGCGCACCGAGCGCACCGAGCGCTACCGCGAGCGCGATGCCGACGGCAATCACCAGCGGACGGCGCGAGCGCCGTGCACGGATCGGGTTGCGCAACTCGAGCGGCTCGCGCGTATCGAAGCCGGCACCGGCATCGAGCGGCACGTAGGGCTCCTCGGCCGAACCATCATCAAACGTCGGCCATGGCGCGCCAAAGCGGGGCGGGCGCTCGTCGTGACCGCGCCAATCAGCAACTTCGGTGGCAAACGCAGCGGCCCGCCGCTTCGATTCGCGAGCCCGCTCCAGCGGCGACGGCTGACGCGCCGCGAATTCGTCGTGCTGGCTCGGTACCGGTTCGTCGTGCGCGCGCGACACCGGACCGGACACGTCGAAGGTTGGTGCCGGCAATTCCGGCGCTTCGAATGCAATGTTGGTGGCGGGCGGCGGCGGCATGACGGGACGTGGCATCGGCGGGGGTTGTGGCGCCATTGGACGGGGCGGCTCGACGTAAGCGGCCGGTGCCGGCGGTACGAACGCCTGCGGCTCCGGCTGAGATTGGCGAGCGCGAGCAATGAGCTCGGCGAGTGCGGCACCGGCACCGCTCCGGGTCGGCGCCGGCATCGGTTGGGGCGGCGGTGCCATCGGGCGCGGCGGCTCGACATAGGCGGCCGGCGCCGGTCGCACGACCGGCTGCTGCGGAACGAAATATTCGGCGCAGGCGCGTCGGATGGCACGCTCGAGCCAGGCGTCAACCGGAATGCCGGCGATGCGCGCCGCGCGCTCGGCGAGAAGCCGCAGCGTCGGGTCGACATCCATGTCGGACCAGCTACCCGGCAGTTCGCGCATCATGAGCGTTGTCCTCCTGGTACGGCGGCAATGCGCCGCAACGCCTCGTCGACACCAGCTTGTTCGGAAAGCATCTGGTCGGCTGCACGCTCCGGATCCGGCGTGTCGAGCAGTGCGTAGGCCTGCGCCTGGGACAGTCGCCCGGTGGCAATGAAGCCGCGCAACCGCGGCGACAATCCGAGCAGCCGCAGCGTTCGCACGACATGCGTCATGTCGCGTCCAATCGCGCCGCAGACGTCGCGTGGATCAAGAGAGAATTCGGTGAGGAGGCGGAGATATGCGCGCGCCTCATCGACCGGCGGCAATGTGCCTTCGCTCAGATTTTCAGTCAGCGACGCAAGGACGGCTTCGGGATCGGCAAGGGTCGTCACGACCACCAAGATCTGTGCCAAGCCAACGCGCTTCGCCGCACGCCAGCGGCGGCGGCCGGCAATGATCTCATAGCGCCCGTCGGGCTTGCGCCGGGCGAGGATCGGTTGACGCAGACCGTCGCGGGCAATCGCCGAGACCAAGGCCTCGGGCGCGTCGCCTTCGTCGCCACGCGTCCCGACGGAGCCGGGGTCGAGCACCGTCGGCGACAGCATGACCGTGGTCGCCTCCACCGTCGGGCTCGGCTGCTGGGGTTCGGGCATCGGTCGTGGTTGCGGCGTCGTCATCTGCATCGATGGACGCGACGTCACAGGCGCTGAGGGCATCGCTTGTGGCGGCGTGGGTTGCGCCGCGGCCGTCACGACTTGCGTCGGCACGACTGGACGAATCGGCAAAGGTTGGATTACCGCACGCGGTTGCAGCGGAGGAACAGGGCGAGGCGATGCTGGCGGCGGCGCAACGATGCGCGGCGCGGCACCAAGTACAACGCCTTCGGCGGCGGCGGTTTCGGCAATCAGGCGGCCAAGCCACTGATTGAGGCGTAATCCCGCGGTGCGCGCGGCACCTGCCGCGGCATTTCGTGCTTCCGGGGAAAGCTGATCAAACTGCCAGAGGGCGGACGCCGTCATCGGTCCTGGCTCCATACGATCTTGGCCATTAGTTGCGTGTATAAGACAATTTAAAGGTTAATGCTCCGTTACTGGAACAAAACATTAAGTGCCAGCGCGCGTTGACGTTTCCTTTACAAGGCGCCTAAAGTCGCCGCTTCCACCTTGGGGGCTCGTGCGTGGGGCGACTCGAACAGGCGACAAACCGGCTGGAACAGGCCGTCGCCCGGCTCGAATCGGCGGCCGAAGCCTTCTCCGGCAAGACTACACGGCACGAACCAGCGGCCAGCCGAGCACCGGCGGATGTGGCCGCGCGTATCGATGCGGTCATTGATCGGCTCGACCGGGTGCTGGAGGGCTGATGCCGCAGATCACTGTCGTCGTCAACGGCCGCTCTTATACTATCGCATGTGAGCTGGGCGAGGAGGATCGGGTGCGGCAGCTTGGCCGGAGCATCGACGCCAAGGTCGTCGGTTTCGCCAAAGATGCACCCCAAGCAGGCGAGGCTCGGCTCCTGGTGATGGCGGCGCTGATGCTGGCGGACGAACTCAGCGAGGCACGGGAGACGCTGCGACGCGCGCGGGGATCGGCAGGTGCAGCCGGCGCCGCGACATTCGACGAGGAAACGCTCGCTAGCGGCATCGAGCGTCTGGCGTTGCGCATCGAAACGGTTGCGGCGCGCCTCGAAGCAACCCAAGTATAGTGAACGAGGATGGGGCTGCGTGGTGCGTTAGGCGCATGAAACCCCGGGGCCGATATCGACACCTCGGGGACTGTCCCTACCGGAGCCGTGGCTTCGGCACATGGTTCCCACCTGCGTTAGCGGGCCACGAGGGTTCGTCAAGGCCGACGGCCAACGCGG
>DATLUT010000129.1:0-4002 GCA_035532975.1 Allostellaceae bacterium
TCCAGGACCTCCTGAGTCCGCGCTTTCGTCGTCTCGTCGAGCGCAAGTTCGACACCGATTTGAGCGCCTGCCCGCCGGTCATCGTGATGATGGGCAACACCACCGGCCACTACAACGAAGGCTACGCTCATCCCGACTCCAAACATAAGATCATCACCGTCCTCGTCGGCTTCACCCGCGAATGGCCCTACGAACGCGGTCGCTTGCGCGTGCTGCGTAGTGCTGACCGCAACGACTATGCGTTCGAGTTCGCGCCGGAATTCGGCCGCATGCTCATGTTCCGTGTCTGCGACCATTCTTGGCACGGCTTCCTGCCTCAGAAAGGTCAGCGCACGAGCTTGCAGCTCTGCTACGTCGATTCGGACTGGTATGTCCGGCGCGAATATTGGCGCCACAGCGTCAGCGCCTTCGCCAAGTCGGTTCCTCTCTTGCGGAAAGCGATCGAATGGGCGCCCCGGTGAGCGCGAGCGCGACGACGCGGCCGACATCGGAGCGAGCCGTCGATTTTCCGCCGATTCCGGACGCGGCCGACATCGCCCGACATTTCGCCGACGCGCTGCGCCGCGCACGCTGCGATGATGTCCCCTATCGCCATTGGACGCTGGAACGCGTCCTGCCCGAGAGCGTCGCTGTGGGCGTACTTCTGCTGCCGATCGCGCCGCCGCCGGTCGGCGACAATCACGGCGTTCGCGATCTCGACAATGGCAAGCGCACATTCTTCACGCCGCGGCTGCGCGCGCATTTTCCCGCTTGTGCCCGCTTCGCGGAGGCAATGCAGCGCGCCGACATCGCGCGGCTGTTCGCCCAGGTGTGCGGCATCGCGGTCGACGGCGGTTTCCTGCGCATGGAGTACATCCAGGACACCGACGGCGCCTGGCTCGAGCCGCATCGCGACATTCCGGAAAAGCTGTTCTCGATGGTGATCTATTTCTGCACCGGTCCTGAGGCGAAGGACTGGGGTACAGACATCTACGACGACCAGAAGCGCTGGATCGGCCGCGCATCGGCCGAGTTCAACAGCGCCGTGATCTTCGTGCCGGGGCCCAATACGTGGCACGGCTTCGAGCGGCGTCCGATCGTCGGTGTGCGCCGGCTCATGGAGATCAATTATGTCCGGCCGACATGGCGCGACCGCGACCAGCTTGCCTTTCCCGATCGACCGATTGCCACGGTCTAGCGGAAACCCATTCATGCGCGGTTTCGAACCCAAGGATTGGCGGGTGGCCCAAGCCGAGCGGGGCTTTACGACGCGAAGCTTCTACGGCACGAAGGGCGGATCGGAGCACTTCATCGCCGTCGTGGTGCCGTCGGGCTTGGACCTTCGCGGGCAAATTGACCTCGTCGGCGAGCGTTATGCGGCGGCGTGCCGCTCCCTCGGTTTGGCGCCCGAGACTGCCGTCTTCCGCCGCATCTTCCTGAGCGACGTACTCAACCAGGCGACCGCCGTGCGCAACAGCACGCTCGCTTATGAACCGCGCGAGGAGGTCGCCGTCTCGATCGTGCAGCAGGCGCCGCTGGCTGGGGCGAAGCTCGCCTTGTTCGCCTATCATGTCGATGGCGGCGGCCCGCTGCTCAGGAAACGCCTTTCGCCTCGGCATCTGATCATCGAGAAGAATGGGCACCGCCATCTCTGGAGCACCCGGCTTTGCACCGACGATCATGAGACGGCCGGCTCCTCCGCCGCCCAGACCCGCTCCATTTTCGGCGAGTTGATCAAGACCCTCGAAAACCAGGGCGGGAACCTCCGCGACCACTGCGTCCGCACGTGGATCTATCTCAAGGACGTCGACGTGTTCTATCAGGGGATGGTCGATAGCCGACGCGAACTGTTTGCAACGCACGGATTGACGGGCGACAGCCATTTTATCGCCAGCACGGGCATCGAAGGCGCCTGCGCGCATCGCTTCGATCTCGTCGCCATGGACGCCTACTCGGTACTCGATCTGGCGCCCGAGCAGGTTTCGTATTTGAACGACTTCGGCCGACTCTGTCCGACGAAGGACTACAGCGTTACCTTCGAGCGCGGCACGCGCATCGCCTATGCCGACCGGGCGCACCATTTTATTTCAGGGACGGCCAGCATCGACGAGACCGGTAGCGTCCTTTATCCGGGGGATGTGTTGCGCCAACTCGATCGTGCCCTCGGCAACGTCGATGCCCTGCTGCGGTCGGGACAGGCGACCTTGGCCGACATGATGTATCTGCTCGTGTATCTGCGTGATCCGAGCGACTTTGCGCATGTCGAGGGCTATCTTGCCGAGCGCCATCCGCACTTGCCGACCCTGATCGTCCAGGGTGCGGTCTGTCGGCCGGATTGGCTGGTCGAAGTCGAGGGCGTGGCGGTGACGCCCAACGACCAGCCGGCGTTGCCGGCGTTCTGAGCATCCCGATGGTTGCCGTCTTGTCTCCTGCCCTGAAGCACATCGCAGGCGAGCGACTGCCGCGCTATACGAGCTATCCGACGGCGCCGAAGTTCACGCCGGAGATCGACGGCGCGGTCGCGCGCGATTGGCTCGCGGCGCTCGATCCGGACGGAACGGCGTCGCTTTATTTCCACGTCCCGTATTGTCGCGCGCTCTGCTGGTATTGCGGCTGTCATACCAAGATTCCGACGGACGACGCGGCGACCCGTCGTTACGTCGACACGCTTATCGCCGAGATCGACATCGTGTCGTCGCTGCTGCCGGGCCCGATACGCGTAACCCATCTCCATTGGGGCGGCGGCACGCCCACGATCATCGGTCCGTCGGCGATTCACCGCGTGGGCGAAGCGATCGCGCGCGATTTTCGGATCGATGCCCAGGCCGAGATCGCCATCGAGATCGATCCGCGCGTGCTGACGGCCGATATGGCCAAGGCGCTTGGCGCCTGCGGCGTTACGCGCGCCAGCATCGGCGTGCAGACATTTGATCCGGTCGTCCAGCAGGCGATCCATCGCATCCAGAGCGCGGAGGTTACGGAGGAGGCGGCGCGTCATTTGCGCGAGGCGGGCGTTCGCGCGCTCAATGTCGACCTGATCTACGGCCTGCCGCACCAGACAGTCGCGTCGTGCATCGGCACGGTGGAGCGCGTACTCGCGCTCGAGCCCGACCGGGTCGCAGTCTTCGGCTACGCGCATGTGCCGTCGATGAAGCCGAATCAGGGGCATCTCGATGCGTCGGCGCTGCCGGACGCGGCGGAGCGCTTCGCCCAGGCGGAAGCGATCGCCGACGCGCTCGTCACTGCCGGCTATCGCCGTATCGGCCTCGATCATTTTGCCAAACCAGACGACCCGTTGGCCCGGGCACTCGATGCCGGCACGCTGCGCCGGAATTTCCAGGGCTACACCACGGACCAAGCTGATACGTTGCTGGGATTCGGCGCCTCCGCCATTGGTCGGCTGCCGCAGGGCTATATCCAAAATACGACGCGGATCGCCGCCTATCAGGACGCAATCACGACCGGCGGCTCCCTGGCGACCGTTCGCGGCCTCGCCTTTACCGCTGAGGACCGGCTCCGCGCTGCCGTGATCGAGCGCCTGATGTGCAACCTGACCGTCGACCTTCGGACCGCTGCCGCGCCGCACTTGCCGAACTTCGACTTCGGGCGCGAGCGCGCCATCCTTGCCGATTTGGCCGTCGAAGGTCTCGTCGAGATCCATGGGGCGCGAATCACGGTGCCGGAGAGGATGCGGCCATTCGTGCGCCGCGTCGCCGCGGCCTTCGACGTCTCACTGGCGGTCGGAGCGACGCACGCGCCGGCCGTGTGACCGTCGCCGGCAAGGGCGGCGGCCTTTGACCTAGATCAATGTTGGGACACGGCCCCTCCTACAGGATGCATTCTGAACGGCGCCTCGGCGCTCACTGATTCGCGATTTTTGTCGCATCCAAGGAGGTTTCGATGGCCAACACACCTACACCCGTTGATGTCAAATCGGCGCCGAGCGGCACACCCGATGTCTGGCGCTCCTTCCGCGGCGAGATGGATCGGCTGTTCGACCGTTTCGATCGCTTCGGCTTTCCT
>DATLUT010000130.1:0-10593 GCA_035532975.1 Allostellaceae bacterium
GGGATCCTGATGCCGGCTTCACGGTAATAGCGCAACGCGCCGGGATGGAGCCGGATGCCGAGTGACGCGAGCTTCGACGGCAAGACCGCGTTCCACGCCGGGTTCTTCTGCGCGAGGGCGGGGCGCTGCGACCAGAACGCCTTGGTGAGCGCGTAGGCCGTTGCATTTGTCATCCGGAGCGTGGCGTATGCGCCGGCTGGTAGCGCCAGCGTCGTCACGTCCTTTTCGATCCCCGGATACGTGCCATGCGGAATGACGATCGCCGTCATGCTGTCATCGGCGGCGCGGATCTTGGTAACGGCTGACGGCGGCATGCTGAGCAGGTGGATCGGCGTGGTTTTCGCCAGATCGACGAGGCTCGGCAGGGGAAAGCTGCCGGCGATGGCAAAACCGCCGATCTGTCGGCGCTTGAGCGCCGCTGGTGCGCCAGCCGCGTCACTGTCGATGACCTGCACCGTCCGACTGATGCCGACAGCTTGGAAGGCCTCCTCGGTGACGCGCTCGCCGAGCGTGCCGCGCGCACCAGGGATGAAAGACCGGCCGGCGAGGCCGGCGAAATCCTTGATCTTGGTGTCGCGGCGCACGACCCAATGGATCGTCTGCGCGGGGATCGGGAACAGCGCGCGAATGTCGTTGTAACGCGGGTTCTTGGTGAACGGCTTGTCACCGCGGCGTGCCTGCCTGATGACACTCGGCGCGGCCGTGAAGACGTAATCGCCGCCGACCTTGTCGACGTCCATGACATTCTGGATCGAGCCCTGACTTTCGGCGACGACCAGCGTGAAGGCCCCGTTGCCGGCAAGCGCCAACGCTTCGGCGAATTGCCGGGCCAGCATGTAGTTCGGGCTGTCCGGCTTGCCGGCGTGGACGGTGATCGTCTTTTCCTTGGCCAAAGCGGGCACGGCGAGAACCATCGCCGCGACCAGCGCCGTCGCCCGCAATCCGAGTGTCATGGTCTGAAACAGCCGCGCAAACCCATGTCCGTCGCCGAAAGCGCGAGCCTATACTGCGCGCTGTGCGTCGAAAAGGACCGTTCGGTTGTCGGATTGACGAGGCCTATGCGACACTTGGCGCTAAGCGACATGGCAAGACGAGTGTAACGAGAGGCGACATGCCCACTCTCCTGGTCACGCACGAAGCCTGCTTGCGGCACGATCCGGGCTCGTATCATCCGGAATCGCCGGCGCGCCTTAAGGCGGTGCTCGACGGGCTTTCCGGCGCACCTTTCGGCAAGCTGCAGCATCGCCAGGCGCCCAAGGCCGACCTGAGCGACATCGCGCGCGCGCATCCGCGCGCTTTCGTGGAGGCGGTCTTGGCGGCCGTGCCGAAGAACGGCCATGCCGCAATCGATGCCGACACCGTTCTCTCGCCCGGATCGGGCGAAGCCGCCCTGCGCGCAGCCAGCGCGATGGTTGCCGCGGTGGATGCGGTCGTCGAGGGCGCTGCGAACAACGCGTTCTGTGCGGTGCGGCCGCCGGGCCATCACGCCGAGCCGCAGCATCCGATGGGCTTCTGCATTTTCAACAACGTCGCGATCGGCGCCGAGCGCGCGCGCAAGGTGCATGGCTTGGCTCGCGTCGGCATCGTCGATTTCGATGTCCATCACGGCAACGGCACGCAGGCGATCTTCGAGAGCGATGCCGGTGTATTCTTCGCTTCGACGCATCAGTCGCCGCTCTACCCCGGGACCGGCGCACGCGGCGAGCGCGGCGTCGGCAACGTTTTCAACGTGCCGCTGTCGCCGATGTCGGGATCGAACGAATTCCGCGCGGCAATGAGTGACATCATCCTGCCCGCGCTTGACGCCTTCGCGCCCGAATTGATCCTGGTTTCAGCAGGCTTCGACGCCCATCGCGCCGATCCCCTGGCACAACTGCAGCTCGAAGAGGCGGATTACGCGTGGATCACCGAACGCCTGCTCGAGCTCGCGGCGAAGCACGCCAAGGGCCGGCTGGTTTCGACGCTCGAGGGCGGCTACGACCTCGATGCGCTTGCGGGTTCTGCGGCCGCCCATGTCGCCGCCCTAGTGGCGGCGTAAAGGTTGCTCCGCGCGGCCGTCGAACTTAGAGTGACGGTTGCAGGGAAGGGACCGAGGGGCGATGGCGCAGAAATCGACGCCGTCCGAAATTGTCAAGCTGAGCTTCGAAGATGCGCTCAAGGAGCTCGAGGACATCGTCCGGCGCCTTGAGACCGGCAACGCCAAGCTCGACGAGGCACTCGCCGCGTACGAACGCGGCGCGCTGCTGAAGCAGCATTGCGAAAACAAGCTGCGCGAGGCGCAGGCACGGGTCGATAAGATCGTGCTCGGCTCCGACGGCAAGCCGGCGACGGAGCCGATGGCCCTTGACTGAAGCGAGTTGGGTGACCGGCGCAAGTTTCAGTGAAGCCCTGAGCGACGCCGCCAAGTTGACCGATGCGGCGATCGATCGGATGCTCGTCGTTCCCAGCGGTTTCGAGGCGCGTGTCGTCGAGGCGATGCGCTATGCCGCGCTGGCTCCGGGCAAGCGCCTGCGGCCCTTCCTGGTGCTGGCGAGCGCACAGCTGTTTTCGGTCGGCCGGCGCAGCGCGCTCCAGGCTGCCGTCGCGGTCGAGTTGGTGCATGCCTACTCGCTCGTGCACGACGACCTTCCGGCGATGGACGACAGCGATTTACGGCGTGGCCGCTCGACAGTGCACAAGGCTTTTGACGAGGCAACCGCGATTCTGGCGGGCGACGGCCTGCTGACGCTCGCGTTCGAAGTCCTGGGTCATCCCGACACGCACGGCGATCCGGCGGTGCGGTGCGAGCTGGTTTCTGCTTTGGCGCAGGCGGCAGGTGCGGCTGGCATGGTGGGCGGCCAGATGTTCGACCTAATCGCCGAGGAACATCCCGAGCTCGACATCGGTTCGATCACCCGGCTGCAGCGCCTCAAGACCGGCGCCTTGATCGCGTTTTCCTGCGAGGCAGGCGCCATTCTGGGCAAGGCGTCGATCGACCTGCGGATGGCACTTCGCGGTTACGCGCACGACCTTGGTCTCGCCTTCCAGATCGCCGACGACCTTCTCGACGTGCATGGGTCGTCAGGCGAGACCGGCAAGCCCGTGGGACGCGACGCAGCGGCCGGCAAAGCCACCTTCGTCTCTATTCTCGGTGCCGACCGGGCTCGGGCGCAGGCGGCGGTTCTCGTGCGGCAGGCGGTCGCGCACCTTGATTTATTCAAGGAAAGAGGCAACCTACTGCGCGAGGCGGCGCATTTCGTCGTCGACCGGCGTGCCTAGCTGCCCTAAAACAGCCGTAAAGGCACCCTAAAACGCCGGTCCAAATTTGAGGTTTGTATCTGTGATTTCACGCCGGGCTCTGCTTACTGCCGCCACCGTTTCGATACTCGTCGTGCCGTTCGGCGCCCGCGCCGCAGACAGCGCGGGACCCGTCGCGACCGTGAGCGCGTTCTACGATACGCTGCTCCAAGCGATGAAGAGCGGACCGCGGCTCGGATTTTCCGGCCGGCGTGACCTGCTGGCTCCGGCGGTGGACAAGGCATTTGATCTGCCGTTGATGACGCGGATCACGATTGGCCCGCAATGGGCGAGCGTCTCGCCCGACGAGCAGCAGAAACTCGTCCGCGCGTTCAGCGACTACAGCGTTGCGACCTACGCCAACCGGTTCGACGATTACTCGGGCGAGAAATTCAACGTCGATCCCAAGGCGGCGCCGTCAGCCGGTGGCGATGTCATCGTGCATTCCAAGCTGGTGCAGAGCAACGGCGAGCCGATCGAGCTCGATTACCTGATGCACCAGGTCAGCGGCGACGGCTGGAAGATCATCGACGTCTATCTCAGCGGCACAATCAGCCAGCTCGCGGCGCAGCGCTCGGAATTCACTTCGGTGCTGCGCCAGGGCGGCGCGGCCGCGCTCATCCAGAGTCTGCGCGACAAGGCCGCGCAGCTCGCCAGCTAAGTCGCTTTATTCTTATTCGGAATTGCTGTCCGCGCCGAGCTTGAACGCACTCTGCGACCGCGCTGGCGTCGGATATTCGTACAGGCTGTCGAGGCCCGCCGGCATCGGCGCCGGCCGACCGTGACGCAACTCGGCGGCACGATGCTGGCGCCACAGGCTGCGCAACGCGGCGTAATAGTCAATCGAGGTCTTCTTGATCTCGTCGATCTCGTCCATGTGCCGCGAGTACGCGTCGATGCCCTCGGCGCCGAACCGGTACCAGGTCGCGCCGCCATGGCCGAAATGCGCCGCAAGCCAATCGAACGGATCGGCAACGCTGTCGACGCCCATGCCGACGGCGTCACGCGGATCCGATGGACCCAGAATCGGCAGCACGAGATAGGGACCATCCGGCACGCCGTAGTGATAGAGCGTTTGTCCGAAATCGCCCGACTGCTTCTCGAGCCCCGTCTTGCCCGCGATGTCGAAAAGGCCGCCCACGCCAAACGTGGTATTCGCCAGGAACCGCCCGGTTGTCACGTCGGCAGCGTGCCAGTCGCCCTGGACCATGTCGTTCGCCCAGATTAGGGGCTCGTTCAGGTTTTGCAGGAAATCGCGGATCCGGTCGCGGCCGAATTCCGGAACGGCCCAGGTATAGGCCTTCGCGATCGGCCGGACGATATATGAGTAGAAAAGGTCGTTCCCCTCGAAGATCACCCGGTTGGTTGGCTCGAACGGGTCGTTCGTCGCCTCGAACTCGGCGCGCGCCGCCGGATCAGTTGGCGGCGTGGCGCACGCGAACAACGGGATTAGCAAACCCGCGACGAGCAGCACACGGATTAGGGGGTGAGTATCGCGCAAGTTGGGAACCGGCTTCGTCCTTTGTGGCGGTGTTTTGCGACTCGTTTAACGCACCGGTGTCTCGGTCGGCATGGTTGACAAGCGGTCAGCTCGAATGCAACAGCATTTTTCACTTGGCACGATGGCTAAAACCTTAACTCTTCAAATCAAGATGCATTGGCGGGTGGATGCAATTGGAATGGCTAGCTTTTCCGGGATGGGTCTGTCTGGCAGCGAGTGTTGCCGGCTTGCTATACCTCGTGATTTCCGCATTTTCGGTGCGGCGCATCCTCAGGCGAACGCGCCGTAGCGGAGACTCGACTCCGATCACGCTGTTGAAGCCCCTGAAGGGAGCGGACGCGCAACTCTACGACAATTTGCGCTCATTCTGCGCCCAGGATTATGCGCGATTCCAGATCATCTTTGGCGTCGCCGACAGCGACGATCCGGCCGTGGCGGCGGTGCGCCGTCTGATCGCCGAGTTTCCACGGCGTGACCTGACCCTCGTCACCGGCGGGCCCGCCCGCGCGCCCAATCGGAAGATCGCGAATCTGATGAATATGCTGCCGGCGGCGCGGCATAAGTTGCTCATCATTACCGACAGCGATATGCGTGTCGCGCCGGATTACCTCAGCATCGTCGCGCCGCTGCTCGCCGCGCCGGGCGCGGGGCTTGTCACCTGTCTCTATCGCGGCGTGTCCGCCGGATCGGATTTCTGGTCGCGCATTGCCTGCCTGCACATCAATCACGGCTTCCTGCCGGAGGCGGCCGTCGGCGAAATGTTCAACGCTGGCGACGGCGCGTTCGGCGCAACGCTCGCCTTGTCGCGCGACACGCTCGACGCCATTGGCGGGCTCGAAGCGGTTGCCGACCGGCTGGCCGACGACCATGCCCTCGGCGCAGCGGTGCGCCACATCGGCCGGCCCGTCACATTGGCGCCGGTAATCGTCGACAACGTTATCTTTGAGCCTGGGTTGGCGGCGCTGTTTCGTCACGAGCTACGTTGGGCGCGCACGATCCGCATGGTGGCGCCGGCGGGCTACGCCGGATCGGTCATTACGCACCCGGTGGCGCTGGCGTTTCTCGCGGCACTCCTCCACCCGGTGCCGTGGTCGTTTTATGGCCTGGTTGCGGCAGTTTTGGTGCGGATGGGCACGGTTTGGCTCGATGACGGCGCTCTGGGGCTCCCCGCGACGCCGTTTTACCTCATTCCGCTGCGCGACGGGTTGTCGTTTGCCGTGTTTATCGCTAGCTTCTTCGCCCGAAGAGTGGCTTGGCGCGACCGCCACTATCGGATCGCCCGCGGTGGGCGCCTCACCCTCGACGGAGACAGTTCTGTATGATGAAGACGTTGTTCCTGCAGCCGCCTTCGTTCGAGGGTTTCGATGGCGGCGCCGGCTCCCGCTATCAGGCACGGCGCGAAATTCGGTCGTTCTGGTATCCGACCTGGCTCGCCCAGCCGGCCGCGCTCGTTCCCGGCAGCCGGCTGATCGATGCGCCGCCGGCCGGCATCTCGCTCGACCAGGTGTTGCCGCTGGCTAAGCATCACGATCTGCTCGTGATCCACACCTCGACGCCGTCCTTCGCGAACGACGTCAAGGTGGCGCAGGCGATGAAGGATCAGAATCCGAGCCTGAAGGTCGGCTTTGTCGGCGCCAAAGTCGCGGTCGAGCCCGACGAGAGCCTCAAGGCGTCGACCGCGATCGACTTCGTCGGCCGCAACGAGTTCGACTTCACCATCAAGGAGGTCGCCGAGGACCGCGCGTGGGATGGAATCGACGGGTTAAGCTATCGCAATCGCGCCGGCGCGATCGTCCATAATGCCGAGCGCGCGACGCTCGAGAACATGGATGCGCTCCCTTTCGTCACCGAAGTCTACAAGCGCGACCTGCACATCGAGGACTACTTCATCGGTTATCTGAAGCACCCCTACGTATCGCTCTATACCGGTCGCGGCTGCAAATCGCGCTGCACGTTCTGCCTCTGGCCGCAGACCGTCGGCGGGCACCGCTATCGCGTGCGCAGCGTCGGCCACGTGGTCGAGGAGATTTGTCTCGCCAAGCAGTATTTCCCGCAGGTACGCGAGTTCTTCTTCGACGACGACACCTTCACCGACAATCTGCCGCGCGCCGAGGCGATTGCCAGAGAGCTCGGCAAGCTCGGCGTGACCTGGTCGTGCAACGCGAAGGCCAACGTGCCGCGCGACACGCTCAAGGTGCTGAAGGACAACGGGCTACGGTTGCTGCTGGTCGGTTATGAATCCGGCAACCAGCAGATCCTGCACAACATCAAGAAGGGCATGCTGATCGACGTCGCCAAGCGATTCACCAAGGACTGCCACGACCTTGGCGTCGTCATCCACGGCACGTTCATCCTCGGATTGCCTGGCGAGACCAAGGAGACGATCGAGGAAACGATCAGGTTCGCGACGGAGATCAACCCGCACACCGTCCAGGTGTCGCTTGCGGCGCCCTATCCCGGCACCTTCCTGTACAAGCAGGCGGTCGAGAATGGCTGGCTCGACAAGGATCATGCGGAGTTGATCGACGACCACGGTATCCAGATCGCGCCGCTCCATTACGCCCATCTGTCGCATCAGGAGATCTTCGACTCGGTCGAGACCTTCTACAAACGCTTCTATTTCCGCGCCGGCAAGATCGCGTCGATCGTCGGCGAGATGGTGATGAGCCCGGAGATGATGGTGCGCCGCCTGCGCGAGGGGGTGGAATTCTTCCACTTCCTGCGCGAGCGGGAGATGGCTCACTGAGCGGCAGCGCTCAGTCGGATTTTGCCGGCGGTGGCCCAAGCAGCGCCGGCAGCACGGCGAACGTGCACAACAGCGTATAGCCGAGCGAAATCGTCAGCAGCGCGCCCATCGACGCCGTGCCGGGATGGTTCGACAGTGCCAGACTGCCAAATGCGGTGCCGGTGGTGAGCGCGCTGAACAGAATGGCGCGCGCGGTGCTCGACTGCAGCAGGTCGGAATTGCCGGCGCGCCAGCGCATCACGAAATAGACGTCAAACGAAACGCCGATGCCGAGCAGCAGGGGCAGGGCGATGATGTTCGCATAATTGAGCGGCAAGTCGAACAGCACGGTCGTCGTCAGCGTCAGCAGGCCCGCCAACAGGAGGGGCAACAGCACTAGCGCCATGTCGCGAACGCGACGCAGCACGACGAAGAGCAGCAGGGCAATCGCCACCAGTGCGATGATGCCCGCTGTGATGAAAGCTCTGGTCACCGTGCGCGCGGATTCCTGGATCGTCACGGGCGAACCCGTCGCGTCCGGCGCGACGGCACGAACGGCGTGGACGAAGCGGCGCAGCACATCGTTATCGTGCGCGTCGCCCTTCGGATAGACCTCGACGAGCGCCCGCCCATCCGCCGTCACCCAATCGCGCTTCACCTCGGGCGGAATGTTGTCGAGCGTCACCTTCTGCGCGTCGAGGGCGAGGCGCACGTCCTGGAGGCGGTTTGGGATTTCGTCCGCAAGGTTGGCCTTGAGTAACGGCAGGGTGCGCGGTCCCTTCGCCAATATAGCGTCGAGCGTATGGGCGAGACGCTCGGCGGTGGCAAAGCGGTCGGTGATCTTCTTCAGCTCGGTGTCGGTCGCACGAATGGCGTCGCGTATCTCTTGGCCGGTCGGTGGCGGCTTGACCGTGGCAGGGGACAGCGTCGGCGCAAGAAGTGTCCTGGCGTCAGCGAGGATCGCCAGCTTCGCGTCCTGATCCTCGGGCACGAAGCTGTTGGTGGTAATGGTCTGGTCGACCTCCGGAAGGGCATCGAGCCGCTTGGCAAGCGTCGTGGCGGCGGCAGGTGACGGCGTGAGGATGTCAATCGTATATGGCGTGTTCATCGGGTCGGACATCAGGTCATTGAGCGTGGCAACCGATTCGGACTTCTGGTTCTGTAGGTCGAGCGGATCGAAATCGAAACGGATGCGGGGCAACGCAAAGAGGCAGGCGAGCGCGAGGATTGCCGTCGCAGTGAGCACGGTGCGGCGGTGGCGGGTGAGCAGGCGATCCGCCGCGCCAGCCCAGGCGAAACCCACCGGCCGCGGCTCGCCGCGTGGACGTAGCAGCGCGACCAATGCTGGAAGCAGGGTCAGGTTGAGCACCAGCGCGATCATCATGCCGACGCCGGCAATCCAGCCAAGATCGGAGACGCCGCTATAGTCGGTCGGAACGAAGGACAAAAATCCGACCCCGGCCGCGAGCGCGGCAACAGCCATCGGACGGCCGATGCCCTGCGCGGCGCGTGCCAATGCCTCGGTGAGGTCTCCGGCCCGGTAGCGTTCGTCGCGATACCGGACGCTGAACTGAATGCCGAGGTCAACGGAGATGCCGACGAAGAGCACCGCGAATGCCACGGAAATCGGATTGAACGGTCCGATCGCTGCCACGGCAAAAGCGGTCGTCGCGACGAGCCCGACGGCGAGCGTCACCACGATGGCGGCGAAGATGCGAAGCGACCGGAGGGCGAGCAGCAGCCACAGGCAAAGCAGCCCCAGCGACAGGGCGGTCGAGAATCCGGCGCCCTTGGCGAGGGTGGCGAGCTGTTCGTCGTCGAGCGCAACGGAGCCCGTGATCCGGACCCGCACGCCGCGATCCGGTGTCAGGCCAAGTTGGGTCGCCGCCTGGCGCACGGCGTTGACCGCTGTCTCGCCCGGCGTCAATGCGTTGTAATCGAGCGTCGGCTGAGTCAGCACAATCCGGCGCAAATCGTCGGGCGCGGTCGCGGTGCCGCTCAACAAAGTCTGCCACGACAAGGGTTCGTATTTGCCGGCGAGCGCGCTCGCGGCGGCGCGTTGCACGGCATTGAGCGCGGTGGAGATGTCGCGCGGCGGGACCGCGCCCTGCTGGACCCCTTGGGCCATCAGCCCAATCACGCCGAACACGGCACGCAGGCTAGGATCGGCCGCAAGCGAACCGAGGAACGGTTGTGCCGCGATCATCTGGTTGGCGTAGTCCTGCACCTGCGCCTTCGGCAGGAACAATAACCCGTTGCGGCGGAAGAAGCCGTTCAAGTCCGGCAGGTGCACGTCGCGGAACATCGCCGGCTCGCCGCGCAGCTTGGCCGCCAGTGCGATCGCCGCGTCCTCCGCCCGATCCGGCGTCTTGCCGTCGATCACGATGACCAGCAGATCGATTTTCTGCGGGAATGCCTTGTCCATCTCCTGCGCGCGCTGGCGCCACGGCAGGTTCGGCGCGATCAGCTTGTCGAGATCGGTATCGACAGTGATGCGGCTCGCCGCATAGAACCCGGCGCCAATCGCCAGCACCAGTGCCGCCGCAACGACGAAGATCGCGTGGGCGCGCGACCATCCGACGACGCGGGCGATAATGCGTCCCATCATCGAAGCATATCCAGCGGGGCGGCTGGCGGCCGGCGCGACAGAATCGGCGACATCAGTGTCCTACGATGCGCAGCCGGCGCCGGCGCGCCTAGAATCTGAAGCCGAAGCACATGCCCGGGCTCGTGAGGCCGGGATTGTGTTGGGTGCGGTCGGCGTCGGAGATGTAGTCCGGAAACAGCGACATGTTCGAGCGTCTGCTCTTGCCCTCGGTGTTGATGGTGATGCCCAGGTCGGATCGGGGCGTCCAAAACTCGTCGAGGAAGCTCGGCGCGGCGAGCGGGAGTTCGCCGGTGACGTCGATGCAGCACCCCCTATGGTCGCCGCCGATCGGAACGTCATGGTCCAGGACACCCAGCTTCATTTCGTCGATGATGCCGCTCTCGGCGTGAACCGTGAACGACAGGAGCGTCAGCCCGACAGCCACGATCCTGGTGACAGGTCTTCCCTGACGCCGACTTTTTGGTCTCCCCCGCTGCAACCCAA
>DATLUT010000131.1:0-5271 GCA_035532975.1 Allostellaceae bacterium
TCGCCGGCCGCGCCCGACCGAAGTTGCTGTTTGCCGATCACCTTTACGGCTTTACCGGCATTGGCGCGCACGCCGATCACTGGTCATTTCCGTCTGGCCATTCGGTGACGGCGAGTGCGCTCGCCTTTGCACTATCGGTGCTCTATCCGCGATTTGCCCCGACATGGATCGCGGCGGCGCTCCTGATCGGCTTCAGTCGCCTCGCGCTCGACCAGCATTACCTGAGCGACGTCATCAGCGGCCTCTATATCGGGTTGACGTTCGCCTGGGCGATCGGCGCGGCGCTACGCGCACACGGCGTTGCGCTGCGATCGCCGGCGGCCGACGCCTGACCGCCGCGGTGCCCGCTCAGCCGCCTGGTGATTGCCGATAACCTTTGAAATCGTGCAGGAAACGGACGACGTAGTCGCGCGACACGCCGCCCCCCAACGGGATGACGATTTGGTCGACCGGTCCGGCGGCGGCGAAACGGCCGAGAATCCGCTGAATGTTCTCGGGGTGATGACTGACGAGCACGAAATCCCGACCAATGTCGGCCTTGGGATCGGCCTCGAGATCGAACTGGTCGTTGACCCGACGGCTCTCGCCATTCCATTTGAGCGCGCCGACGGGTTGGGGCCGTACGTAATACATCAATACCGCCAAGTCCTCGCGGTCGTCCGACAGCAATAGCGCGCCAGGATGCTGCGCCAGGATGCCACGGACGGCCACACCGAGTTGGCGCCAGCCGCGCAGCCGATGAAGCATGTCGTAACGTGCCGGCAAGCTGTGCCCTGTGGCGCGCGCCACGTCGTGGGCGGTGAATGCGACGACCGCGGCGGCGAGATCGATTGCCACGGCAGCGACGAGCCACCGGCGATGCCCGCCATCGAGCAACCAGGCGCTTACCAGAATGGCGGCCGATACGTAAACCGGCGCCGCCCAATTCGGCTCGGCATGCGTGATGAAGCTCACGACCACCATCATCGCCAGCGTCGGCAAGGTGAAAATCGCGAGCAGCGCCGCGGGACGCGACGCCAGCGCGCGCCGGGCGGTCAGCACGATTGCCAGCAGCGCGGCGAAGCCAATCGGACCGAAGACGGCGAATTGCGAGCCGACGAAGGCAACGAGATGCGACGGATTGAACAACGCGCCGTGTGAAGCCGCATTCTCGCCGGTGTGATGATACGAGACGAAACTGTGTTGCGCGTTCCACGCGAAATTCGGCGCATAGATCAAGACGGCGATACCGGTGGCAAGGAGGAAGCGACCGAGATGCCGGCGCTCGTCGCGAAACGCGAGCAGATAAATCGCCGCCGACGCCAGCCAGTAGGCCATGGCGTATTTCGACAGCAGTCCGACACCGGCCGCGATCCCGACGGCCCACCACCAGTGTCCGCCCTCGGGCTCTCGAGCACGCACGAAGCAGTAGAGCGCGGCCGTCCAGCACAGCAGCAGTGGCGCGTCGGTCGAGATGAGCGCCGCCGAAGCCGATACGCCGGGCAGCGTGATATAAAGCAGGGCGGACCAAAATCCGGTCCGCGCATCATAGAGCCGCTGGCCGATCCGGAACACGACCAGCGCGGCCACGAAATGCAGCAGCGGTGCCGCGAGTCGAACCGCACCTTCGCTGTCGCCGAAGAGCCGCGTCGTGAGCGCAATGAGCCACGCAACCACCGGCGGCTTGGAGTAGTAGCCGAAGGCCGGATGCAGCGACCACAGCCAGTATTGCGCTTCATCGGGATAGAGATCGGTGCGGCCGTAGGCGAGCCAGGCAAGCCGTACCACGGTGACAAAAAAGACGGCGTTGACGGTGTAGAACCAATAGCGCTCGTCGCCTGTCGATTTCGCCGCATTGTTGCTGAGCGCCATGGCCGGCGAGACTAGCTTCGCGCCATCGGGGTTGCCACCCCGTTTGCGGCACACCGCTGCGTTGCGCACGGCGACGGCGAAGGGGGTAGCAATCGGCCGGTCTGCTTGCTAAGTCATGGCCCGCGGGCCTTCATGCAGCTCAATATCGAGACCTTCAGCAACGTCCGGGGCGGTAACGCTTTTTTCAAGGCCGTGACGCATCCGGTGGCGGCGGAAAAGGGCCGTGCGCTGTTCGCCCGACTGGCGCCAATGACCCGCGTCGCCGTCTATGATCCCGAAAATTGCGTCGACGCGCTGGCACAACTCTACGACCTTTCCGCGCTGACGATCGCCGGGCTCTATGTGCAGGACGTCGCGGCCATCGGCCATACCGCGCTCGGCCAACGTGCGCAGCCCGTCACCACCCTCAAGGAATGCCGCGCCGACGCCGTTTTTGTCGCCTGCTTCGATGCGGAACGCGCGATCGCGCACATCCGGCATCTGTTGCCGGACGGCGCTGTGGTCGTAAGCCTCGACGAGCTGCGCCTGCCCGACGCGATGGTGACAAACCGTGCGCGCTATCTCGACGCGATCAACTTCGCGACCAATTTCGTTTTCTTCCGCGATGCCGGCGGACTTTCGACGCGACTGGTCACGGCGAATTATTGGTCGGGCTACGGCGCGCAAAGCGTCGTGATCTGGTGCATTCTCTTCGATGGCGCGGGCAATGAGATCGGGCGCTGGCACGAGGCGCTGCCGCAGGGCACTGGCGCCATCACCATCGACAGCCGCGACGTGCGGCGGCGCTTCGGTCTCGGCGAATTCACCGGACAGCTCTTCCTCCATGCCGTCGGCGTCGCGGGGCACGACGTGGTGAAATACGCGCTCGATGTCTACGGCGACGGGCCGGCGAAGCTGAGCCTGTCGTGCACGCATGACGCCAATTCCTGGCCGTCGGCGCTTTACGCCGGCTTGCCCGCGCCCGACGAGGGCGAAACCGTCACGCTCTGGATCCAGAACTCGATGCCGTGCGCGATTCCGGCCGGGACGATTGGCCTCAACCCGATGGGCGATCCGGGGACGGCATACCTTCAAGAACCGGTAGCCGCCTTTGCGAGCCGCGCGCTCGACGTCGCAACGCTGCTGCCCAAGGCGCGTTGGCCACAGCAGATCGAGATGCATGCCGGAAAGTATGTGGTGCGACCGCGCTACGAGGTGCGCAAACGCGGCCGCCTGCGCATCGCCCACGTCAATGTCGAGCGCTCGGACCTCAAGCCCGATCCGAAAATCGCCGAGCTCGGCAACCTGCTCGGCAAAGGCTACATCCTGCCGGCGCCGGTGCTGCCGCGCGCCGCCTGGCGCTCGCTCGCCCTGCCGACACCGATGTCGACGGCACAGCAGGATCTGCCTGTGGCCTTGATCGTCTACGACCGAAGCGGCCGCGAAGCGGCGCGGCGCGGTTTGGGGCGACTCGCGCGCAAGGACTCGGTCGCGGTCGACATCGATTCGCTGCTCAACGGCGCCAAGCTGCCCGACGACTACGGCCACCTGGAGCTGATCTACGATTTCGCCCATGGCGGCAGCGCCGACGGCTGGCTGCATGCGCTGTTCCGTTACGAGGATCGCGCGAGCGGTCATAGCGCCGAGACCAGTTTTGGCGCGCATGTGTTCAATACGGTGCTGACTTACAAGGGCGAACCGCAATCCTATGCCGGTCGGCCACCCGGCCTGTCGACCCGCCTATTCCTGCGGCTGGGCGACGCGCCGCACGACACGCTTTGCCACTTGATCTATCCGGCCTCGACGCCATGGCACGCCGAGAGCGCGACAGATCTGATCCTGCACGACCGCGGCGGGCGCGAGATCGCGCGCGAGCGCATCGCCATTGCATGCTCGGGCTCCCAGCTGTTCCGCTACCATCAGCTATTCGACGCCAAGACGCGCGCGCGCGCGGGTGAATCGGCCTATATCGTGGTGCGCGACGCTACCTGCCGGCTTTTCGGCTATCATGGTTTGATCGGACGGGACGGCGCCTTCAGCCTCGACCACATGTTCGGCTTCTGACATGGCACAACGCCACCACACCAAGTTCCTGATCATCGGCGCCGGCCCGGCGGGCTATACGGCGGCGATCTATGCCGCCCGCGCCAACCTGAAGCCGATCCTGGTGCAGGGACTGACGCCAGGCGGCCAACTCACCATCACCACCGAGGTCGAGAACTATCCGGGCTTCGCTAAGGCGATCCAGGGGCCGTGGCTCATGGAGCAGATGCAGGAGCAGGCCGCACATGTCGGAACCACGCTCGTGCACGATATCATTGTCAAAGCCGATTTGTCGGCGCGGCCTTTTCACTGCATCGGCGATTCGGGCGACGAATACATCGCCGAAACCATTGCGGTCTGCACCGGCGCCGAGGCGCGCTGGCTGAGCGTTCCGGGCGAAGCGCTGTTGCGCGGCGCCGGCGTATCGGCTTGCGCGACATGCGACGGCTTTTTCTTCCGTGGTAAGGAGGTCGTCGTGATCGGCGGCGGCAACACGGCCGTCGAGGAAGCGCTGTATCTGACGCACCACGCCACCAAGGTCACGCTGATTCACCGCCGCGACCAGCTGCGCGCCGAGAAGATTCTCCAGGCGCGGCTGTTCGCGCACCCCAAAGTCGCGGTGGTGTGGGACAACGTGGTCGAGGAAATTGTCGGCGGCGGCCAGCCGGCGCACGTGACCGGTGTGCGCCTCAAGAACGCCAAGACCGGCGCGATATCAACGGTCGCTTGCGACGGCGTGTTCGTCGCCATCGGCCACGATCCGGTCACCGGCATGTTCAAAGGCCAGCTCAAGATGGATTCGGCCGGCTATCTGATCGCCAAGCCCGATTCGACGGTGACCGACATTCCGGGCGTGTTCGCCGCCGGCGACGTCAAGGACAAGATTTTTCGTCAGGCGGTGACCGCCGCCGGCATGGGCTGCATGGCGGCGCTCGAAGCCGAGAAATTCCTCGCCGCCGAAGAAGCCGGCGCGTTGCGCGCTGCGGAATAGGCGACGATGGACTGGGACAAGCTGCGCGTCTTTCATGCCGTGGCCGAGGCGGGCAGCTTCACCCACGCCGGCGAGGCGCTGAATCTGTCGCAATCGGCTGTCAGCCGTCAAATCAGCGCGCTCGAGGAAAGCCTGTCCGTGCCGCTGTTCCACCGTCACGCGCGCGGCCTGATCCTCACCGAACAAGGCGATCTGCTCTACCGTACGGCGCGCGAGGTCTTCGCCAAGCTGGCGATGACCGAATCGATGCTCACCGAGTCCAAAGACCGGCCGAGAGGTCCGCTCAAGGTCACCACCACCGTCGCCTTCGGCGCTTCATGGCTGACGCCGCGCGTCCGTGAATTCGTCGACCTTTATCCGGAGATCGAAGTCAGTCTCGCGCTCGACGACAGCGAGCTCGACCTGTC
>DATLUT010000132.1:0-3257 GCA_035532975.1 Allostellaceae bacterium
CGGTATAGAACTCGACCCAATGCGTTCCGCCATGCGCTTCGAGCCATTTGTGCCGCGACGCCGCGCGCATGAAGGCCTCGAAATTGCCGCGCGGATGCAGGCCCTGCCCGCCCCAATTCGCCGCCGACAGGAACGGCACCGTGACCTTGTTCCAGCGTGGCGAACGCGCCTTGTGCCAAGCGTCGTCGAGCGGATGCGCGAGAATGTCGTTGCCGAAATCGCAACGATTGGCGGCGAGCTCGGCGTCGCTCAGCGTCTCCGGGCCGCAGACCAGCTCGCCGGTGACCGCGCTCCGCGGCCCGCTTGTGCCGAGCCCATGTTGCACCGACTTCACCTGCATGTCGTACCAGTCGGCCCAGAACGTCGACAGGATGCCGCCATGATGGGTCGAGTCCCGGTACCAGTCGGCGGAACCCTCCCAGGCACAGATCGCCGCCAAATGCGGCGGCTGGCGCGACGCCACCATCCAGGAATTCATCGCGTAGTATGAGATGCCGTTGACGCCGACCTTGCCGCTGCACCACGCTTGGCGCGCGACCCATTCGATGCAGTCGTGGAAGTCCTGCGTCTCGCGCGGCGAGAAGTGATCGATCGTGCCCGGCGAGCGACCGGCGCCGCGCGAATCGACGCGGACGCAGGCATAGCCGTCGGGCACCCACTTCTCCGGATCGACGACTTCCCAATTCTGATACTTGTTCGACGAGCCCGCGGTCACGTCGGGATGGTTCTTCGCCATGATCTCCCAGGCGGTCTTGTACCCATCCTGGAAGGCGAGGCCTTTGGCGTAGGGCCCATAGGTGACGATGGCGGGCACCTTGGCGGCCATCGCAGCGGGACGATAGACATCCGCGCGCAGGACGACACCGTCGTCCATCGCGATTGGCACGTCCCAATCGATGCGCATGCCGTCGCGGATTTCGCTTTGAGCCAAAGGGCGTCCCTCCCGTCGCGACCCGGCTTTTGCCGTGCTGGTCGCGGCGATATAGCGCCTTTTGCGGGAATCGCCAGAAAAAAAGAGATGGCGGTTCAGCGTCGGGCCGAACCGCCACCCTTGCCCCTTGGGGGAGGCATCAGGGTCGGAAGGAAAACGGACCAGGAGGGCTTCCGGGTCCGGCCGAATCAAACGTCGCGCCGTCGCGCGGTGGCGACACTGTGCGCACCGGCGATGACGGCAGCGTGACGGCCCAACGACGCTTCGATGACGGCGGCGGTGGATAACGCGGTGGAATCAAGCCGGCGGCGCGGCCATCGCCGCCGCAAACGAGCGCGCGGCGGCGTCGCGGTCGAGACCGCGGGTGATGAGAACGAGACGCGTCCGGCGGTCGGCGTCGGGCCACCGTGCCAGCGCCTGCGGCGGATGGATGAGATGCTGCACGGCGTTGAGTGAAACCGGACTGGCGTGGCCCGCGACGTTCGCGAGACCCTTGAGTCGCAGCAACGCCGGCCCCTTGAACGCGGCCAGCGCCTCGATCCAGGCGGCGAGCGCCGGCCAGGCCACCGGTGCGTCATGGGTCAGCGTAAAGCTCGATATCCCATGATGATGCAGCAGATGGTCGGGCGATGAGTCGTGCGCGTGGCCGTGCCCGTCGGCGGGAGGAACTGCGCGCGGCGCGGCCGGCGATGCGGCGAACAGCACGTCGGCCGCCACCGCGCCCTTGACCGCGGCGACGATCGGCGCCGACGGATTGAACGCGCGCAGTCGCGCTTCGACAGCCGCGCGCGCTGGCGGTGCGATCAGATCGGTCTTGGTCAGCACAAGCATGTCGGCCAGCGCCGCCTGCTTCGCCGATTCGTAATGCGTCGCGAGCTGCGACGTGGCGTTGACCGCGTCGACCGTGACCACGACGCGGTCGAGCCGCACCAGCTTCGCGAGCTGCGTGTCCTCCATCAGCGTGGCGATGATCGGCGCCGGATCGGCGAGGCCGGTGGTCTCGACAGCGATGCGATCGAAGCGCGGGATCGCGCCGCTGCGCGCGCGCGCGTCGAGCGAGACGATGGTGTCGGTCAGGTCGCCGCGCACCGTGCAGCAGACACAGCCGCTCTTGAGCAGGACGGCATCCTCGAACGCGGTCTCGATCAACAGATGGTCGAGGCCAATTTCGCCGAACTCGTTGACGATGACAGCGGTGTTGCGGAGGTCCGGCTGTCGCAGCAGCGCATTGAGCAGCGTGGTCTTGCCGCTGCCGAGAAAGCCGGTTATGAGCGCAACCGGCACAGGTGCGGACGATGCCATCTCCTTGGTGTTCCTGGAATTTTCTTCGGTTTGCAAGCCCTGTCGCTCTGCTAAGATCGCGCCAAGCGGCGACCGCCGCAACAACGAGAAACGGGGGAGGATATGATCCAAATTCGTCACGCGGCCGTCGCCTGTGCCGCTGTCATCGCCGCGGCGTTCATCGCCGCCGGCGCGCGCGCGCAGAGCCCGCTTCCGATCAACGTCGGCTGGGTGCAGACGCCCGGTCATCTGGCGCCGCTGCTCGATGTGCTGGCGCAGAAGCACCCGGAGGTCATGCCGCACGACGGCAAGACATACATCGCCAAGGCCCTCCGCTTCAAAGGCACGACGCCGCAAATCGAGGCAATGGCGGCGAACGAGCTTCAGGTCGCCTCTTTCGCGCCGTCGGCGCTGGCGCTCGCCATCACCAACGCGCATCTCGACGTTCGCGTCGTCTCCGACGTCATCCAGACCGGCGCGCACGGCTATTTCGACCAGCCCTACATGGTCCGCAAGGACGGGCCGATCAAGACGGTCGCCGACGTCAAGGGCAAGCGCGTTGCCACCAACGCCGTCGGCTCGGCAAGCGATGCAGCGATGCGCGTGATGTTCGCCAAGCACAACATCAAGGACAATGACTTCACGACGGTCGAGGCGAATTTCGCCAACATGGTCTCGATGATCGAGCAGAACAAAGTCGACATGATCGCCGTCATGCCGCAATTCGAGCACCGGCTGGCGGCGGCCGGCGGTTACCGGACGCTGTTCACCATGGGGCAGGCCATCGGCCCGTCGCAGACGGTGCTGTGGGGGATGCGTGCCGACTTCATCAAGGCGCATCGGGCCGCGATGGTCGATTTCTTCGAGGACCACATCCGCGGCGTGCGTTGGTTCCTCAATCCGAAGAACCGCGCCGAGGCGCTGGCGATCGCCGAGGAAGTCACCAAGCAGAAGCCCGCGGACCTCGCCTACGCTTTCACCAAGAAGGACTTCTACCGCTCGCCCGACTGCGTGCCCAACATCAAGGCGGCGCAGGAGGACATCG
>DATLUT010000133.1:0-7037 GCA_035532975.1 Allostellaceae bacterium
CGACGCCGCTCAAGAGGCGCCCTGGCCGCCGATGCTCACGCCTTTTCGCGCGCCAGGCGTTTGCGGATCGCCAATAATTCGCGCCGACGCTCGCGGCTCGTCTTCGGATAGGCAAGATGCAGCCCTTCGAGCGTATCGAGCAGGATCTGCGATACGATCAAGCGCGCGTTTTCCTTGTCGTCGGCAGGCACGACGTACCACGGCGCGACGTCGGTGCTCGTCGCGGCGAGGCATTTCTCGTAGGCCTTCATGTAGTGCTTCCAGTATTGCCGCTCCGCGATGTCGCCGAGGCTGAACTTCCAGTTCTTTTCTGGCTCATCGATCCGCGCCAAAAAGCGCTGGCGCTGCTCTTCCTTCGACAAGTGCAGGAAGAACTTGATGACACGGGTGCCGTTGCGATGCAGATGGCGCTCGAGGTCCACGATCGAGCGATAGCGGTCATGCCAGATCGACTCATCGTCCGTACCATCCAGCTCGACGCCCTCGGCGCGCAAAATCTCGGGATGGACGCGCACGATCAGGACTTCCTCGTAATACGATCGGTTGAAGATCCCGATGCGGCCGCGCTCGGGCAACGTGCGCGTGGTGCGCCAGAGGAAGTCGTGTTCGAGCTCCGTCGCGCTCGGGTGCTTGAAGCTCAAGACCTGGCAGCCCTGCGGATTAACGCCCGACATCACGTGCTTGATCGCGCCGTCCTTGCCGGCAGCGTCCATCGCCTGGAAGATCAGGAGCACGGCGTAGCGATTGGCGGCATAGAGCTTTGCCTGCTGTGCGCTGAGGCGTTCGACGTGGTCGTGCAGCATGGCCTGATATTGCGCCTTGGATTTGTAGACCGGAGCGATGCGCGTCGGCCATTTGCGTAGCTTGACCTTGTCGCTCTCGCGCACGCGGAAATCGTCGGATTTGATCTTCATCTTGGTTTGCCTGCCACTCGCGCGGTTGGATTCGACGGCGCCGTGCCATCGTAGGGGTGTGGACCGATGCGGGTAAATGCCCTTCCGTGCTGCCCGGCCGATCTGATAAAGAGAGAGCCCACTCTTGGATCGCACTCCTTTGCCGAATTCCATCGCTCAACCAATACCCAGCGCTGTCCGCGCGTGCGCTGCGCGCTGTCGTAGGGTCGTGCGCGTTATCGCAGCGATCGTCGGCGCCAGGGGCTACCGTCGGGCCGCCCTGCGCACGGCGTGCGCCGCGCTGGCGCTGGCGACGACCGGGTGCGACCACACCGACTACTATCCGGCGACAAACGCTTATTATCGGCCGTGGAATGGAGTCGTCCAGGTCGCGCACCATCCACCGCCTGCCTACATTCAGCTTGGTGTGGTCGTCGCGCATGGCAGCTCCACCGCCACCGAAGGAAGCTTGACGGAGCAACTCAAGGAGCGCGCCGCCGGCGTCGGCGCCAACGTCGTTGTTGTGACGCAGGGCAAGACGGTAATTGGTCACGATATTTTCGGATTGCCGCAATACGAGATGAGCGGGCTGGCGGTTCGCACCGTGCGCTGACGCGCTGGAGCTGCCGGCGGCGTCGACTCCGGCCGGCGTTGCCGCTTGGTGGCCCGCCGCGGCTGGCGGAAGCCGCGTCCTTTACCGTTTGTTACCCATATTCTCCGTATCCTCAGGTCCGCGCGCGGCGCGATGGCGGACATGCGGATAAAGCAAGCGGCGGAACGGATTTTCGGTCAATTGCGCAGCGGTGACTGGCTCGGTCGCGCGCGCGTTCTCGGCTATGCGCGCGTCGTCCTCGTCGTCGAGATCCTCGCCTTTGCGTTCATGATCGCGGGCACGCACGGCTGGATCGTGCCGCTCGACCGCCCGCTCACGACCGACTTCGCGAGCTTCTACGCCGCCGGCGATCTCGCCAATGCCGGCACGCCACAACTGGCTTACGACAAGGCGGCGCATTACGCCGCGGAACAACGAGCGACTGAACGCGGCATCCAGTACCAGTTCTTCTACTATCCGCCGGTGTTCTTGCTGATCTGCGCGCTGCTCGCCCGGCTGCCCTATATCGTCGCGTTCGTCGCGTTCGAGGCGATGACGTTGGCGCTCTACGCGATCGTGGGACGCGGCGTTCTTGGCGAGCGCAACTGGCAGTCGTGCCTGCCGCTGCTTGCGTTTCCGGCGGTGTTCTGGACCCTCGGTCTCGGCCAGAATGCGTTGCTCACCGCGGCATTGTTCGGCGCCGCGACGCTGCTGATCGATCGGCGGCCGGTCGTCGCTGGCATCCTATTTGGCGCGTTGTGCTACAAGCCGCATCTGGGGCTTCTGGTTCCCGTCGCGCTGGTTGCTGCCGGCCGCTGGCGCGCCGTCGCGGCCGCGGCCGTTACGGTCGTCGCCCTCGTGCTCGCCTCGGCGGCGGCATTCGGCTGGACGACGTGGCACGCCTATGTCGTCGCCATGCTCGGGTCGCATTCGACCTACGAGTTTGGCCGCATCAATTTCGCCGGCATGATTAGCCCGTTCGCCGCCGCTCGCCTGCTTCATGGCACGGTCGCCGTCGCCTATGCCGTGCAGGCGCTTGCGACGCTCGCCGCGATTGCCGCGGTGTCGTATGTCTGGCGACGTGAACGCAGCATCGAGCTCCGCGGCGCCGTGCTGGCCGGCGCAAGCATAATCGCGGTGCCGGTCGTCCTGCTCTACGATCTGGCGCTCGCGGCGATAGCGGCGGCGTGGCTCGTGCGCGCCGCACGTCAGACCGGTTTCCTGCCGTGGGAAAAGACGACGCTGTGTGCGCTATTCGTACTGCCGCTGCTGCTTTTGAGTTTGGGCAGCACTTCGCATCTCCCGCTGGGACCCGTGACCGCCGTTGCGCTGCTTGCTTTGGCGGTCATCCGTGCGCGTGCCGACGCCGCGGCGTCGATTCAGGCGTCGAGCCTGACCTGCACGTCGTCGCCGATCACGCGCACCGGATAGGTCTTGAGATCGTCATTGATCGGCGGGCCGAGCCCCTTGCCGGTCTTGACCTCGAAGCGGCCGCCGTGCAGCGGACACTCGATCACCTCGCCGTCGAGCCAGCCCTGGCTCAGCAGCGCGAAGGCGTGAGTGCAGAGGTTGTCGGTGGCATAGATATCACCGTCGATGTTGTAGACCGCGATCTCGCGCTCGCCCAGAGTCACGCCGACCACGTCGCCCGGATTGACCGCCGAGCGCTTCGCCACCGTTATCCAGTTTTCTTCAGCCACCTTCAGCTCTCCCTGGCCAGATCCTGCAATTTCACGTTCGGGTCCGCAAGCCGCGCCGGATCGACGGCGCGCCTACGGCCGATCAGTTCGCGCGCCGGGCGCATGTCGCGGCCGTTGTTCATGGCGATGGCGCCGACCGGCTTGCCGTCGGCAACGGCGAACACCGTGAAGGCCTTGTCGCCCGCCGTTCCGCGCCATACGAGGTCGCCCCAACGCTCGGGCGCGCCGGCGACCTGCAGATTGACGTCGTACTGATCGGTCCAGAACCACGGCACTTCGGCGTGCGGCTGGGTGCCGCCGGCCATCACCTTGGCAACGGCCATCGCCTGGTTCTGCGCGTTCTGCCACGCCTCGAGGCGCAGCCTGCGGCCGAGCAGCGGATTGAAATGACGGGTCACGTCGCCGGCGGCGAAAATCTGTGGGTCGCTGGTACGGCCGAATTCGTCGGTGAGAATGCCGTCCTCGACCGCGAGACCGGCGGCCTTGGCGAGCTCGACATTAGGCTGCGCGCCGATGCCGGCGAGCACGACGTCGGCAGCGACGGCACCGCCGTCGGCGGTCCGCAGCACGAGCGCGTCGCCGTCCGGTTCGATTGCGGTCAGCGCGGCGCCGGTGCGCAGATCGACGCCGTTGCGCCGGTGTAGATCCGCCATGAAGCGGCCGATCTCGGGCGGACAGACGCGCTGCAGCGGCTCGCGTTGGACCTCGAGCACGGTCACCGCGGCGCCGCGCTTGCACGCCACCGCCGCGGCTTCGAGGCCGATGAAGCCGGCGCCGACCACCACGACCCGCACGCCGGTATTCAGGGCTTCGCGCAGCGCGAGCGAGTCCGCAATGTCGCGCAGATAAAGCACGCGCGGATGGTCGGCGTCCGGCAGCGCGAGGTGGCGCGCCCGCGCACCGATCGTCAGCAGCAACGCGTCGTACGGCACCGTGTCGCCGTTCGCGAGCTCGACCCGCTGCGCCTTGCGGTCGATTGCCACCGCGGTCTCGCCCGGGCGGAAGGCGATGCCGTTCTCGGCGTAGAAGGCGAGGGGGCGAAGGTAGGTCTTCTCCACCGGAATGGCGCCGGCGAGCAGTTCCTTCGAGAGTGGCGGCCGCTCGTGCGGCGGATGCGGCTCGCTGCCGACGAGCGTGATCGCTCCCGTGAAACCGGCTTGGCGCAGCGTCGCCGCGGCCACGCCGCCGGCATGACCGGCGCCGACGATGAGAATGTGCCGCGCCGCCACGTTCACGCCAACCTCGCGCGCGGGCTCATGCCGATCGGAACGTCAGGACGACTTGTCGGGAGAGAACGCCTTATAGGCCATGGTAGTGAAGGTGTCTTTCACCCCGGGCAGGCGCTGGAGATGCTCGACCACGAAGTGGCCAATATCCATCTCGTCGGGCAGATAACATTTCATCAGCAGGTCGTATTGCCCCGACACCGAGAACACCTCCGAGACCTCGGGAATGGTCTCGACCGCCTCTTCGGCGACTTTGTATGCGCGGCCCAGGTCGCATTTGACGTTGACGAAGATCGTCTTCATCGGCCTCCCCCTCGCGGCGTTCAGCCGCGCGCGGCGCGGCGGGCAAGAAACGCCGGCATGTGGTCGCCGAAGCCTACCACACGCGGACCGTCGTCATGATTGCGGTGATCGCCGCCGCTCGCCCGCGGCGCGGCGGATTCGGGCGCCGGTGCGGCGCCCATTGTGATCGGCGCAAAGCGCACCGGTTCCGGCTTATGCGTTGGCCCGGATTTGTGCGCTGGCTCCGGCTTGCGCGCGGGTTGATGCGGCTTCGGCGCGCGCGGTGCCTCCTGGCGATGCCCGCCCTGGCGCGATGCGCCGGCGTGCGATGCGCCGTGGTGCGCGCCGCGATGGGGCTCGGCCGCATGCGACTTGCTCCCGCCGCGTCGCGAACGGCCGCGACCGCGACCGTCGGATTCCTCGAATGACAGCGCGGCAGTGGTAATGCCTTCGACCGCGACCGGCGGAATCGCCTTGCCGATCAGCTGTTCGATCGCCTGCACGAAGCGGCCGTCTTCCGGCGCCGCCAGCGTGAAGGCACGGCCCTCGCGGCCGGCGCGGCCGGTGCGGCCGATGCGGTGGACATAGTCCTCGGCATGGATCGGCACG
The DNA here is from genome assembly GCA_035532975.1 of Allostellaceae bacterium. GTDB lineage: Bacteria > Pseudomonadota > Alphaproteobacteria > ATCC43930 > CGMCC-115725 > REEB95. Next base: position 5,303 of record DATLUT010000133.1, read on the forward strand.
TCGAAATTGAAGACATGCGACATGCCCTGGATGTCGAGCCCGCGGGCGGCCACGTCGCTGCACACCAAAAGCCGGATTTCGTTGTTGCGGAAGCGCTCGAGCGTCTCGGTGCGCTTGGGCTGCGGCATGTCGCCGTGAAGCGCGGCGACGTCGAGGCCGTGCCTCTTGAGCGAGCGGCAGAGGATGTCGACGTCGCGCTTGCGGTTGCAGAAGATGAGCGCGTTTTTGACGTTCTCGCTGCCGATCAGCTGGCGGAGGACATCGCGCTTTTGATCCGGCTGCACCACCACCAGGGCCTGCGTCACCGTCGCGGCCGGTGAAGCCGGCGGCGCCACCGAGATTTCCTTTGGGTTCATCAGGAAGGCGTCGGCCAGGCGGCGGATTTCCGGCGGCATGGTGGCCGAGAAGAAAAGTGTCTGTCGGATCCTCGGCAGCAAACCGACGATGCGCTCGACGTCAGGAATGAATCCCATATCGAGCATGCGGTCCGCCTCGTCGATCACCAGGATCTTGACGTCGGAGAGCAGGATCTTGCCGCGCTCGAACAGGTCGATCAGGCGACCGGGCGTCGCGATCAGCACGTCGACGCCGCGATCGAGCTTGCGCTCCTGGTCGGTGAAGCTTTCGCCGCCGATCAACAGCGCCTGGTTGAGTTTATGATGCTTGCCGTAGACATCGAAGGCTTCGGAGACTTGCGCCGCGAGCTCGCGCGTCGGCTCGATCACCAAGGTGCGCGGCATGCGTGCACGCGCCCGGCCCGAGGCGAGGACGTCGATCATGGGAAGCGTGAAGGAGGCGGTCTTGCCGGTGCCGGTCTGGGCGCAACCCAGCACGTCGCGACCCATCAGTACGTAGGGAATGGCCTGTTCTTGGATGGGGGTCGGCTGCGTGTAGCCGGCATCTTCGACCGCCCGCAGGACCTCCGGAGAGAGGCCGAGGTCGGAAAAATTCATCGAACGGTAAACGTCTTTCTGCGATTTTCGCTGTTAAAGGGTGCCCTTTAATTGGGGTTGTACCCCCGAAAGTCAAATTATTTCTTAGTTTTGCGCCGATTCGGCCGGTTGGCGTGGCTGCCGGGTTTCACTTAACCTTTCGCCATGGCACGCAAACCGCCACTCGTGCTGCTACCGGGGCTGTTGTGCGACAAAACGCTCTGGCGCAGCCAGATCGAGGCCCTGGGCGACGTTGCCGAACCCCAAGTCGCCGACCTGACGCAGGACGACTCCATCGCGGCGATGGTGCGACGGCTGCTGGCCGCGGCGCCGCCGCGGTTCGCTCTCGCCGGATTGTCGATGGGCGGTTACTGCGCATTCGACGTGATGCGCCAAGCGCCGGAATGCGTCGAGCGCCTGGCGCTGCTCGATACCGGCGCGCGCGCCGACACACCCGAGCAGACGTCGCGCCGGCGTGGCCTGATCGAGCTCGCCGAGAAGGGCGAGTTCAAGGGTGTGACGCCGCGGCTGCTGCCGCTCTTTCTCCATCCCGACCGACTGAAGGATGCGAAGCTGGTCGGCGAAGTCACGGCAATGGCCGAGCGCGTCGGCAAGGACGCGTTCCTGCGCCAGCAGAAGGCGATCATGGGTCGCGTCGACAGCCGTCCATCGCTCGGCAGCATCCGCTGTCCGACGCTGATGCTGTGCGGCCGTCAGGACGCACTGACGCCGCCGGACCTCGCAGAAGAGATTGCCGCCGGCATTCCGGGCGCGCGGCTCGATCTGATCGACAATTGCGGGCA
>DATLUT010000134.1:0-4293 GCA_035532975.1 Allostellaceae bacterium
CCGTGATGGCGCCAATAGAGGATATTGAGGTCGTCACGGCGATCGAAGGTCGGCGCGAGATCCGGTTTCGTCGATACCGCCTCGACGAAGGTCAGCGGCCCGAGGCTCTTGTTGTCCGTCGTATAGAAGAGCTGCGTCGCCGGCTGGCCATTGACGACCAGAAAGCGGGCACCCTGGAACTGGAGGCTCCACGGCTTGAGATTCGGCAACCGGAGGTCGGGTGGCAGTTGCCCGGCTTTGGGCACCGCGCCGCCGTTGGCGTCGGCCGCCACGTCCATCAGCGCCCGGTCGTTGCTGCCCGCCTTGATGAGCAGCTTGTGGTAGCCGGCGACGCTGTCGAGCCAGTTTGCGCTAGTGCTGGCGGTGACCAAATCCTGCTGCGCCGTCAGGCTCGCGCTCCGCTCTGTGCCGGCAAAATAGCCGACTCCGCCGCCGACAATGAGGCCGAGCAGCGACGCTGCGACCGGTACGCCGATCCACCATGGACGCTCGCCGAGCACGGCCCGCCAGCGCGCGAGCCTGGCCAGACCGCGCCGCAGCGCCGTGAGGCCGCGCTCGCCGCGCGCTGCGGCGATCAGCCGGTCGGGCACCGCCTCGCGCAACACATCGTCATAGGCAGCGCGGATCAGCCGCGCGCTCGCGTTGAGGCGCTGCGTGTACGCATGGAGGCGCTCGTCGCGCACAAGCGCCTGCATGACCTCCGCGGTCTCGCGTTCGCCCAACTCGCCATCGAGATAGGCGATTAGAACTTCGTCACTCGGCTGTTGCATCTTCCGTACTCCCCCGGAGAGCATCACCACTAAGCTTCGCGAGCAGGGCCATCCGCGCCCGTGCCAACCGACTCATGATGGTGCCCACCGGCACCTCGGCGACCTCCGCCGCTTCCTTGTAACTCAACCCCTCGACCGTCACGAGGAGCAGAGCCAAGCGCTGCTCCGCGGGCAGCGCGCCGATCGCCGCTTGCACCTCACGCAATGCCAGCCGGGCCTCGACCCGCCGTACCGGCTCGTCGGTGCCCGCATTCAACGCCTCGTCTTCGCTCTCGGTCCGCCGGGTCTCGCGCGCGCGCAACTGATCGATCCAGACCGTCTGCACGATGCGAAACATCCAGCTGTCGAAGCGTGTTCCCGCCTCAAACTGATGCGCGCGAGCCAGAGCCCGTTCGCATGCCGCTTGGACGAGGTCGTCCGCGTCGACGGCGGAGCCGGTCAGGCCGCGGGCAAACCGCCGCAGCCGGGGCAACACGGCAACGAGTTGGTCGCTGAACGACGCACTCATCGCCTCAGCCCCTGCCGGGGCTGGGTCGCCCGATCGAGCCTGACATGGTGACAACGGGTTCGGATTTGAATTATTCCTTGGGGGTACCGAGACGGGCACCACAATCCTTGGTGGCTCGGCCGGGTTTGGAGTCGGCGGCGCACCCTGTTGACGGATCGTTGCCATCTTAGTTTCGGGGGAGAGACATGAGAAGAGCGCTGCCGATCGTCGCTGTTGCCGCGGTGTTGTTCGGCGTCAATGCCCCCGCGCACGCCGACTGCGCGCAGGACATTGCGGCGATGCAGACGCGCCTCGCTGCCATCGGCGACAGCGCGAAGCACCGCGAGCTCGAATTGCTCCTCGTCAAGGCGCAGGACGACAACAACACCGGCCGCGCCAAACTGTGCGCCGACGACCTGCGTCACGCGAAGCAATTGGTCAAATAGTCGCGGCCCAAAATTCTTGAGAAAGCGGCGTGAGCTAGGCATTGTGTCGCCGCGCTGCCTCGGCCCAAGCGGGAAGGCGGCAGGGGAGCGTTTCACCGTATGATTATCGGCATACCCAAGGAACGCCGGGCGGGCGAGCGCCGCGTCGCGACCTCGCCGGACGCCGCCAAGCGCCTCGTCGGCCAGGGTCATGCCGTGGTCGTCGAACGCGGCGCCGGGATCGGTGCTGCCTACCCCGACGATGCCTATGCCGCGTCTGGTGCGCAGCTCGGCGATGCCGCAGCCGCGCTCGGCGCGGAGATCGTGCTCAAGGTGCAGCGGCCGACGGCCGACGAGATCAAGGCGATGAAAGCCGGCGCCGTGCTGATCGGCATGCTCGCGCCGCTGCAGAACAAGGACGAGGTCCAGGCCTATGCCAAGGCCGGGCTGACGGCGTTCGCGATGGAGCTCGTGCCGCGCATCACCCGCGCCCAAGCGATGGACGTGCTGTCGAGCCAGGCGAACCTCGCGGGCTATAAGGCGGTCCTCGACGCCGCCGACTATTTCGGCCGCGCCATGCCAATGATGATGACCGCCGCCGGCACCGTCGCGCCGGCCCGCGTCCTGGTTATGGGCGCCGGCGTCGCTGGCCTGCAGGCGATCGCGACCGCACGTCGCCTCGGCGGCGTGGTTTCGGCAACCGACGTGCGTTACGCCGCCAAGGAACAGGTCGAAAGCCTCGGCGCCAGCTTCCTCGCGGTCGATCTCGAGGCGATGAAGGCGATGGAAACCGCCGGCGGTTACGCCAAGGAGGCGAGCGAGGATTTCACGCGGCGCCAGCGCGAGCACGTCACCGAAGCCCTCAAAAAGATCGATATCGTGATTTGCACCGCGCTCATTCCCGGCCGCAAGGCGCCGATCCTGATCACCAAGGAGATGGTGGCGGTGATGCGCGCCGGTTCGGTGATCGTCGACCTCGCCGTCGAGCAGGGCGGCAACGTCGAAGGCAGCAAGCCCGACGAGACCGTGACCACGGCGAACGGCGTCGCGATCATCGGCCACAGCAACATGCCCTCGCGCATCGCGGTCGACGCCAGCGCGCTCTACGCCCGCAACTTGTTTGCCTTCCTCGGCCTCATCGTCAAGGACAAGGCGCTCAAAATCGACGAGACCGACGAGATCGTGAAAGCGAGCCTGCTGACGCGCGACGGCAAGGTCGTCCATCCGCAACTGGCGGGAGGCTGAGCGATGGATACCGGCGCGCACGCCGACGTCTTCGTATTCTTTCTCACCGTTTTCGTGCTGGCGGTGTTCGTCGGCTATTACGTCGTCTGGCGCGTCACGCCGGCGCTGCATTCGCCGCTGATGAGCGTCACCAATGCCGTGTCGTCGGTGATCATCGTCGGCGCGCTCATCGCCGCCGGCCCGGCTGGCGTCAGCTTTTCCAAGGTGATGGGCTTCGTCGCGGTGACGCTCGCCTCGGTCAACATCTTCGGCGGCTTCATCGTCACGCAGCGCATGCTGCAGATGTTCAAGAAAAAGGCGCCCAAGGAGAAAGCCGGCAAATGAGCGCTAATCTGGCCGCGCTGCTCTACCTCGTCGCCAGCGTCTGCTTCATCATGGCGCTCCGGGGCCTGTCCTCGCCCGAAACGGCGCGCGGCGGCAATCTCTACGGCATCGTCGGCATGGTGATCGCCATCGGCACCACGCTGGCATCGCCGGGTGTCCTCAGCTACGGCGTGATCGCGGGCGGCATCGTGATCGGCGGCTCGGTCGGCACCTTCATCGCGCTCCGCATCCAGATGACGGCGCTGCCGCAGCTCGTCGCTGCGTTCCACAGCCTGGTGGGCCTTGCCGCCGTCTGCGTGGCGACGGCGGCATTCTATGCGCCCGCCGCCTACGGCATCGGCCAGCTTGGCGCGATCCAGGCCCACAGCCTGATCGAGATGAGCCTTGGCACAGCCATCGGTGCCGTCACCTTCACCGGCTCGATCATCGCCTTCGGCAAGCTGCAGGGGCTGATCACCGGCAAGCCGCTCGTATTTCCCGGCCAGCATCCCTTGAACGCGCTGCTCGGCATCGCGCTCGTCGCCCTCATCGTCTGGTTCGTGATCGCCCAGCTGCCGGTCACGTTCTGGGCGATCGTGGGCCTGTCGCTGCTGCTCGGCCTGCTGCTAATCCTGCCGATCGGTGGCGCCGACATGCCGGTGGTGATCTCGATGCTGAACAGCTACTCGGGCTGGGCGGCATGCGGCATCGGCTTCACGCTCGCCAACTCGCTGCTGATCATCACCGGCGCGCTGGTGGGATCGTCGGGCGCCATCCTCTCCTACATCATGTGCAAGGGGATGAACCGCTCGATCTTCAACGTCATCCTGGGCGGCTTCGGCACCGAAGGCGGCGCGGCCGCAGCGGGCGCTATCACCGACAAGGCCGTCAAGTCGGGCAGCGCCGACGACGCCGCCTTCATCCTGAAGAACGCGAGCTCGGTGATCATCGTGCCGGGCTACGGCATGGCCGTGGCCCAGGCGCAGCACGCGCTCAAGGAGATGGCCGACGTCCTCAAAAAGGAAGGCGTCACCGTGCACTACGCCATTCACCCGGTGGCGGG
>DATLUT010000135.1:0-2200 GCA_035532975.1 Allostellaceae bacterium
CGGCGATGGCTGTCGCGTCAGCGCAATTGCCACCGGCCGACGACGCCGGAGCGCCGGCCGCCCCGGCGTCGGATGTCAGCGCGCCGGCAGTCGCTGCACCTGCGGTCACCGCACCGCCCAATCCCACCGCAGCGGTCCGCCCACCGAAGCGCCCCGTCGCGCGGCGCCAGGCGCCTGCGCATGTTGTCCGACGTCCCATCCAGCCCGCGCAGCCGGCGCCGCACCCGCAGCGGGTGGCGTCAGCCGGTGCGCCGGTCTGTGCCGACGTGGTGCATCCCGATCTTCCAGGCGGATGGCAATATCACGGGCCGCCCGTGCCGGGCTGCCTGCCGATCCGGTTTTTCGGCTTTATCGGCATGCGGTAAGCCGGCAGTCGCGGCCCGGCTCGCCCCTCAAGCCAAGCAGCATCTTTCGTATTTAGGCGGGAATTTTGCCGCCAACGCGATCGGTGATTTCGGCGGCCGCGCGCTTGACCATCGGTCCAAGCTCGCCGATGCGCTCTTCCGTCATGCGCACGGTCGGTCCAGAAACCGAGATGGCGCCGATGACTTCGCCGTGCTCGTTGTAAACTGCGGCGCCGACGCAACGCAGACCCTCGGCACGTTCTTCGTTGTCGATTGCCCAGCCGCGCTTGCGCACCTGGGCCAGATCGGCGAGCAGCGCCGCCGGATCGACGATCGTGCGTTCGGTGAACTTCGGCATGCCGCTGCGGTGGAGCCGCTCAATGGCTTCGTCGTCGTCGTGCGCCGCCATGATCGCCTTGCCGATGCTCGACGCGTGCAACAGGCTGCGCGATCCCGGGCGATGGAATGCGCGCACCGATTGATGGCTTTCGGTCTGAGAAATGAAGACCACGTAGCCGTCGTCCTCGATGCCCATGTTCACGGTTTCGCCGCTGTCTTCCATCAAGCGGCGCATGACGCCGCGCCCGGCATCGGCCAGTTTGCGGTTGCGCAGGAACGCACTGCCGATGCGAAACGCCTGAACACCGATCAGATAGCCGCCATGCGGATCGCAATAGACGAAGTCGCCGGCTTTCAGTGTGACGAGAATCCGGTGCGCGGTCGACGGGGCGATGCCGGCCCGCTGGGCGAGACCGGTGAGCGACAGGCCATCCGCCTCGGCGATGACGGCGAGCAGCTTCAGGCCGCGCTCAAGTGCCTGGACCGAGCCGCCGAGATGCGGTCCAAGCGCCTGCAGCTCGAGCGGCGTCGCTTTCGTGGCTTGCGGCCGTACGGCCATTCGACAACTCCTGCGTCAGCTCGCGCCGCCGCTTTGACCAAGTGCCCGTCAAAGTGCCCTTCGTCGAGGGTAAGTGTGACGGAATCGTGTCTCATTTTCCACCTGCGACAAAATTTCCGCAAGGGAAAGAGGCAAAATCGAGGTATGTATGGAAATGGAAAACATTTCCATTGTTATTCAAAGGTAGCCAGTGGTATTCGGTATACCAGAACGGGAGGGTGGAACAATGTCGCTGACGGCCGGAAAGCTAGCGAGTCGCGAGTGGAGCGATTTCTTTTCGTCCGGTCTCGGCGATAGCGATCCCGAGGTGGCCGCGGCGATCGAGCGCGAAGTCGGCCGGCAGCGCAACGAGATCGAGTTGATCGCGTCCGAAAACATCGTGAGCCGCGCCGTGCTCGAGGCCGCGGGCTCCCCACTCACCAACAAATACGCCGAAGGTTATCCCGGCCGGCGCTACTACGGCGGTTGCCAGTACGTCGACGAAGCCGAGACGCTCGCGATCGAGCGCGCGAAGCGGCTCTTCGATTGCCGCTTCGCCAACGTGCAGCCGCACTCGGGCAGCCAGGCGAACCAGTCGGTGCTCCTTGCGCTCGCCAAGCCGGGCGACACCATCCTCGGCCTGTCGCTGGCTGCGGGCGGCCACCTGACGCACGGCGCGCCGCCGAATCTTTCCGGTAAATGGTTCAAAGCCGTCCCGTACGGCGTCAGCCGCCAGGATCAGCGCATCGATCTCGACGAGGTGGCGCGGCTCGCCCGCGAGCACAAGCCGCGGATCATCATCGCCGGCGGCTCGGCCTATCCGCGCGTCATCGATTTCGCGCGGTTCCGTGCGATCGCTGACGAGGTCGGCGCGATCCTGATGGTCGACATGGCGCATTTTGCCGGCCTTGTCGCCGGCGGCATGCACCCCAGCCCGCTGCCGCACGCGCATGTCGTCACGACGACGACACACAAGACG
>DATLUT010000136.1:0-10512 GCA_035532975.1 Allostellaceae bacterium
AACAGGAACGATGTCGCCAGAATGATAAGGCCGAGAACGACCGACTTGGTCGCCGCCGCGCCGACATAGCCGAGCACGATCTCGAACGACGACACCGGTGCCGAAAGGATTTCGTAGATGGTGCCGACGAAGCGCGGGAAATAAATGCCGAACGAGGCATTGGTCACGCTTTGCGTCAACAACATCAGCATAATCAGGCCGGGCACGATGAAGGAGCCGTAGCTTACGCCCTCGATCTGGGTGATGCGCGAGCCGATCGCCGCGCCGAACACGATGAAATACAGCGAGGTCGAGATCACGGGCGACACGACGCTCTGAAACAGCGTGCGTCCGGTCCGCGCCATCTCGTACAGATAGATCGCGCGCACGCCGTAGAGATTCATCACCGCTGCCTCACCAAATCGACGAAAATGTCCTCGAGCGAGCTTTGCGTGGTCTGCAAATCCTTGAATTTGATGCCGGCGCGGCCGAGATCGTCGAGCAATGCCGTGATCCCGGTGTGCTCGCCCTTGGTGTCGTAGGTGTAGGTCAATTCCCTGCCGCCGACGGCCAAGGTCAGCCGATAATTCGACAATGCGGCCGGGATTGCATCGAGGCGTTCCCGCAGTTCGAGCGACAATTGCTTCTTGCCGAGTTTACGCATCAGCTCGGCCTTGTCCTCGACCAGGACGATCTCGCCTTTGTTGATGACGCCGACGCGATCGGCCATGTCCTCGGCTTCTTCGATGTAATGCGTGGTGAGGATGATGGTGACGCCGGAGGCGCGCAGTTCGCGCACGAGCTGCCACATGTCCTTGCGCAATTCAACATCGACACCGGCGCTCGGCTCGTCGAGGAACAGGATTTGCGGCTCGTGCGCCAGCGCCTTGGCGATCATCAGACGGCGCTTCATGCCGCCGGACAGCATCCTGATCTTGGCGTCTCTCTTGTCCCATAGCGAAAGCTCTTTGAGCACTTTCTCGATGTGGGCGGGGTTCGGCGGCAACCCGAACAGCCCGCGGGAAAAGCGCATGGTTGCTGGCGGCGTCTCGAAGGCGTCGGTGGTGAGCTCCTGCGGCACCAACCCGATCAGCGAGCGGGTGGCGCGGTAGTCGGCGATAATGTCGTGACTGTCCACCGTGACGGTGCCCGTCGTCGGTTTCACGATGCCGCAGATGATGCCGATCAGCGTCGTCTTGCCGGCGCCGTTCGGGCCGAGCAGCGCAAAAATTTCGCCGCGGCGAATGTCGAGATTGATGTCTTTGAGTGCCTGGAAGCCGGATGCGTAGGTCTTGCAGATATGCGAGACCGAAATGGCAGACATCGTGGCTTCCGCAACCGTGGTGGAACCGCTTTGTAGCCCGTAATCATCCGCAGCGGCGAGAGAAACCCTACAGTCGGCCATGCGTTATCCGCGTATCCATCAGGAGACCCGGTGTTCAGTCCCGTTGTAAGGTGGGCTGGGTCATATCCGAATCGGTTTGGCTGATTCCCCTAAACTGCGGCACCAGACACCCTCCACGCGATGACATTGCAGCGTCACAATTTTTTGGCTTTAATGCCCGGCAAAGGCGGGCCCGAGCCTGCCGGGAATTGGAGGCTGGTTGTCGGTCGCGCTCGATAGTTGTCCTGCCTTGGTGCTCAATGCGGATTTCCGTCCGCTGAGCTACTTTCCCCTTTCGCTCTGGTCGTGGCAGGAGACGATCAAGGCGGTCTGCCTCGAGCGCGTCAGCGTCGTCTCGCAATACGACCGCGTCGTGCGCAGCCCATCCTTCGAGATGAAGCTGCCGAGCGTCATCTCGCTCAAGGAATACATTCCGATGGCGCGGCGGCCCGCCTTCACGCGGTTCAACGTCTTCCTGCGCGACCGCTTCAACTGCCAATACTGCGGCGACGACTTTCCGTCCCACGACCTGACCTTCGACCACGTCGTGCCGCGCTCGCGTGGCGGACACACGACCTGGGAGAACGTCGTTACCGCGTGCTCGGGCTGCAATCTGATCAAGGGCAACCGCATTCCCGCGGAGAGCGGTCTCTATCCGCGCCACCGCCCGGTGCAGCCGACGACGCAGATGCTGCGTGAGAACGGCCGCGCCTTCCCGCCCAATTTCCTGCACCACTCCTGGCGCGACTTCCTGTACTGGGATAGCGAGCTCGAGCCGAGCTGATTCGGCCCGGCCCGATGGCGCGAAGCTAATACGCGTTGTTGATGGGCACGGTCACGTCGGGAATCACCGACGTATCGCGCGGCGAGTTGACGTCCGGAACCACCGTCTGGCCGACCTGTTCCGCGGTCGGACCGTTGTTGTGAGCGGCCGAGATATCGCTTTCGATGGCGCGCGCGGTCGACGGCGCCGGCTCGCCAACCGAGCCACAGCCGGCGAGCGCCGCCGACGCGACGAGGCACAAGCAGGCGATCAGATTGCGCATGGCGATCCTCCGTCCCGACCATCGGGAACACGCCCATAGCTAGGCAGCGAATATGGCCACACCGGGAAACAAAGTGACGGAATTGGGACATGGGCGCCGGGCGCCGCGGCGTCCCGGTTTTGTCACGCCGCCGACCCGCCGACGTGCTGAGATGGCGCGATGAACCTGCTGCGCCACATCCGCGCGTGCAACACTTGGGACGCAGCCAATTTTCTGCCCCTGCTCCACGGCGGTGCGCGGGTCGGCCTGGTGCGCCGCGACAACGCCGCGCGGCTCCAGCGATTTCCCGCGGTCTTCGACGTCGGTGCCGAAGCGGTGCGGATCGTCGCCAAAGGCGATCGCGCCCAGCTCACGGCGCGGATCGACGAAACGGTCGAGGCGCTGGTCGCGCACGGCGTCGTCGCCAAGTACCGGCACGAGTACTTCGCCGTCGCCGAGCGCTGGGATGCGCCGCCGCGCTTCGACCTCGACCGCGGCGCGGTGCCATTCTTCGGCGCGCGCGCCTATGGCGTCCATCTCAACGGCTGGCGGCGCGACGGCGGCGCCTTGAAGCTGTGGATCGGCCGGCGGGCCCCCGACAAGATCGTCGCGCCCAACAAATTCGACAACCTTGTCGCGGGCGGCATCGGCCGCAACTACGGCCTCGCCGAGACGTTGCTCAAGGAGGGCGAGGAAGAGGCGGCGATGCCGCGCGACCTGACCGCGCGTGCCGTGCCGGCCGGCGCGATCTCGTATCGCATGGGCACGCCGGACGGCGTGCGCGACGACGTGCTGTTCGTCTACGACATCGAGACTCCGGCGGCGTTCACGCCGCGCAACACCGACGGCGAGATCGTGTCGTTCGCGCTGATGGACGCGGCCGAGGTGGTGGCGCGGGTGCGCGAGACCGACGACTTCAAGTTCAACGTCAACCTGGTGATCATCGACTTCGCGCTGCGCCACGGCGTGATCGGGCCCGACGACGCCGAGTATCTCGACCTTGTCACCGGCCTGCATCGGCCGCTGGACTAGGCGCGCGCATGCTCATCGAATGCCGCGAATGCCGGGGCAAGGTCAGCACGACGGCGCGGTTCTGTCCGCATTGCGGCGCGCGCTTCTTCGCATATCCGCGCTGGCGACGCTGGATCGTCTATGCCGCGCTGCTCGTCGTGCTCGCCGTCTGGTTCGACCCGATCGTGCGCTACGGCTATTGGGGCGCCAAACAGGCGATCGCTTATGTGGTGAACATCTGGGCGAGCGGCGGACCGTAAGCACACGGCCAATGTCGGCGCCGATAGCCGCCTTGGCGACCTATTGCCGTCGTGTGCCGATGACGTCGGAAACGCCGGGCTGCTTGTGGAAGCCCTTGGCGCCTTCGGCGCGGATCAGCTCGAAGCAGCGCCGCTTGACGCTGGTGAACGGCTCGCTGAAGAGCATTTCCGGCTGACGGGGGCGCGGTAGTTTCACCGGCCTGACGTCGAGGATGCGGCCAGGCGCCGCGCTCATCACCACGACGCGGTCGCCGAGGAACACCGCCTCGTCGATGTCGTGCGTGACGAACAGCACGGTGGTGCGGAACTCCGACCAGATGGCGAGCAGCGCCTCGTGCATGGTGGCGCGGGTCTGGGCATCCAGCGCACTGAACGGCTCGTCCATCAGCAGGACGCGCGGGTAGTTGGCGAGCGCGCGGACGATGCCGACGCGCTGCTGCATGCCGCCCGATAACTGCGACGGGTATTGCTTCTCATAACCGGCGAGGCCGACGAGCGCCAGAAACGAGCGCGCCGTCTGATCGGCCTCGTCCGCAGAATGGCCGTTGAGCAGCGGCCCCAGCGCAACATTGTCGAGCACCGTTTTCCACGGCAGCAGGGTCGGCTGCTGGAAGACCATGCCGCGTTCGGCGCCGGGTTTTTCCACCTTCTCGTCATCGACGAAGACATCGCCGCTGGATGCGGGAATGAGGCCGGCAACGGCGTTCAGGACGGTCGACTTGCCGCAACCCGACGGCCCGAGCAGGCAAACGAATTCGCCCGGCTCGACCTCCAGATTAAAGTCGGCGACGGCCGGTCCGCCGATGCCGCCTGCATAGGCCACGCTCAGGTGACGCACCGAGATACGACCCCGCAGCGGTGGATCGCGCCCCGACGCCTCGGGAGCGGTCTCGCGGGGACCACGCATGAACGCCGCGACGACGTTCATCGCTTCACGGCCGCCACGAGAAAGCTCGGGTTGATGAAACCGGCATAGACGGCGTCATCCTTGACCCCCGGAAGCCGGTTCTGCGCCTTCAGGAACTTCGCCGTCGCGATCAGCGTGCCGACGAACTTGCCCTTGTGCTCTGGCGTGCCGAGATATCCGGCCGTCAGCTGGCGCTGGCACGGGATCATGTACGTGCCGCTCATTTCACGTGTGGTTTCCGCCACCGTCAGGTTCAGCTCCTTGGCGATGAGGGCGGCGGACTCCTTCGGATGCTGATGCCAGTAGTCGATCGCCTGGCATTCGGCCTTGAGATAATTGACGACGACGGCGGGATATTTGGCGGCGAAGTCCGTCATGACGACGCCGACATCCCAGGTGGGATAGCCGTGTCGGGCCATGGTGCCGCTGTCCATGAGGATCTTGCCGCCGGAAGCTTCCATCTTGCCGAGTACCGGCTCCCAGATATAAGCGGCGTCGATGTCCTTGCGGCTCCAGGCCGCGAAAGCGTCGGGCGGGTCCATGTCCAGGATTTTGGCGTCGGCCGGATTGAGGCCGGCGCCGGCCAGCGCCGCGATCAGCTCGTAATGCGAGGTCGAGCCGAACGGCGTCGCGATGGTCTTGCCTTTGAGGTCCTTGATCGACTTGATCGGCGAGCGTGCGACGAGCGATTCAACGGGTCCGAGCTCGTCGAGCACGAAAATCCCCTGATAAGGCAGGCCGCGGGTGATGCCGATGGTAGCGGGCGGATTGCCGACGCCGCCGAAATCGATCTGGCCCGCCGCCACCGCGCGGTTGAGATCGCCGCCCGAACCGAACTTTATCCAGGTCACCGGCACGTGGACCGACTTGTCGGTAAGGTGAAGCACCTTGGCGAGGATCTGCGCGTTGACGAGGTCGACGTAGCCGACGCGGATCGATGTCGGCGCATCGGCGGCGTGCGCAGCCGCCGTCCAACACATCAGCAGCATTCCGAGTGCGCCCGCCATCGCGGTCGCACGCGGCCTATTCATGCGTTTCATGATCATCGTCGTTGCCCCTCTCGTTGTTCAAATGAAGCGCCACGGCGTCAGCGCGCGTTCCAGGCGTCGCAGCAGAAGGTCGAGCACGAGACCGGTCAGCCCGAGAACGATCAGCCCCATGATCACCACGTCGCTCAGCAGGAACTTCGCGGCGTCCCACACCATCCAGCCGAGGCCAGCGGTGGCCGCCACGATTTCGGCGGCGACCAGAACCGAATAGGTGAAGCCGAGGCTGATGCGCATGCCGGTGCAGATACCGGGCAGGCAGGCCGGCAGGATGACGTGGCGCAGGAGCTGCCCGCGGGTCGCGCCGAGCGACTGCACCGCGGTCAGATAGCGCTTGTCGATTCCCGCGACGGCTTCGGTGGCGCTGATGGAGATCGGCGGCAGGGCGGCGAGGAACAGCAGCGCGACCTTGGACTCCTCGCCGATCCCGAGCCACAGCACGATCAGCGTGTAGAGTCCGAGCGGCGGCAGCGGTCGGTAGAACTCGATGACCGGATCGAATACCGCCTTGATCTTGGTGCTCAAGCCCATCAGGAAGCCGAGCGGTATGCCGACCACGCAGGCGAGCGACCAACCGGCGAGAACGCGCTCGAGGCTGGCGAGGAGATGCTGGTCGAGCCGGCTTCCCTGGTAACCGGTGCTCGCCGTCCGGATGAAGGCGTCCCACACCGCCGCGGGAGCCGGCAGGAAGAGCGGATTGACGAGATCGAAGCGCGTGAGAACGAACCACGCCAACACGATGGCGGTGATGGTGGCGATCGTCAGGAGCCGTTCGGTCGATAGACCGAGGAGCCTAAAGGGGGTGACCGGGCGGGCCGCATCCCGGATGCGCAGCGTGCGTCGCAACGTCACCGCCAGACTGGTCACAGTTGACCGCCGTTCGCGGGACGGCCGCCGAGAATGTTCAGCACCGTGAGCGCGAGAACCTTGGTCGCCGCGACGGACTTCTGAACGCCGATGTATTCGTTGATCGGCGGCCAGCCGTCTTCGCCCGGACCGAAGGTGATGGCGGGAATGCCGCGCTCGGAGAAGCGGATGGTGTCGTTGAAGGCGTTCTTGCGATAGATCTCCGGCTCCTCGCCCAGCACCGCGAGATAGGCGCGCCGCAGAGCATCGGTCGGCTGCGCCGCCACGTCCTGTTCGATCGTTCCGTGCACGAACAGAGCGTTCGGAAACGGCCGGGCATTCGCTTCCAGCGTCGCGTCCTTGGCGCGTTCGGCAGCGACGGCGGCGTCGATATCGGCCATGACGCTTTCGATCGTCATCCCCGGCACGATCCCGACGACGCCAAGCACGGCCGTGCAGCGGTCGGGCGTGAACTGCATCTCGCCCGGCACGCCGGCGGCGATCCGCAGCACGGTCACCATCGGCCGGGTGCCGCCATAAAGCCGCGGCGCCTTATGGGTGAAGGCCATGGTCTCGAGCGCGGCGAGCAGCCGCGCCATCTTTGCGGCGGCATTGATGCCGGTGTCGGGTCGCCAGAGATGCGTCTTGAATCCGCGCGTCTCGATCTCGACGAGGAAATTTCCGCTGTTCGCGACGGCGATACCTATGCCCCAACTGCCGTCGGGCTTCGTCCAGCCCGTCGGCTCGCAGGTGATTTCGACGTCGCCCTTCAGACCGTACTCGTCGAGGAGGTAGATCGAACCGTCGGGACCGTTCTTCTCCTCATCGACCGTGTAAACGCATTGCAGCGTACCCTGCAAATCGACGCCCGCGGCGCGGATCGCCCGCGCGGCGAGCAGCGTGCAAGCGAGATTGCCGCGCGTGTCGGACGTGCCGCGCGCGTACAGGCGGTCGCCGTGTCGCGTCGGCTTGTAGGGCCGACCGTCGGTCATGGTCCACGCCGCGGGATCGCCGGCGGGATAGGTGTCGAGATGGTCGTTGAGGATGAGCGACGGGCCGTCGCCGCGGCCAGGCCACACACCGATGACGTTGGGCCGGCCTGGTCGTTTGGCCGCGAGGCTGACCGCGAAGCCCAGCGCACGAAGCTTTTCCGCGACGACGAGGGCGATCCCCTCCTCCCGACCGGACGGCAGATCAGGATCGAGGGGATTCTCGGCCGCCGGCTGGCCTGCCGGAATCAGTTCACGTGCGAGGTCGAGCCAGGCTTGCTCTGTGATGCCATCGAGCACGCTCTTTTCCAGCGCGGACATCGTCGGTTCGTTGCGGAGCTGCAAACCGGGACCTGACCCGCTCATCCAGCGAACTCCTTGCCTGTCGTGGCCCCAACGTGCGGTGCGCGAAGCTGGCCGCGCGCCGCATCAGCCATCACCCCTGCAAGCGCGAGGCCAGCGGCCGGACGGCGGCCTGAATCGGCGATAGTCGCTGTCGAATCAGCGACTTGCGCATTTGTCGATTTATTGACACCCAGCCGAAATTGCGCGGGCCTTAATCAGGGCACGGGCTGGCGCGCGGCGGCGCCGTTCACTCGATGCCCGAGCACACGGCGGCGAGTTGTTCGGGCTTGCGGATCAGCAGCATGCCCCGGCGATATTGGACGACGCCCGCCTTTTGCAGTCGCGTCAGGCTGATCGTGACCCACTGCCGCGTGGCGCCGACAAGATGCGCCAGATCGCTGTGGCTGAACGAGGCAGCGATGAAGATGCCGTTCGCCTCGTCAATCCCATACGTGTTGGCGAGGAACATCAGGAGCTGCGCAAGTCGTTCGCCGATCGACCGCGTGCCCAGCATCTGGGCGACGGTCGAATAACACGTCGCCTTGAAAGCGAGGGCGTCGATGAGGCCGAGCGCGAGGTCCGGAATCGTTGCCGCCAACTCGCGGAGCGGACGGCCCGGCAGCACGGTCACCTCGCTGGTTTGCACCGCGGCAGCCGCCCACATGTGGGTTCCGCCACCGAAGACGTTCGGACCGCCGATAAAATTGCCGGGGAACCAATAGGCCAGCGTGATTTCGCGCCCGGACGGCGCCGTATAGAAGCTGCGGATCCGGCCGGACTCGATCGTAACGATGCCGTCATGCGGATCGCCTTGCGCGAATAGCAGCTCGTGGCGTTTCAACGTCCGACGATGGCTGTAGCGCAGCACCCGCCGGCGGTCTTCTTCGCACAAGCGATCGATAAGCCCGGGCTTGCGG
Organism: Allostellaceae bacterium; assembly: GCA_035532975.1. Classification (GTDB taxonomy): domain Bacteria; phylum Pseudomonadota; class Alphaproteobacteria; order ATCC43930; family CGMCC-115725; genus REEB95. Next base: position 8,710 of record DATLUT010000136.1, read on the forward strand.
GCGGCGAGATCTTTGTTCTCGACGAGAAGGATTCCCGCCGAACGGTCGACGGGATATTCCGGCGACGTCGCGGCCGATGACCGTCGCGCGCGGCCTGCTGGTCGAACGGAGTGTGGAATGGCAGTCCTCATGACCGTTTCCCGTAAGCCTCTGGCCGAAACCTGGCGGGCTCATTGATCCCCGACGCGTTCCGACGGTGATCGGCGCGCTGATTCCACTGCAAGCGCGGCAAGTTACATGCCAAGGCCTCGGCGCGGGATTCGCCTCGATTGCGCCGGCTTACACGGTCCCTTTGGTCAACCGTCGCAGTCAGAACCGTCAAGCCTGCTCAAATTTTGGGCGGCAGTGCCAATTTCGACGGCGCGCACGACCAGGCACGATTGAGCCGGGCGCGGCCTACCTTGGAACCTCCGCCATCGTGCGCACCTCGGCCGGCGTCTTACCGATGGCGCGCAGGCCGCGCAGCGTCACCGCCTGATCGCGCTTCGCGAAGCGCTGGCCCGACGCATCGGTCAGCAGCTTGTGGTGGCGATAGCGCGGCGTCGGATAACCAAGCAGCGCCTGAAGCAGGCGGTGGAGATCGGTCGCCGCGAACAAATCCTCGCCGCGCGTCACCAGCGTGACGCCTTGCAGCGCGTCGTCGATCGTCACCGCGAGATGATACGAGGTCGGCGTATCCTTGCGCGCCAGCACGATGTCGCCGTGCAAGATCGGCGCGGCCTCGACCGGACCCTTGAGCTCGTCCTCCCAGAACAGCGGCCCGGTCAGCGCCTGCGCCTTGGCAACGTCGAGCCGAAGCGCATAGGACAAGCCCTGGCGAATGCGCGCCGCGCGCTCGGTTGCGGAGAGATCGCGGCAGATACCCGGATAGACTGGTCCGGCGGGACCGTGCGACGCGGCAATGGATGAATCGAGCTCGGCCTTGATCACGGCGCGTGTGCAGAAGCACGGGTAGATCATCGCCATATCCTCGAGCCGGGACAGGGCGGCGCGATAATCGTCGAAATGCTCCGACTGCTTGCGCACGCCGCCGTCCCAGGCAATGCCGAGCCACGAGAGATCGTCCTCGATCGCGTCGGCGTACTCGGCGCGGCAGCGGCCGGTGTCGATGTCCTCCATGCGCAGCAGAAAGCGGCCACCGCGCTGGCGCGCGATGTCGAACGCGAGCAGCGCCGCATAGGCGTGGCCGAGATGCAGGTAGCCGGTCGGGCTCGGCGCGAAGCGCGTGACGACGGACATGGGCGCAATTTAGAACATGAATCGCCCCCCTCCCATTCCCTCCCCCTCGAGGGGGGAGGGTTAGGGTGGGGGTGATGTGTCGCACAGGCGTGACAGCCACCGTCGCTTCGTCTATCGCTGTCGCGCCAAAACGAGGAGACCATGGCCGATCATCCGCATTCGCACGCGCATCCGCCGCATCTGCAAGGCATGGCGCTGCCGCCGGCGTCGGGTAAGCCGCCCGCCAGCGTCGTCGTGCTGCTGCACGGCATCGGCGCCGACGGCAACGACCTGATCGGCCTGGCGCCGTACTGGTCGCCGCTGCTGCCCGACACCGAATTCGTCTCGCCGCACGCGCCCTTTCCGTGCGACATGGGGCCGACGGGCCGGCAATGGTTCAGCCTGCAAGACCGCTCGCCCGCGGCGATCCTCGCCGGCATCCGACAGGCGGCGCCGATCCTCGATCATTTTCTCGACGAGCTGCTCGCGGCGCGTGGGCTCGACGACTCGCGCCTCGCGCTCGTCGGCTTCTCGCAGGGCACGATGATGTCGCTCTACACCGGCCTGCGCCGGGCCAAGGCGCCA
>DATLUT010000137.1:0-11159 GCA_035532975.1 Allostellaceae bacterium
CGTCGCCGGCCCGCTGGCCGCTAACCCAGCAACTGGACTATGGTCCGCGGCGCGTTCCGCCGGACCGGAGACATGCTGGCCCTCACCTTCGCCAAAGGAGTCGTCGTCGGCCTTATCCTTGCGATTCCCGTGGGCCCGGCCGGTATGCTGTGCGTGCGGCGCACCCTGATCGAAGGCGCGATTTTCGGGCTCGTTTCGGGCTTTGGCGCCGCCTGCGCCGACGCCTTTTTCGGCGCCATCGCCGGCTTCGGTCTGACCTTCATCCGCGACTGGCTCTTCGCCTGGCGTGATGCCCTCGGTCTCGGCGGCGGTAGTTTCCTTCTAGTGATTGGCCTGAAGGGCTTGTTCGCGCCGCGCCAGGTTCAGATCGGGCCGATCGATCATGAGCGCCTCGCGGCCGCGTTCATCTCCACCTTCGCGCTGGCCGTCACCAATCCGATCACCATCTTGGCGTTCGCCGCGATCTTCACCCAGATCGGCTTCGACCCGGCATCGGGTAAGCTCAGCATCGCCGCATTGGTGATCGGCGTGTTCTCCGGCTCGCTCACGTGGTGGGTCAGCTTGTGTCTCGCGGCTCCGGCGCTGCGCCGGGTCGGCATGGCGTGGCTGCCGCGATTCTCGGGCGCGCTCCTTACCGTCTCTGGTATCGCGCTGCTAAGCGCCGCGGCCGCGCGCCTCGCCGGCTTGCTGTGACCGTTGGCGCGGCACGAGCGGGCGGCTAAGCTTGCCCGCCTTGAAAGCCGCTCGCTCTTTGCGCACGCTCGCGCTACTTTTCGGTCTGCTGTCGATACTGGCGGCAAGCCCGGCACGTGCGCAAGCCGTCGCCGCGCCCGCGCCCGCGCCGGCCGTACAGCCGACGACACCGCCACCTGCGCAAGCGACGCCGCCGGTCAACGCAGACGATCTGCAGAATCTCGTCAACACGATCCAAGACCCGACGGCCCGGCAAAAACTGGTCAAGGAACTGCAGGGCCTGATCGTCGCACAACGCGGCGTCCAGCAGAAATCGCCCACCCAAGCCGTGCACAATTTTTTCGCCATGCTATCGGATGAGGCGCAGGCGATCGGTGGCGAATTTCTCGCCGCGGCCGCGGTCGTGGTCGACGCGCCACGTGTCGGCGCCTGGCTGCGCGACCAGGCAAGCAGCAGCCAGACCAGGCACCGTTGGTTCGAGATCAGCACCCGGCTCGCAATCGTCATCGGCCTCGCCATAGTCGCCGATTGGCTGGTGTGGTTCCTGCTGCGCGGTCCGGCCCGACAATTCGGCGCCCGTATCGGCGAGGCGATGGCGTGGCGGCTGGTTTACCTGCTTCTCAACGCCGTGTTCGAGGCCTTGCCGATCGCCGCATTCGCAACCGTAGCGTTTTTCGTCTTGCCCTTGACCGCGCCGCGCTTCGTCACCGAGCGCGTGGCGATCACGGTGATCTCCGCCTATCTGTGGTCACGCACGGTTTCGGCTGGCGCGCGGGTCGTCCTGCTGTCACCGAGCGCGCTGGCGCTCTATCCGCTCGGCGAGGAAACGCGCAATTACCTCTATATTTGGATCCGGCGTTTCGCCAATTTCGGGCTCTACGGCTTCGCGCTCGCCGGCTGCGCGTGGTGGCTCAGCGTGCCTGGCGCGATCTACGCGATTCTTCTGCGCGTCGTCGTGCTCGTCTTGGGCATTCTAGCGAACATCTTCGTCCTGCAGAACAAAACGGCCGTCGCGCTGTGGCTGCGCGGCCCAACAGGCGACGCGGCCGGCCGCCGTGGCTGGCGGCTGTTGCGCCACCGGCTTGCGGACGCGTGGCACATCCTGGCGATCGTCATCATCACCGGCACGTTTGGAATCTCGGTGCTGCACATCCAGGGCGGCTTCGTTTTCCTGCTGCGCGCCACGTTATTGAGCGCCGTCGTCGTCCTCGCGGCGGCGTTGGCGGCGCAATTCGTCAGCCGCGCTAGCGAGCGCGGATTTGCCGTCAGGCCCGAGCTCAAGGCGCGCTTCCCGACGCTCGAGACACGCACCAATCGCTACATCCCGGTGCTGACAACGTTGACGTCGCTGGCGATCTACGTCGTCGCGGCGCTGGCGCTGCTGCAGGCCTGGGGCATCGATTCGTTCCTGTGGCTGCAGGCGACCGCCGCCAGTCCCGTCGTCGACAGCGTGGCAAGCATCGTCATCGTTCTGGCGGCGGCGGTGATCGCATGGGAGGCGTTCGTGCTCGCGCTCGAGCACCACATGCTGCGGTTCGAAGACGACAGCCGCCGCCGGGCACGCGCGCAAACCATGGTGCCGTTCCTGCGCATCATCGCCCTCGTCATCATCGGCGTCATTGTCGTCTTCGCCGTGCTCGGCGCGCTCGGCATCAACATCGGCGCGCTGCTCGCCGGCGCCGGCGTCTTCGGCCTGATCGCGGGGCTCGGATCGCAGTCGATCATCAAGGATTTCATGACGAGCATCGCCGTGTTGATGGACGATACCTTCGCCGTGGGCGACGTCGTCGATTTCGGCGGCGGCCATTCCGGCGTCGTCGAGGCCATGTCGATCCGCACGATCAAAGTGCGTGCCTTCGACGGCTCATTGATGACCGTGCCGTTCAGCGAGGCCAAGATCATCCAAAACCTGACGAAGGACTATTCGTATTACGTCGCCAATGTCGGCATCGCCTATCACGAGGATACGGACCGCGTCGTCAAAGTGCTGGTCCAGACTGTCGACGGGATGCGGAAGGAGAAGGAATTCGCGCGCTGGATTCTGGAGCCGCTCGACGTCGTCGGCGTCGACCGCTTCGCCGATTCCGCCGTCATCATCGTAGTGCGGATCAAAACGCTGCCGATCCATCAATGGGCGGTCGGGCGCGAGTTCAACCGTCGCATGAAGCAGGCCTTCGACCGCGAAGGTATCGAGATGCCGTTCCCGACGCGGACGATCTATTTTGGCGCGGATGACGGCGACGGGACATCGCCGACTCAGCCCGGCGCGCGGAACGGTGCGCGACCGAAAAAATCGGGCTAGTTCTGATCCGCGACTGCGCCACGCATCCAGGCCTCGAGCGTCGCGATATCGGGCGCGTTCAGCGCCCGGCGCGCGACGTCAAGACCGAACCCCGCGCGCGCCAACGCTGCCAGATCTTTCTGCCGCATCGCGCCGCGCTTGGCGGCTGGCCGGCAAGGGCCGAGTCGGCGGCGGCGGACCAAAGCGCACGCCGCGGCAAATTCAGCGGTGCCCGATCCGCCGTCATCCAGCGTCATCATCGCATCGTCGATGAGCTCGGCCTCGACGCCCTTCTGGCGCAGTTTGCCGCGAATGCCGAAGCGCGACGCACCGCGGCGTTGGAGGCTGGCCGCCTTCTGTGCCGCATAGGCGCGGTCGTCGATCAGGCCCGAGCGCTGGAATCGCGCAATCAGCTCCTCGACCCATTGCGCGCCGGCCGCCGGATCGTCGCCGTGCGCCGCGGCGGCGCGCGCAACGCGACGCATCAACACGCGGCGCAGATTGCCGCTGGAGCTTGCGTAGCGGCTCAGATAATGCAGCGCGACATTTTCGAGCCGTTCGGCCGTCATGCGGCGCGGAAGCTTGCGCGGCTTGCGCGATTCTGCCATTGCGGGTTCTCTTGGCGTGCGCCGCCTCTCCCCTGATAAGCTTCGCTGTCTTGGAGATGAGATTCAATATGGACGCTGGCACGGGTCCGGCTGCGCGGACAATCGGTGCAGTCAACTGGCTTGGGCTCTGGACGCTCTATGTCCGGGAGGTTCGCCGCTTTCTCAAGGTCTACATGCAGACCGTGGCCGCGCCGGTCGTGACGACGCTGCTGTTTCTCGCGATTTTCTTGCTCGCGCTGGGCGGCCAGCAGCGTGTGATCGGCGCCGTTCCGTATCCGGAATTCCTCGCCCCCGGCTTGGTGATGATGGCGATGGTGCAGAACGCCTTCGCCAACACTTCGTCGTCGCTGATGATCGCGAAAGTGCAAGGCAACATCGTCGACGTCCTGATGCCGCCGCTGGGCCCAGGCGAATTGGTCTGGGGCTTCGCGTTGGGTGGCGTGACGCGCGGCCTCGCCGTTGGCGTCGTCGTTGCCGCGGTGATCGCCGTCTTCGTGCCGATTCACGTCTACGATTTCGGTCTGGTGCTGTTCCACGCGGCGGCGGCGTCCCTCTGCCTGTCGGTGCTCGGCACCATCGGAGCGATCTGGGCCGACAAATTCGACCACATCGCCGCCGTCACCAATTTCGTGGTGACGCCGCTCTCGTTCCTTTCCGGCACGTTCTATTCGATCAATTTTCTGCCGGCGCCGTGGCGCTACATCGCCCTGGCCAATCCCTTCTTCTACATGATCGACGGCTTTCGCTATGGTCTCACCGGCCACGCGGACAGCTCGCTCGCCGTCGGCGTCGCGGTCATGATTGCGACCAACGCGGCGCTCATTGCGCTGTGCCACGTGATGTTCAAGCGCGGCTACAAGTTGAAGGCGTAACGACGCGCGGCCGGCTTGCCGCCCGCGTGTGGCCTCGGCGGATTCTCCTGGCGTTGACAGGGGCTTAGCCGTCACCCCATACTCCGCGCACCTCCCCGGAGGACTGGAGCCAAGCGATGAAGCGTGCAGACGGGCGGCTCGCCCGGCACGGCCAGGAGCTGCGAACGATCGCGTTGCCGCGACGACGTTGAACGTCGTCGTCACGCCGCCGCAAACCTGCATCTTCGTTGCCGAGGAGAGACTCCCGTGATTCCAGCCGTGATGCCGACTTACGCGCGGAGCGAACTCACGTTCGACCGCGGCGAGGGTCCTTACCTTTACGCCACCAATGGACGGCGCTATCTCGATTTTTCGAGCGGCGTCGCGGTGACATCGCTCGGCCACGCTCATCCGCGCCTCGTCGCCGCGTTGACCGAGCAGGCGCACAAGCTCTGGCATTGCTCGAACCTGTACCAGATCGCAGGCCAGCAGCGGCTCGCGGAACGGCTCGTCGCACTGAGCTTCGCCGACACCGCGTTCTTCTGCAATTCCGGCGCCGAGGCGATGGAAGGCGCGATCAAGGTCGCCCGCAAGTATCACGCGGAAGCCGGACACGAGGAACGGTATCGCCTGATCGCCTGCACCGGCTCGTTCCACGGCCGCACGTTGGCGACGCTGGCCGCCGCCGGCGCCGAGAAATATCTCAAGGGTTTCGGCCCGCCCGCGCCGGGATTCGACCATGTCGCCTACGGCAACTTGAACGAGATGCGCGCCAAGATCTCGAAAGAGACCGCCGGCGTCATCGTCGAGCCGGTCCAGGGCGAGGGTGGACTCGCGGTCGCGTCGGTCGATTACCTGAAGGGTCTGCGCGCGATGTGCGACGAATTCGGCCTGCTGCTGATCTTCGACGAGGTTCAAAGCGGCATGGGCCGCACCGGCAAGCTTTTCGCCCACGAATGGGCCGGCGTCACGCCGGACATCATGGCGCTCGCCAAGGGGTTGGGCGGTGGCTTTCCAATCGGTGCATTTGTCGCCACCGAGAATGCCGCCAAGGGCATGACCGCCGGCACGCACGGCTCAACGTTCGGCGGCAATCCGCTCGCCATGGCCGTCGCGAACGAGGTCCTGACCGTGATGACCGAGCCCGCCTTCCTGCCGCAGGTCCAACGCATCGCCAGCGCCCTGCGCAGCAGGCTCGAGACCTTCGCCAAGACCTATCCGAAGGTCTTCGTCGAGGTGCGCGGCAAGGGCCTGCTGATCGGCTTCAAGTGCGCGGTACCCAATCTCGAACTGGTAGAAAAACTGCGGAGTGTCGGGCTGCTGACGGTCGCTGCCGGCGACAACGCCATACGGCTGCTGCCGCCACTCATCGTCGAGGAACGCCATATCGAGGAGGCGGCCGGCATGATCGACGCCGTGGCCCGGTCGTGGTCATGAGCGGCCGGACCCGCACCAACAAGACACCGCGCCACTTCCTCGACCTCGACCAGATCGAGGCCGGCGAGCTGCGTAACATTCTCGGTCATGCCGTCGCCTTCAAGTCGGGGCGCGACCGCACCAAGCCGCTCGCCGGCAAGATCCTGGCGATGATCTTCGAGAAGCCGTCGACGCGCACGCGGCTGAGCTTCGAGGTGGCGATGAAGCAGCTCGGCGGCGACGTCATTACGCTGACCGCCGCCGACAGCCAGATCTCGCGCGGCGAGACAACGGCCGACACGGCGCGCGTGCTCTCCCGCTATATCGACGCGATCATGATCCGGACCGACAGTGCGGCGAAGCTCGAGGAGCTGGCGCAGAATGCCGGCGTGCCGGTGATCAACGGCCTGACCGATTCGAGTCACCCCTGCCAGGTGATGGCGGACATCATGACCCTGGAAGAGCGCAAGGGGCCGGCCAAAGGCAAGATCGTCGCGTGGAGCGGCGACGGCAACAACGTGCTGGTGAGCTGGATCCACGCTGCCGCCCGTTTCGGCTTCGAATTGCGCGCCGCCTGTCCAACGAAGTTGGCGCCGCCCGATGCTGCGCTCGCATGGGCGCGCGCCCAGGGTGCCAAGATCACGGTCACCGCGGAACCCGCTGCGGCGGCTGCCGGCGCCGACTGCGTCGTCACCGACACCTGGGTCTCGATGGGTGCCAAGGACCGGGACGAGCGCCGCGCCATGCTCAAGCCGTTCCGCGTCGACGAGGCGCTGATGGCGCACGCCAAGCCCGATGCGATCTTCATGCATTGCCTGCCCGCCAAGCGCGACGAGGAAGTCTCGGCCGCCGTAATCGACGGGCCGCAGTCGGCGGTGTGGGACGAGGCCGAGAACCGGATGCACGTGCAGAAGGGCATTCTTGCCTGGTGCCTCGGCTGAGCCCACATAGTGACGATGCCCGCTCGTGTTCCCGATGACATCGTTCAGCCGTTCCAAGTCGATCCGTTCCGGTTGCGCGGCCGCCTCGTCCGGCTTGGCCCCCTACTCGACCGGATACTGACGCGTCACGATTATCCGGCACCGATCGCGATCATGCTCGGCGAAGCGATCGCGCTGGCGATCTCGCTTTCCGGCGCGCTCAAGTACGAGGGCGTCTTCACGTTCCAGACCAAGGGTGACGGCCCGGTACGACTGCTCGTTGCCGACGTGACCACTTCCGGCGCGGTGCGCGGCTATGCGCAATTCGACGCCGCCAAGCTTGCCGCGCTCGGGCCGGAGTCCGTTTTGTCGGTGCCGCGCATGCTCGGCGCGGGCTATCTGGCGCTGACCGTCGACCAGGGTGAGCATACCGAGCGCTATCAGGGCATCGTCGCGCTCGAAGGGGTCACGCTGGCCGAGTGCGTGCATCACTATTTCCGCCAGAGCGAGCAGGTCGAGGCCGGCGTCAAGGTCGCAGTCGCGCAGCGACCTGGACCCGACGGTCGGCCGTGTTGGCGCGGCGGCACGTTGATGATCGAGCGCCTGCCGAAGGACGACAGCACAGCCGCGCGCGAAGCCGAAGACGAGGGATGGCGTCGCGCCATGGTGCTGATGGCGACCGGCACCTCGAACGAGCTTCTCGATCCCGAACTCGCGCCCGAGACGCTGCTCTTTCGCCTATTTCACGAGGAAGGCGTGCGAGCCTATCGGCCGCACATGCTGACGGCGAAGTGCCGCTGCTCGCGCGAGTGGGTCGAGCGCATGCTGACGGCTTTGCCGTCGCGCGACATCGCCGACCTCGCGGTCGACGGCAAGCTTGTGGTCACGTGCGAGTTCTGCAACGCCGCCTACAGCTTCGACGAGGACGCGGTCGCGGTCTTGGCACCGCGCTGAATCGTCGCGCCAACCGCCTTGAAAACGTCGCCTTCCGGTGCCAGTCTCGCGCCGGTCCGCGGCTAAGCCGTTGCGCGCGAAACAGGCGGAGGGACCTCATGGAATCGCGTGGTGTCGTACGTATCGCGTTCATCGCCGTCGCTGCGTCGGCACTTGCCGCATGCGCCGCGCCGCCGCCCCACCCGCAATATCCCGATATTCGCTTCACGAATGAACAGCCGATCGGGCTTGGCGTCGGCACGGTAAGCTTGCGCGAAGATTACGCGTCGTCATCGACGCCGCCGCACGTCGAGGACCGGTTTCCGGTGACGCCGATGCATGCGATCGAGAATTGGGCGCATGATCGGCTTTCGGCTTCGGGCGGGCCGGATCGCGCGGTGGTCGACATCACCGATGCAAGCGTCGTCGAAGTTGCCTTGCCGCACACCGCCGGCGTCCAGGGCTGGTTCACCACCGATCAGTCGGAACGCTACGACATGACGATCCAGGTGACGATCAACGTCGTCGATCCGACCGGACTCGTGGTGCGTACCGCGACGGTGCGGGCGTCGCGCTCGCAGAGCGTCGCGGAGAACATCTCGCCCGATCAGCGCGATCAGACCTGGTACGACATGACCAAGGACATCATGGCGGCGTTCGACCGCCAGATGGAAAGCGAGATCCGCAACCACTTCACCGGCGTCATCACCAACTAGCCGGCGAAACCCTCGGCGTCAGACATTGGCCAATGCGGCACCTTGCTGCGCGCTGATGATGGCAAGGAGCTCACGCCGCGTCATCGGATCGTCGCGGAACGCACCCAGCATGTGCGAAGTCACCATCGCGACGCCGGGCTTGTGAACGCCGCGCGTCGTCATGCATTGATGCGCGGCTTCGACCACGACGGCGACGCCCTTGGGTTTGAGTGCCTCGTTGAGCGCCATGGCGATCTGCGCGGTCATCTTCTCCTGAATCTGGAGACGCCTCGAGAAGACCTCGACGAGCCGGGCCAGCTTGGAAATGCCGATGACGCGTCGGTCGGGTAGATACGCGACATGCACCTTGCCGATGATCGGCGCGATGTGATGCTCGCAGTGGCTCTCGAAGCGGATGTCCTTGAGCACGACGATCTCATCGTAGCCGTTGGTCTCTTTGAAGGTGCGGCCGAGCACGTCGGCCGGATCGGTGGCGTAGCCCGCGAAATACTCCTCGTAGGCGCGGACGACGCGACCGGGCGTGCTTTTGAGGCCCTCGCGATCCGGATCGTCGCCCGCCCAGCGGATGAGGACGCGCACTGCCTCCTCGGCCTGTTCGCGCGAGGGGCGAGCGCTCCTGCTGCCGTTACGGGCCGGCTTGCCGGAATGATCCTTGGGCATGACGGAAAACCTCAGTTGAGCCGGACGGGTTGGTGCGGGCTGTCCAGCGAAAAAGCCGGGATGTCGACGTCGAAATGCTCACCGCTGCCGGTTTCCATCTGGTAGGTCCCGACCATGATGCCGGACGGCGTGCTGAGTGGCGTGCCGCTGGTGTATTCGAAGGCTTGACCAGGCGCAAGCACGGGCTGCTCGCCAACCACGCCCGGGCCGCGCACCTCTTGGATACGGCCCATCCCGTCGGTGATCTGCCAACGACGCCGCCGAAGCTGGACCGTCTCGCCGCCCTGATTCTCGATGCGCACACGATAGGCCCAGACGAAATGGCCGTCGGCGGGTGACGACTGATCCTCGAGATAATGCGGTTCGACCGTCACTCTGATCGAACGCGTCGTCGTCGAATACATCGTCATCTCCAAAGCCATCCGGGCGCTTGATCGTCCACGACGGCACCAGCGCCCGGTTCTACCCGACATTTTGAACGGCAAGGGCGGCACGTCAAGCCAGGGGCATTTCGCCGCGGCCAGCCGCAGTTCCGCCGGCGGATGAACAAACGTTAAGGAAAATCAATCGTTTGTTCACCGGGCCGCCTTAAAGTTACGCATCGCCGCACGTTGCGCGCATCGCGCGCGTACTGCGGCGGCGGAATGAAACCCATGCGATCGGCGTATCCGAAACTCATCGCCGGGATCGTCATGTTCACGCTGCTCGGCCTGACGAGCGGCGCGGCTGTCGCCATGTTTCTATTCCTCGCGTCGCTGCCGATGGTGCAGCTGTTCGACGACCAAGCGACCGTGTCGCAGATCGTGATCGTCGTGGCGGCGTTCGCCGGCATCGTCACCGCCGTGATCGTCGTCGCCCTCGGCTCGGCGAGCTGGAGAAGGCGCCTCGAGGCAGAGCTCTATCGCGCGCACATCCAGGACGTCTATCCTGCCCCGCCGCCGCGCGTGCGGCGTTCGGCGCCGCCCATACCGCGGCGCCAAGCCGGCGGCCGGCGCTAGCGCACGTTGAACGTGCGACACATTTCCGCTATATCACCGCACGTCGAACAGGGGATGGGGTTCCCCGCAACCGCTCGCAAGAGCTGATGACCCCTGCCGCGTGAGAATGCGGCGGGGTGTGTCACGACCCGCCGGAGTGCGGGCTTTTTTGTGCTCGCGAATGGCGCAAAGGAGGAGATTGAGCGGTGATGACTTACCTATGGATTGCGCTGGGCAGCGCACTCGGCGGCGTCACCCGGTTCTGGTTTGCGGGTACGGTCGATCGTCTCGTCGGCGAGACCTTTCCGTGGGGCACCGTCGTCGTCAACATCACCGGCTCTTTCGTGATCGGCTGCATCGGAACCTTGAGCGGGCCCGAAGGGCGGTGGCTTTTGCCCACAGATACGCGCATCTTCCTGATGGTCGGCTTATGCGGCGGATACACGACGTTCTCGGCATTCAGCCTACAGACCCTCAACCTTGCGCGTGACGGCGAGTGGTTGTGGGCGGGCGTCAACGTCGCGATTTCCGTGATCGCCTGTCTCGTTGCGGTATGGTTCGGCCACGTCGTCGCCGCCGTGATCAACCGCTAGCCCAGGGGAGGATCACATGCAGATTCCGAAAGACGCGGCGCTGCTGCGCATCTTCATCGGCGAGAAGGACCGGCACGGTCATCTGCCGCTCTATGAGGCCCTCGTGCTCAAGGCGCGCGAGGCTGGCCTCGCCGGCGCCACGGTCATTCGCGGTCCGATCGGCTTCGGCCAGTCGAGCATCCTGCACACCGCGAAGATCCTGCAACTCTCCGAGGATCTGCCGATCATCATCGAGATCGTCGACGCCGAGCCACGGATCGAAGGTTTTCTGCCAACGCTCGGCGGCATGATGACGAGCGGCCTCGTCACGATCGAAAAAGTGCGCGTGATCCACTACGGCAAGGGCGCGAAGGGCTGACGCGGCCACGGCCGGTGCGTCGGACCGCCGCGCGGCAATCCACCGCCGGGCGGTCCGGAATCGGAGCGCTTACGCTGCCGCTCAATGAAGGAATTGCAACCGGCGCTCGTCCTGCTTGGACTGCTGTCGATCGTGGCGCTGACCGGCATCGGC
>DATLUT010000138.1:0-2765 GCA_035532975.1 Allostellaceae bacterium
ATGCGTAAGAATCGGGCAGTGGCATTGATCCTGGCTGCCGTGTTTTTCGCGTGGCTGACGCCAGCGCGCGCGGCGGAGCCGCTGACGATCAAGATTTCCTGGGCGGTGATTCCCGGGCAGCTGACCGCGGTGCTGTTCAGCAATCCGGCGATCCTGAAGCATTACGGCAAGACTTATACCGTCGAGCTGACGCATTTCCGCGGCAGCACGCCGCAGATAACCGGCCTCGCGAGCGGTGATTTGAGTTTCGCCTCGCTGGCGTTCTCCTCGTTCGGCCTGGCGATCCAGAACGCGCATCTCGATGACATCCGCGCAGTCGCCGACCTCTATCAGGACGGCATTCCCGGCTATTACACCAACGAGTACATGGTCCGCACCGACGGCGGCATCAACAAGCCTGAGGACCTGAAGGGCAAGATCGTCGCCACCAACGCGATCGGCGGCGCCGTCGACATCGCGTCGAAGAAATACCTGCTGACCCACGGCCTCATCGCCAATCGCGACTACCAGGTGGTCGAGGTGCAGTTCCCGAACATGCTGGCGTCGATCAAGGAGAAAAAGGTCGACCTCGCCACCATGATCATGCCGTTCTCGATCGAGGCCCACCGGCAGTCGAACCTCAAGACCCTGTTCACCGTCGGCCAAGCGATGGGACCAGCGCAGACGACGTTGCTGGTCGGCCGCGCGCCTTATATCGCCGCACATCGCGCCGCGCTGGTCGATTTCTTCGAGGATTGGATCCGTGCGCTGCACTGGTTTTACGATCCGAAGAACCGCGAGCAGGCGATCAAGATCGTCGCCGACTTCACCAAGAAGCCGCCGTCGGAGTATTCCGGCTGGCTGTTTACGCACAAGGACTACTATCGCAATCCAAACGCGATGCCGAACCTGCAGGCGCTGCAGAACAACCTCAACACGCAGAAAGATCTCGGCTTTCTCAAGATCGCGATCGACGTCAAGAAATACGCGGACGTTTCGCTCGTGACCGACGCGGCGAAGCGCGTGCACTGATAGAACCGGTTTGACCATGGCAGGGATTTCGTTCCGCGAGGTTCGTCACACCTACCGGCCACCGCGTGGAAAGGCGCTCCTGGCGCTCGAAGGCGTCTCGCTCGAGGTGCAGGACCGCGAGTTCGTGGCACTACTCGGCCCTTCGGGCTGCGGCAAGAGCACGCTGCTCTATCTTCTCGGCGGTTTCATTCCGGTCGAGGACGGCCAGATTACGGTGGGTGGCAAGCCGGTCAACGGGCCGAGCCCCGACCGCGGTATCGTCTTCCAGCATTTCGCGCTCTTTCCGTGGAAGACGGTGCGCCAGAACATCCTCTACGGCCTCGAAAAGCAGGGCATGCCGAGGGCCGAGCGCGAGAAGCGGGCGCAGGAATTCATCGCGCTGGTCCACCTCAAGGGTTTCGAGCACAGCTATCCGTCGCAGCTCTCGGGTGGCATGCGGCAGCGCGTCGCGATTGCGCGGACGCTCGCGGTCGAGCCCGAAATCCTGCTGATGGACGAGCCGTTCGGCGCGCTCGACGCGCAGACCCGCGCCCTGATGCATGAGGAGCTGCTGGCGATCATGCGGCGCGCACCCAAGACCGTCGTGTTCGTGACGCACGACGTGCGCGAGGCGGTCTATCTCGCCGATCGCGTCGCGGTGATGTCGGCGCGGCCGGGCCGCATCATGGAGATCGTCGACACCAAGCTCCAGAGCAACGCGCGCGGCGAGGAGCTGCTCCAGACCCAGGAATTCGCGGCGAAGGTCGATCATCTGTGGAAACTGGTACGCGACGAGGCGATCCGCGCCCAGGGCACGCGCGAATGAGCGGCGCGGCCGCGCTCGACACCGTTACGCCGCGCGCCGGCGCGCGTCCGGTGTTCGCACGGCTGGCGGCGGCGGTCGTCCGCTGGCTGCCGCTGATTCTGGTCTGCGTGGCATGGCAGATCGCGCCCATGGTGGGGCTGATCAATCCCGACGCGCTGCCGCCGCTGAGCGCGGTGGCCACGGCGTGGTGGGGCCTGTTGACGGATGGCAGCCTCGTCAGCAACGGCGTCTCTTCGATGTGGGAGATCGTCATCGGCCTCGGCCTCAGCATCGTCGTCGGCATCGGCGCCGGCGTGCTGATGGCGTGGTATGCGCCGGTCGACGCGCTGGTCAGTCCGCTGATGAAGAGCCTCTATCCGATGCCGAAATCGGCGCTGATTCCGGTGATGATCCTGTGGTTCGGCCTCGGCATCGGCTCCAAGATCGCGTCGATCTTTTCCGGCTGCCTGCTGCCGGTGGTGTTGAGCTCCTACAACGGCGCGCGCGGCGTCGACCAGACGCTAATCTGGTCGGCGCTCGGCCTCGGCGCGTCGCGCCGCCGCGTGCTGTGGGAGGTGGTGATTCCCGGCGCCTTGCCCGAGATCATGGCCGGCATCCGCAACGCGCTCGCCATCTCGTTCATCCTGATGGTGGCGGCGGAGTTCCTCGTCGGCCAGCACGGCTTGGGCTATCTCATCTCGTTCCTCGGCGACGGCGGCGTCTACGACGCGATGTTCGCCGGCGTGCTGACGGTGTCGGCCTTCGGCTTTCTCGCCGACCGGCTCTATCTCCTTCTGATGCAGCGGATGCTCCGATGGCGCGAGTGAGCGAGATCGATCGCCGCGAGACCATGCTCACTGCGCTGCGCGTGGGCTCGGGCGTTGTGTTTTTCGCGGCGTGGCAGCTCACCGCGATGTCGCACGTGTTCTCGGAATTCCTGCTGCCGTCGGTGCCGGTGGTGGCGGAGCGC
>DATLUT010000139.1:0-12133 GCA_035532975.1 Allostellaceae bacterium
GGCGTGAATTTGTACTGGCCGATCTCGCGCACCGGCGTGATCTCGGCGGCGCTGCCCGTCAGGAACACTTCCTGCGCCTTGGCGAGGTCGTCCGGCATGATCGCGCGCTCGATCACCTTGAACTGCCGCGCCCGCGCCAGGCCGATGACGTGGCGGCGGGTGATGCCATCGAGGAAGCAATCGGGCGTTGGCGTGTGCAGCGCACCGTCGATGGCGAGGAAGATGTTGGCGCCGGTCGCTTCGGCAATCTGGCCGCGCCAATCGAGCATCAGCGCGTCCTCGTAACCTTCGGCTTCGGCGGCGTGCTTCGACAGCGTGCAAATCATGTAAAGGCCGGTGGCCTTGGCCTTGGTCGGCGCCGTGTTGGGCGCCGGTCGCGACCATTTCGCCCAGGCCATGCGGATGCCCTTGAGCCGGGCTTCGGGCGCGAAATAGGTGCCCCAATCCCACGTCGCGACCGCCATGTGAATTTTCGTCTGTTGCGCGGAAACGCCCATCTGTTCCGGTCCGCGCCATGCGATCGGACGAACGTAGCCGTCCTTGATGTTCTGCGCTTTCACCGCGGCCTTGGACGCCGCCTCGATCTGGTCGCACGTCCACGGAATCTCGAATCCCAGGATCCGGCCGGAATCGATCAGCCGCTGGCTATGCTCGCGCAGCTTGAAGATGGTGCCGCCGTAGGCGCGCTCGCCTTCGAACACCGCACTGGCGTAATGCAGCGCGTGCGTGAGGACGTGCACCTTGGCGTCGCGCCACGGCACTAACTTGCCGTCGAACCAGATGAAGCCGTCGCGGTCGTCGTAGGGGATGAGGCTGGCTGCCATGGCGATTCCTAGGTGCGTTCCCGGGGCGTTTTGTTCTGGAACGATAGACGATAAAGGCGCCGCCCTGCACCTGCATCGCCCAAGACGATTATGTGCAATTATGGCCGAGAGGAAGCGCTCCCATATAACGGTTTAAGCGAATATAAGTCAATATGGCTGACGTAAAATCTCCGGCCAATCCGCTGTTTCTCCGCGAAGAGGAATTGCGGCTGGCGATCGAGCTACTCTATTACGCCTACCGCGATTTCACGGCGGAGCCCGACGCGATGCTGGCGCGCTACAGCTTCGGCCGCGCCCATCACCGTGTCATCTATTTCGTCGGCCGCCATCCGCAAATGAGCGTCAGCGAGCTGCTGGCGATCCTGCGCATCACCAAGCAGAGCCTGTCGCGCGTCCTTGGCCAGCTCGTGCGGCAGGGATTCATCCGGCAGTCGCCGGGCAGCCGCGACCGCCGGCGGCGGCTGCTCGAGCTGACCGAGAAAGGCGTCGAGCTCGAGCGGCAACTGTCGGAGAACCAGCGCCAACGCATCGCCCGTGCGTATCGCGAGGCGGGCGTGCAGGCGGTTGACGGCTTCCGTAAGGTCATGTTCGGCATCATGTCGAGCGAAGAGGACCGCAAGCGCGTCGGCCGTCGCGGTGAGACCCCGCGGTGACCGACGCGTGATTCGGCGACGATGAACGCTTATACTGAAGCGATGGACGCCACGGAGCCCCATCTCCTGGTCGTCGACGACGATGCGCGGCTGAGAGACCTGCTGCGCCGCTATCTCACCGACCAGGGATTTCGCGTCACCACCGCCGGCGATGCCGCCGAGGCGCGGCGCAAGCTGGACGGCATCGCCTTCGACCTGCTTGTGCTCGACGTGATGATGCCGGGCGAAGACGGATTTCAGCTCACCGCAAGCTTGCGCGCCGCAAGCCGCATTCCGATCCTGCTGCTGACCGCCAAGGCCGAAAGCGCGGATCGCGTCGATGGCCTGGAGCGCGGTGCCGACGACTACCTGACCAAGCCGTTCGAGCCGCGCGAGTTGGTGCTGCGCATCCGCAATATCCTGCAGCGTGCGGCCACTGAATCGGAACGCATGGCGGTGCTGCGCCTGGGCGAGTACCGCCTCGACCTACGGCGCGGCGAGCTGGTGCGAGGCGAAGAGCCGGTACGTCTGACCAGCGCCGAGCAGTCCTTGCTTGCCGCACTCGCGGCGCAGCCCGGCGAAGCCATATCGCGCGAGAAGTTGGCCGAGGCGACCCAGCTGGGCGGCAACCTGCGCGCTGTCGACGTCCAGGTCACGCGGCTGCGGCGCAAGATCGAACGCGATCCACGCTTCCCGCGCTATCTCCAGACGGTCCGGGGAACGGGCTATGTCCTCAAGCCAGATTGAACGCGGCGAAGACGGGATCGAACTGTTTTCCGACCTGGCGGCGCGGCGTGCGCTCGGCCTCGACAGCCATCGGCGCTGGTTCAAGCGCATGCTGCCGCGCTCGCTCTATGGCCGCTCGCTGCTGATTCTGATTCTGCCGCTAGTGCTGGCGCAATCGATTGCCACCTGGATCTTCTACGACCGGCACTGGGAGACGGTGGCGCGCCGCCTGTCGACTTCGGTCGCGTCCGACATCGCCCTGACGCTCGACTCGCTGACGATCGCCGCAAGCGATCAGCAGCGCGCCGCGATCTTCCAGCGCGCGGACGACGACACCGAGCTGTTCTACGCGTTCCACGCCGGCGAGACGCTGCCGAAGGGTATGCGCCAGACCGATGGGTCGCGCATCGAGGAAACGCTGGCGCACGCCGTCGGCGAGCGCGTCGGCCTGCCTTTCGAGATCGGCGGCGAATACGACGAGCGCGATATCCTGGTCTCGATCCAGACCAGTGACGGCGTACTCCAGGTTACGGTGCCGCGCGAGCGACTATTCACGCCTACGACCTACATTTTCATCATGTGGATGGTCGGCTCGTCTCTGGTGCTATTCGCGATCGCCTCCGTCTTCATGCGCAACCAGATCAAGTCGCTGCGGCGGCTGGCAGACGCCGTCGACGATTTCGGCAAGGGCCGCGACGTGCCCAACTTCAGGGTCGAAGGCGCCACCGAAGTGCGCCAGACCGGCATGGCGTTCCTGCGGATGCGCGACCGCATCCAGCGCGCGATCACGCAACGCACCGAGATGCTGGCGGGCGTGTCGCATGATCTGCGCACGCCGTTGACCCGGATGCGGCTGGCGCTCGAGCTGCAGAAGGACGATGCGCGTGCCGCCGAGCTCAAGGCCGACGTGGCCGCGATGGAGCGAATGATCCAGGGCTATATCGACTTCGCCCGCGGTGAAGGCAGCGAGCAGACCCGACCGGCCGATCTGGTCGCGCTGATCCGCGCGCTGGTCGCCGGAATGGGCCAAACCGCCGCGCCGGTGATGACGGCGCTGCCGGAGGACTGCATGCTGCCGCTGCGGCCCGACGCCATGCATCGCTGCCTGAGTAACCTCATCGCCAATGCCCGGCGCTACGGCAAACACGTCTGGGTCACGGTGATCGAGAGCAAGACATTGGTCGAGGTTCTGGTCGACGACGACGGGCCGGGCATTCGCCCCGCCGACCGCGAAGCCGCCTTCCGTCCGTTCTTCCGGCTCGACCCGTCGCGCAACCCGGAGACCGGCGGCACCGGCCTCGGTCTGGCTATCGCGCGCGACGTCGCGCGCGCCCACGGCGGCGAGATCGTGCTCGAGGACTCGCCGCATGGCGGCTTGCGCGCACGTGTCCGGTTGCCGAAGTAGTGGCATGGAATTGACCTTCATCGGCAGCGGCGACGCCTTCGGCAGCGGCGGCCGCTTCAATACCTGTTTTCTGGTACGCGGCGCCGGCTGCCGCTTCCTGATCGATTGCGGCGCGACCGCGCTCGTCGCGTTGAAGCGCGCGGCCGTCGCTCTCGATGCGATCGACGGCGTCGTGCTGACTCATCTCCATGGCGATCATTTCGGCGGCCTGCCCTTCCTCCTGCTCGATGCACAGCTGATGAGCAAGCGCGGGCGGCCGTTGTTCATCTGGGGACCCGAAGGATTCGAGACGCGCCTCGCGGCGCTGCGCGACGCGCTGTTCCCGGGCTCGGCCGCGGCGGTACTCAAGTTCGGCATCGATACGGCAACGCATCGGGCAGGCGTCCGTCGCGAACGCGCCGGGCTGGCAGTGACCCCGTACCCCGCGGCCCATTCCGCTGGGGCGCCGTGTTTCGCGTTGCGTTTCGAATGCGACGGCAAGACCATCGCGTATTCGGGCGACACCGCTTGGACCGAATCGCTGATCGAAGTCGCGCGTGGCGCCGATCTGTTCGTCTGCGAGTGCAGCAGCTTCGAACGCGATCTCCCGGGCCATCTGAGTTGGCGCACGCTCGCTGCGCGGCTGCCGTCGATCGGCGCCAAGCGCGTCGTGCTCACGCATATGAATCCCGACATGCTGGCCCAGGCGGCGAACGTTGGGGTCGAGACGGCGTCCGACGGACTGACGCTCGTCGTCTGAAGGCGCAAACAAAAAAAGGCCGTCCGTGGGGCGGACGGCCCTTTTCGCATCAGCTTCGACACGGCCTCCGCGGAGAAGCCGCGCCGGCGTGGTTACTTCGTGACGCGCTTCTTCGCCTCGTCACGCATCTCTTCGAAGCCTTGCGCAACGCGCTTGGCGACGATATCGAAGGCTTCGGTGTTGGCCTTGGCGAGCATCAGCGTGAGCTCGCGCGCATTGGCGAGGCCGCGCTCGAACGTCTGCTTCAGCAACTCGGCGTTCTTGGCGACGCGATCCGCGGGAGCCGTCGGTTGGACGATCTCGCGCAACACCGTCGACGCCTCGTCGATTGCCTCGCGGGTGATCTCGGCCTGACGCCGTGCGACCGCCTGCACGCCCTCGGCCGCGAGCTGATTCGCCTGGGTCAGCGCCTCGATGTTCTTGCGCTGGCTCGCGAGTACTGCCTCGACGTCGAAGCCCGGCAGGGTGAAGCCGGCAAACGCCTTGCTGAAATCGGTATCCAGGAAAGTCTGTCGGCCGTCCATGGTGTGGGTCCTTGCTTGGGAGTGCCGCGTTATGCTGCACTGCACAATGGCGAATATGATCTCGCGCTAGAGGGCCGTCAAGGGCCAAAAAGATCAAATCGCCGGAATTTTGCGGCGCAACAAAATTGCGCGCCGAGTGCGGTCCACTAAAGCCCCAGAAACGGCCCGATCAACGACAATCGGTGGTCCAGCGCCGCCATGGTTTTTCCGAGGTCCTTGCTGTCGTCCCGTAGAAACACAACGAGAACGGATAGATAGGCCAGCGCCAAGACGCGTCGCTTCGCCAGCCCCGGCAGCCCGGCGGTCGGCACGCCCGCCGCCTCGAGCATCCAGCCCATCGAAATCAGCACCCGGCGCAGTGCCAGCAGCGCCGCCGGGTCGCCGATGCTGTCCCAGGCCATGGAGCGGACCGCCTTACGGTGCGGTTTGAGCGCTTCGAATCGCCGCATCAACAGGTCGAACAGTCGGTCCTTCGGCTTCTCGTCCTTGTCGGCCGGTGGCCCGGCTAGGGCGATCTGGTCGAAATGCCGGAGGCACGCCGACAGGATCGCGCCGCGTGAGCGCAATTGCGCATGCAGATCGGCGAGCGACAGGCCAGCCTCGCGGGCGATATCGGTCAGTGTGGTGCGCCGCCAGCCTTGGCGGTCTGCGAGGCTAAGTGCCGCCTCGACCAAGCGGGATTCGGTGTCGCCGGCGACGGCCCGGTGGGGCTTGGCGCGCTTGGGCGAAGCTTTGCGTCCCGTCGCCATGACGCCAGCTTAGCGCAAGCCGCTCCGCACGCCAAACCTCGCGGTCGAACGACCTATTGCGCCAATTCGCGCGAACGCCGCGTCGCCGCTGCCACTGCCTCACGGATGAGGCGGCCGAAACCGTTCTCGGCCATCAACACATCGAGCGCGGCGCGCGTGGTGCCGCCGGGGCTGGTGACCGCTTCACGCAGTTGCGCCGGGCTTTGCGTCGCGATGCGCGCGAGCTCGCCGGCGCCGGCGACAGTGGCAATCGCCAGACGGCGGGAAAGCTCCGGAGCGAGGCCCTGCGCTTCGCCGGCCGCCGCCAGGCTTTCGATCAGCAGGAAGACATAAGCCGGTCCGCTTCCCGATACGGCCGTCACCGGATCAAGCAATGCTTCGTCCTCGACCCAGGCCACCTCGCCGACCGCACCCAAGAGCGCGCCGCACAGCGTGCGTGCGCCTTTGCTCACCTGCGGACCGGCACAGGCGACGCTGATGCCACGGCCGATCGCCGCCGGCGTGTTCGGCATCGCGCGCACCAGCGCGGCATTCGTGCCGAGCCGCCGTCCCATGCCGCCGAGCGTCTTGCCGGCGGCGATCGACAGCATTGCCGCGCCGCCGTCGGCGAAGCGGCGGTACTGCGGCAGCACGGTGTCGAAGGCTTGCGGTTTCACCGCAAACACGACCGCCGCCGGCTTCAGCGTTCGCGGCAACCGCTCGGGCGTCGCGTAGAACCGGGCGCCGCGGATACGATGTGCCGGCGACGGCTCGACAACATGGAACGGTCCACCGATGCGCTTTCGGGTCCAGCCGGCGAGAAGCGCGCTGCCCATCTTGCCGCAACCGACCAGCAGCACCGCCGCCGGACGCGCGCGTCGAGCCGTCACGCCTCGCCGACCGGCTCGATCATGGCCGAGGCGATCGCCTCTTGGGCCGATTTGCCGCCCCAGATGACGAGTTGGAAAGCGGGATAGAAGCGCTCGCACTCGGCGAGCGAAATGTCGACCAGATCCTCGATCTGCTCGGCGCTGGCGCCCTGGGCGCCACGCAGCAACACGCCCTGACGGAAGGCGGGGCTCTGGTCGTCCGCCAGATCGAAGTGACCGATCCACAGCCGTTCGTTCACCACGGCAAGCAGTTCATGCGCCGCCGAGCGACGGCCGCGCGGCACCTTGAGTTCGAAGCTGCAGGAATATTGCAGGGCGTTGACCGACGGCTCCCAGACGAAGTGCAGCCGGTAGGCACACCAGCGGCCGGCGACTTCTATGACCATTTCCTCGTCGCTGGTCCGGTCGTGCGGCCACGAGTTGGCCTGCACGATTTCTTCGACCAGATCGATGGGATTGGCGGCGGCGACCGGGGTCTCGAGCGACAGCGTCGGCATCCGCCCTCCTTGGCGACGGGGCGGGTGCTTCGACTAATGGTATGGTGACTCCCCGCCAACCACTACGGCTAATCTGCCAAATGGTTTCGAGCCGAGGCAAGCGCCGAATAACAGAAACCTGTGGAGGACTCGCGTTTTAGCGCGATTTATTGCCGGCTGCGGCGCGGCGCCGCGGCCGTGCGGAGGCTGCCTTGCCAGGACGGGCAATGCCGACCTTGGCCTCGATCGTGGCAAGCCGCACTGCCAGCGCTTCCTGCTCGCGCCGCGCCTTGGCGGCCATGGCCTGAACCGCGTCAAATTCCTCGCGCCGTACCAGGTTCATGCGCGACAGCACGCGGTCGACTTGATCCTTGATGCGGGCTTCGAGTTCGTCGCGCAGGCCGGCCAGTGCGCCGGCTGCGCCCTGCGCGACACGGGCAAAGTCCTCGAACAAACGGTTGTTGGTCGTCATCGGCGCACCTCCGTAACGGCAACATAAGCAGGCACACGGCCGGCGAACAGGCTATAACACCGGCCGCAGGAAACCAGCCATGATCGTCGTCACCGGCGGCGCCGGCTTCATCGGGTCGAATCTGGTTGCCGCGCTCGAGGAGCGAGCAGCCGGCGACATCGTCGTGTCCGACTTTCTCGGCCAGGACGAGAAATGGCGCAATCTGGCGAAGCGCGAGCTCGCCGCGGTCGTGCCGCCCGACCGCCTGTTCGCCTATCTCGACGACCACGCCGGGGAGATCGAGGCGATCTTCCACATGGGTGCGATCTCGGCGACGACCGAGCGCGACGTCGACCTGATCGTCGCCAGCAACTTCGCCCTGTCGCAGCGGCTGTGGGACTGGTGCGCGGCGCGCCAAGTGCGGCTGATCTATGCCTCGTCCGCAGCGACCTACGGCGACGGCAGCGCGGGATTCGACGACGACTTCACCCCGGGTGCGCTGGCCAGGCTGCGCCCGCTCAACGCCTACGGCTGGTCGAAGCACCTCTTCGATCGCCGCGTGGCGCGACTTGTCGCCGGCAACGCGCCGCGGCCGAAGCAATGGGCGGGACTCAAATTCTTCAACGTTTACGGCCCCAACGAGTACCACAAAGGCGCAATGAAAAGCGTCGTCGCGCACATCTATCCGCGCGCGAAAGCCGGCGCGCCAGCGCGTCTTTTCAAGTCGCACAATCCCGCTTATCCCGATGGCGGCCAGCAGCGCGATTTCGTCGACGTGCGCGACTGCGTGGCGATGATGCTGTGGCTCTACGATCATCCCGACGTCAACGGGCTGTTCAACGCCGGCACCGGCAAAGCGCGCAGCTTCCTTGACTTGGCGAGTGCGGTTTTTCGCGCGCTCGGCAGCGAGCCCAAGATCGAATACGTCGATACCCCGCCCGAGATCCGCGACAAGTATCAGTATTTCACCGAGGCACGTATGGACCGTATCCGCGCGGCCGGCTACGCCGGGCCCGCGACCGAACTCGAGGACGGCGTTCGGCACTATGTCCAGACCTACCTTGCCGCCGCCGATCCTTATCGCTGAGGACCCGAGACATTCATGTTGGCCATTCCCTATCCCGTGATCAATCCGGTCGCGCTGGCGGTCGGCCCCTTCGTCGTCCGCTGGTACGCGCTCGCGTATATCGCCGGGCTCGTCACCGGCTGGCGCTATTGCCTGTGGATCGCATCGCAGCCGCCGCGCGTCGCCCGGCGGGAGGATGTCGACGATTTCCTGGTGTGGGCGACGCTCGGCGTCATCCTCGGCGGCCGCACCGGTTATGTGCTCTTCTATCGGCCGGAGTTCTATTTCGCTAATCCGAGCGAGATCCTCAAGCTGTGGCACGGCGGCATGTCGTTCCACGGCGGCGCGCTCGGCGTGCTGATCGCGA
This sequence comes from Allostellaceae bacterium, assembly GCA_035532975.1. GTDB lineage: Bacteria > Pseudomonadota > Alphaproteobacteria > ATCC43930 > CGMCC-115725 > REEB95. The sequence continues at coordinate 8,829 of DATLUT010000139.1, forward strand.
TCTGGCTTTTCACGCGACAGCGCAAGATCAACCTGCTTGCCTTCGCCGACATCGTCGCGCCGGCGGTACCGATCGGACTGTTCTTCGGCCGCATCGCCAATTTCATCAACGACGAACTGTGGGGCCGCGTCACCGACGTACCCTGGGCGATGGTCTTTCCGTCCGATCCCGAACACTTGCCGCGCCACCCCAGCCAACTTTACGAGGCGACGCTCGAAGGCATCGTGCTCTTTACGGTTGTGTTCTTCGTGATGCGCTGGACCGATGCGCGGCGGCAACCCGGCGCGCTGTCGGGAACGTTCCTCTGCGGCTATGCGATTGCGCGGATCATCGGCGAATGCTTCCGCCAGCCGGATGCCAATTTGGGATTCATCGTCTGGGGCATCACGATGGGCCAAATCCTGTCGGTGCCCGTTCTGCTTTTCGGCATTTGGCTGCTATGGCGCGCGCGCCGGCAACCGAAGCTGGCGTGAGCGCGACGCCGCTGCTCGAGCATCTGCGCGGCCTGATCCGCGCGCACGGTCCCCTGACGGTCGAGCGCTACATGGAGATCGCGCTTTGGCATCCGTCGCAAGGCTACTACGCGACCCACTCGCCCGTCGGCGCGCGCGGTGACTTTGTCACCGCACCCGAGATCAGTCAGGTCTTCGGTGAATTGATCGGGCTGTGGCTCGCCGACATATGGCAGCGAGCCGGCGGCCCCGATCCTGTCATCCTGTGCGAACTCGGCCCCGGCACCGGTACACTGATGGCGGACCTGCTCCGCGCCGCCGTCAAGGTTCCTGAATTCCGTCGCGCCCTCCGCCTCCACCTGGTCGAATCCAGTACAGCGTTGCGCACGGCACAGGCGCGTACACTCGCCGACGCCACGCCGACCTGGCACGGCTCGCCGGCGACGCTGCCGCCGGGGCCCCTGCTGTTGGTCGCCAACGAATTCCTCGATGCGCTGCCCATCCGGCAGTTCGAGCGCCGCATCGATGGCTGGCACGAGCGTCGGATCGGTCTGGATACCGGCGACACGCTGGCTCTTGTTTGCGACCCGACGCCCGCGACCGAGGACCTACCCGAGTGGCCGATCGGCAGCGTGGTCGAGCGCCGGCCGGCGGCACGCACCATGGCGCGCGATCTCGGCCGGCGGCTCGCAGCGCAAGGCGGCGCCGCTTTGTTCATCGACTACGGCTATTTCCCGCCGGCACCGGGCGAGACGTTGCAGGCGGTCAGCCGCCACCGGCGGCACGACCCGCTGTGCGATCCCGGCGCCGCCGACCTTACCGCACATGTCGACTTCGCCGATTTCGCCGCGGTCGCAGCCGCGGCAGGCGCGCGCGTCTGGGGACCGGTGTCTCAGGCGCGCTTTCTGAGGGCACAGGGCATCGACATCCGCGCCCGTCGCCTCGCCGCCGGCAAGAGCGCGCAGCAGCTGGCTGAGATCGAATCGGGTTGTCGCCGCTTGCTTGACGAGACGCAAATGGGCACCTTGTTCAAGGTGCTGGCACTGACCGGCGACAACGCGCCGCCGCCCGCCGGCTTCGATTGACGTGCATGATCCGGCTCGACGTTTTCGCCTCTGCCCCGATCCGCCACGCGTTCTTCACGCGCGAGGGCGGCGTCAGCGAGGGGCTCTACGCGTCGCTCAATTGCGGTTTCTCGTCGGCGGATGATGCCGCGCGCGTTCTTGAGAATCGGGCGCGGGCGATGCGCGCGCTCGATCTCGTCCCCGAGCGTCTCGCGACCGCGAAGCAGGTGCACGGCGCCGAAGCGATGGTCGTCGAGGCACCATGGCCGCAAGCGCAGGCACCGCGCGCCGATGCGTTGGTGACGCGCATGCCGGGCGTGGCACTCGGCATTCTGACCGCCGACTGCGTGCCGGTACTGTTCGCCGATGCGGAGGCACGGGTCATTGGGGCTGCCCACGCCGGCTGGCGCGGCGCGCTCGCGGGCGTAATCGAGGCTGCTGTTGCCGCGATGGAGGATCTCGGCGCGGCCGCACATCGCACGGTTGTTGCCATCGGGCCGGCCATCGCGCAGACCTCGTATGAGGTGGGGCCCGAGTTCCCGCGCCGATTTCTCGCGCAGGACCCCGCCAACGCCGCTTTCTTCGTGCCCTCGCCCAAGACAGGTCATTTCCTGTTCGACCTGAAAGGGTACGTCGCGCGGCGGATCGAGGCGCTCGGTGTCGGCGCGATCGCGATGGCAAATGCCGACACCGCCGCCGATTCAAGCCGATTCTTCTCCTATCGCCGCGCCTGTCTGCGCGGCGAGCTCGGCCACGGCCTCGGCCTGTCGGCGATCACGCTCGCGCCATAGCTTTGCCGGGCGGGCGACGATAAGATCGCCGCCGGATGCGCCGCCTCTGGCTTCTCGCCCTCGTGCTTCTCACCGCATGCAACGGTCCACCGCCCCCGATCATGGGACGGACGGCGCCGCCGATCGCGCTGAGTCCGCCCGACAGCGTCGGCATCTATGTGTTGCCGGCCGAGAGCGCGCCGCCACCGGCGGCCGCCGCAGTCGCCGCGGCGATGGCAACCGCTCTGCAACAGGCCGATGTGCCGGCCAGCGCCAATTCATCGAATCGCGGCAGCTATCGCCTGCGGCCGATCGCGACCGTCGCATCCGGCGCCGATGGCCGCGCGACGGTCAGCATCGTGTGGGAGCTGCGCAATGCGGCCGGCAAGGTGATGGGTTCGGCGCCATCGCGCATGGCCGCCGATGCCGGCGCCTGGCAGCGTGGCGACGACAAGCTTGCGGCGGCGCTGGCCGCGCCGGCAGCGCCGGTGATCGCCAAGCTGGTCGAAAGCGACGTACCGCTGCCGCAAGGGCAGCTGGCCCCGGTCGTCGCGCTGCGCGCGGTCACTGGCGCGCCCGGTGACGGCGACCGCTCGCTGACCCGCGCCATGGGCGTCGCGCTGGAGCGCGCGGACCTGATCCTCGCCGCGGTGCCGAGCGACAAGGAGGACTTCATCGTCACCGGTATGGTCGAAGTCGCCACCGCCGACGGGCAGAAGCAGCAGGTCAGGGTCACCTGGGTATTGTCACGACCCGACGGCAGCGAAGTCGGACGCGTCAAACAGGATAACGCCGTACCGGCGGGGAGCCTTGACGGCGCCTGGGGCGAGGTTGCCTACGCCGTCACCAACGCCGCTGCGCCGGGGGTCCGCCGGCTTATCGAACAGGTCGGCCTGACCGCCGCTGGGCGTTCCTAAGGCCCTGGGACGGCGCGACTTTTTAGCCACTGCGCGGCGGTCAAAGCCATTGCGGCAGCGAGACCCCTTTGTTACATTCCGCCGCGCTTGGGCGGCCCATCC
>DATLUT010000140.1:0-4204 GCA_035532975.1 Allostellaceae bacterium
CGGCGCTGCGCCTTCATGCCCGAGCCGCGCCAGCCGATCCTGCCGCCGTTCAAGAGCGCATCGGGCCGCGACGAGGCAACGGAGCTGCGCGAGGCGGCCGCCGCCGGTCTCGAGCGGCGGCTCGCCCAGGTGCTAGATCCGGGCGTAAGTCCGGCGCAGCGCGAAGGCGCCGCGGCGCCCTATCGCGAGCGGCTCGATTACGAGCTCGACGTCATCGTCAAGATGGGTTTCGCCGGCTATTTCCTGATCGTTGCCGAGTTCATCCAATGGGCCAAGGCGCAGGGCATTCCGGTCGGTCCGGGCCGCGGCTCGGGCGCCGGCTCGCTGGTCGCCTGGTCGCTGACCATCACCGACCTCGATCCGCTGCGCCTCGGCCTGCTGTTCGAGCGCTTCCTCAATCCCGAACGCGTGTCGATGCCGGATTTCGACATCGATTTCTGCCAGGACCGGCGCGACGAGGTCATCCGCCACGTGCAGGAGCGCTACGGCGCCGACCGCGTGGCGCAGATCATCACCTTCGGCAAGCTCCAGGCGCGCGCCGTTCTGCGCGATGTTGGCCGCGTGCTTGGCATGCCCTATGGCCAGGTCGATCGCATCTGCAAGATGGTGCCGAACAATCCGGCGGCGCCGGTGACCTTGCAGCAGGCGATCGACGGCGAGCCGATGCTGGCGCAGATGCGCGACGAGGATCCGCAGGTCGCGCGCCTCATCGAGATCGCGCTCCAGCTCGAAGGCCTGTACCGCCACGCGTCGACCCATGCGGCAGGCGTCGTCATCGGGGACCGGCGGTTGGACGAGCTGGTGCCGCTCTATCGCGATCCGCGCTCGTCGATGCCGGTGACGCAATTCAGCATGAAGTACGTCGAGGCGGCCGGCCTGGTGAAGTTCGACTTTCTCGGCCTCAAGACATTGACGGTGCTGGCCAAGGCGCGCGATCTGCTCGCGGCTCGCGGCGTGTCGCTGGACTTGAGCAACCTGCCGCTCGACGACAGCAAAACCTATCGCCTTCTGGCGCACGGCGACACCGTCGGCGTGTTCCAGCTCGAAGGCGCCGGCATGCGCGATGTGCTGCGCAAGCTCGATCCCGACCGCTTCGAGGACATCGTCGCCGTGAACGCGCTCTATCGTCCCGGTCCGATGGAAAACATTCCGCGCTACATCGCCGTGAAACACGGCAACGAGCGAGCGGAATACATGCACCCCGACCTCGAGCCGATCCTCGAGGAGACGCAGGGCATCATCATCTACCAGGAACAGGTGATGGAGATCGCCAAGGTGCTGTCGGGTTATTCGCTCGGCAGCGCCGACCTGCTGCGCCGCGCTATGGGCAAGAAGATCAAGAGCGAGATGGAGGCGCAGCGCAAGCAGTTCATCGATGGCGCCAAGGCGCACGGCGTCGGCGACCGCCTCGCCGAGCACATCTTCGAGCAGGTGGCGAAGTTCGCCGGCTACGGCTTCAACAAGTCGCATGCCGCCGCCTATGCGCTGGTCGCCTACCAGACCGCCTATCTCAAGGCGAATTATCCGGTCGAGTTCATGGCCGCGTCGATGACGCTCGATCTCGGCAATACCGACAAGCTCAATGTCTTCCGCCAGGAATGCGACCGGCTTGGCATCAAGCTGCTGCCGCCCGACATCAACCGCTCCGATGTCGGCTTCGCGGTCGAGGCGGCGGGCGAGGACGGGGCGATCCGTTATGCGCTCGCCGCGATCAAGGGCGTGGGGTCGGTGGCCATGCAGCAGGTCATCGCCGAGCGCGCGTCGCGCGGGCCGTTCAACGACCTGCTCGACTTCGCCGCCCGCATCGACCCCAAGAGCTTCAATAAGCGCCAGTTCGAGAGCCTGGTGAAGGCGGGCGCCTTCGATGCCATCGCTCCCAACCGGGCGCAGGCCTTCGCCGCAATCGAGCTGCTGCTGCGCCACGCCAACGCGGCGGCCAGCGAGCGCGCCAGCCAACAGGTCAATCTGTTCGGTGGTGATGCCGGGCCGGCGGCCATGCCGTCGCTGCCCGCGGCCACCGACTGGCCGCTGGCCGAGCGGCTGCAAAAGGAGTTCGAGGCCATCGGCTTCTACCTGTCGAGCCATCCGCTCAATCCCTATGGCAAGAGCCTGGCGCGGCTCGGCGTGCTGCGCTTTGCCGACCTGGCGCGGCGGCCGGCCGGCGCCGAGACGCGCGTCAAACTCGCCGGCGTCGTCATCGGCAGCAAGGAGCGCACCTCCGCGCGCGGCAACCGCTTCGCCTTTCTCCAGGTCTCCGACATGAGCGGCATGTTCGAGGCGGTGGCGTTCTCCGAGGTGCTGCGCGACAGCCGCGCGCTGCTCGATTCCGGTCAGCCGCTACTGCTCACCGTCGACGTGCGGACCGAGGGCGATACGTTCCGCCTGACGGCGCAGCGCATCGAGGCGCTCGACAAGGTTGCGGCGGGCGCCGCGGCCGGATTGCGCCTGGTGGTCGAGCGCGAGGAAGCGTTGTCGGGCGTGCGGCGCGCGGTCGCTGCCGAAAGCGGCGGACGCGGGCGGGTGAGCATCGTCGTGCCCTTGGACGCAGGCCGCGAGGTCGAGATCGCGCTGACCGGCGGCTTCAAGGTGACGCCGCGGCTCGCTGCCGCGCTCCAGACCGTTCCCGGCATCCGCGAAGTGGCGGAAATCTAGCCGCCACAGCGAGCACGGCGTCGGCGCGGTTGACGCGGCTCGTGGCCGAACGGCAAGCCGGCCGACGAAAGATTAACGATCCGCGCTCAACTTGACATTGTCACGTTAACTATTTGGGCAAGACAGTCCAATATTTCGTCTCGACTGCAGTACTTTTGCACTTGCAATAGTAATCCTCTCGGCTATATTAACATTACCTTTCGGTAATCTTAACGCGGCGCAGACACGAACCAAGCGCCGAACGACGGTGGGGTTGAGTCGCAATGGCGGGACGTGGCGGTGGCGCGCAAAGTCGCCCGGGGTGGGTGCTCGAAGCCGACCTCGATCCAGTCGACGAGCAGTTGCGGCGTCGCCGCTGGCGCATCCTGCGCGCGGTGCTGCCGATCGGTCACGGACTCGATCCGCTACCGACCTGGGTCAAGACGCCGGAGCAATTCATCGGGTGGTTGATCGGCCGAGTGAGTCCGGCGGGCCTGCGCACCTATTTCGAGGATCTCGAGGAGATCGCCAAGCAGACCTGTGACCTCGAGCTGCTGCGCCTGGCGCGGCGCTATCAGGGGCAGCGCTGATTTCTCGCGGGACTCGACGCATTCGCGCATTCGCGCATTCGCGCTTGAGCGTGACGGCGGAATCACCCTAAGGTTTCAAACGTGTGACAACGGCGTGCCGGCGGGGGCCTCATGGGTTGCAGCGGCCAGTTGATCTTTCGGCAAGCCAAGTTCTCGGTCGGCCAGATCGTGCGTCACCGGCTCTATCCGTTCCGCGGCGTGATCTACGACGTCGATCCCATCTTCAACAATTCCGAGGAATGGTACCAGTCGATCCCGGCCGATCGCCGGCCGTCGAAGGATCAGCCGTTCTATCACTTGCTGGCGCAGAACGCCCAAGGCGGGCCGTATGAGGCCTATGTCTCGGAGCAGAACCTGCAGCCGGACGGCGACAACGGGCCGATCAATCATCCGATGATCGACGTCATGTTCGAGAAGATGGCGGGCGACCGGTATCTGTTGCGGCCGCAGCGCCGGCAGTAGGCGCGCCGCGCGCTACTTGCCCTTCCAGGTGAAGACCGAGGAGACGGCGTAGTTCCAGACCGAGCCGACGACGACGCCGGCGAGGCTGGCGAGCCACGGAATCCCCGAGAAGCCCGCGAGCCAACGCGCATCGCCGGCAAAGACGAAGGCGGCGAAGCCCACATTGGCGACGGCGCCGAGCGCGCAGATGACGTAGAACGAAAACAGGCCGCGCCACAGCCGCCAGCCCTTGAGCCGCTGATCGCGGTAGGTGAAGATGTTGTTCAGGAAGAAATTCGAAGTCATCGCCACCACCGTGGCGACGGCCTGGGCGGCGATGAAGCCGGTGCCGACGCCGATCGCGGCCCACAGCACGATCAGATCGACGACGACGCCGAGCGCGCCGATCAGCGCGAAGAGCGCAAAGCGCACCGGCACGATATGGCCGACCAGCTTGTCGGCCAGCAGCATGCCGAATTCCCACGTCACCATCGTATCGAGCTTGCTCTCGCCGTAGCGCCGATTGCGGAACTGATACGGCA
>DATLUT010000141.1:0-17110 GCA_035532975.1 Allostellaceae bacterium
ATCGTCAACCGCAGCCTCAATATGTTTTCCCTCATCGCGTTGGGCATCGGGGCGGCCTACGCCTACAGCCTTGCCGCGACGTTCGTGCCGGACCTGTTCCCGGCAGACTTGAGAGGCGAAGGCGGTCTCGTCGCCGTTTACTTTGAAGCAGCGACCGTCATCACCGTGCTCGTCTTGCTGGGACAAGTGCTGGAGTTGCGCGCCCGCGAGCGAACCGGAGGCGCGATCCGTGCCCTCCTGAAGCTTGCACCGAAGACGGCGCGGCGCGTGCGCGACGACGGCGCGGATGAAGAGGTGGCGCTCGAGCAGGTGCATATCGGCGATCGCCTGCGTGTCCGACCGGGTGATCGTGTGCCAGTAGATGGCGTCGCGCTCGAAGGCAGGAGCGCCGTCGACGAATCCATGGTGACCGGCGAGTCGCTGCCGGTGGAAAAGGTGCCGGGCGACAAGCTGATCGGCGGCACAATCAACGGCACCGGCGGTCTCGTGATGCGTGCGGAAAAGATCGGCGCGGATACGATGCTCGCGCACATCGTCCAGATGGTTGCCGACGCCCAGCGTAGCCGCGCGCCGATCCAGCGGCTCGCCGACGTCGTCTCGGCGTGGTTCGTTCCCGCGGTGATCGTTGTCGCGGCGATCACATTCGCCGCATGGATGATCTGGGGGCCGGCTCCGGCTTTCGCCTATGCCCTGGTCGCGGCGGTTTCGGTGGTCATGATCGCCTGCCCTTGCGCCCTTGGGCTGGCCACGCCAATGGCAATTATGGTTGGCGTCGGCAAAGGTGCCACGGCCGGCGTTCTGATCAAGAACGCCGAAGCGCTCGAGCGTTTTGAAAAGGTCGACACGCTGGTCGTCGACAAGACCGGCACGCTGACGGAGGGGAAGCCGCGCGTTGTCGCCGTCGTGCCCGCAGAGGGCTTCGACGAACTGACGGTCTTGTCGCTGGGTGCAAGTCTCGAGCGATCGAGCGAACACCCACTCGCGGCTGCCATTGTGTCGTCGGCCACGCAGCGCGGCGCAGTGATACGCGATGTCATCGATTTCGGCTCCATCACGGGCAAGGGCGTGACCGGCAGGATCGACGACCGCCTCGTGGCGGTCGGCAACGCCAACCTTCTCAAGGATATCGGCGTCACCAGCGCCAACCTCGAATCGCGGGCCAACGACCTCCGGCGCGACGGGGCCACGGCGATGTTCGTCGCCATTGACGGCCGTCCGGCGGGCGTCATTGCCGTGGCGGATCCGATCAAAGCGTCGACGCCGACGGCTCTGGCCAGCTTACGCGCGGAAGGCATTCGGATCGTCATGCTGACGGGCGACAATCGCACCACCGCCCAGGCGGTTGCGGCGAAGCTCGGCATCGCCGATGTCGAAGCGGAGGTTCTACCTGAGCAGAAAAATGCGATTGTTCGCCGCCTGAGACGCGAAGGCCGGGTAGTCGCGATGGCCGGAGATGGCGTCAACGACGCGCCGGCGCTTGCCGAGGCCGATGTCGGTATCGCCATGGGTACCGGCACCGAGGTTGCCATACAGAGCGCCGGCGTCACTCTGGTGAAGGGCGACCTCGCCGCAATTGCCAGGGCGCGGCACCTGAGCCGTGCGACGATGCGCAATATCCGGCAAAATCTGGTGCTCGCCTTCGTCTACAACGTGCTCGGCATCCCCCTCGCCGCCGGCGTTCTCTACCCGGTATTCGGGCTGTTGCTCAGCCCAATCATCGCGGCCGCGGCAATGAGCTTCAGCTCACTGTCGGTGGTATCCAACGCGTTGCGACTGCGGTTCGCGCGAATCTAGCTATTTTTCGCAATCGGGTTGCTGGTCCGGCGCTGCGCGCTTGAACGCGTCTAACTTCATGCAGTTGCCGAACACACGCGCAACAGTCGGAAACGGCGCCATGTCGAAACTCGGATACCGCTTAGCATTGAACACCTGGGGCACGAGACAGATGTCGGCGAGACCCGGTGCGTCGCCGTGGCAGAAAGCGCCGGTGCGCCGATCCCGCAGCATCGGCTCGAGCGCCTCGAAGCCCAGCCGTATCCAGTGGTTGAACCACTGCTCGACCACCTTTTCGTCGTGGCCGAGCGACTTGGCGAGATAGCGCAACACCCGCAAGTTGTCGAGGGGATGAATGTCGGCAGCGATGATTTGCGCAAGCGCGCGGATACGCGCGCGATCTTGCGGCCCTTCCGGCAGGAGCTTGGGCGACGGATGTGTCTCGTCGAGATATTCGATGATCGCCAGCGATTGGACGAGACAGGCGTCTTCGTCCTCGAGAAGCGGCACGAGCCCTTGCGGATTTTTCGCCAGATAGTCCGGAGCCCGCTGCTCGTTTTTGCGCAAATGAATAAAGGCTTGCTCGTAAGCAATGCCTTTCAGATTGAGTGCGATGCGCGCCCTGAAAGCGGCCGAAGAACGGAAATAGCCGTAGAGTTTCAAAATCGCTCCCCTTTGTTCCCTTGGCGCCGGCGATCCGCGCAAGCGACGCCGACCAAAATATGTACTGCTCTTGACGCAGGCCGGCAAAGGCGCGACGGTTAACAATGAAACTAATCGGCTCGGGAGCAATGATGGGGGAAACTCGAGCGGCGCCGGCGTTCACAATTGAGAGGTTTCTGCCGTTTCGCCTGTCCGTCCTGAGCAACCGACTGACGCGCGCCGCTGCGCGTGTCTATTCGCGCCGATTCCGATTATCGGCACCGGAATGGCGGGCAATGGCCGTGCTCGGCCGGTACGGCGCAATGAACGCCAATAGTGTCGTCGACCGGACCGCAATGGATAAGGTGCGCGTCAGCCGGGCCGTTGCACGCCTGACGGCCGCCGGCCACATCACGCGCCGGGTCGATCCGGCCGACCACCGTCGGGCTATTCTCGACCTGACGCCGCAAGGCACGACGATGTACCACCAAATCGTGCCATGGCTACGTGCCGTACAAGAGGAGATCCTTGCCGGTCTAGACGCCGGCGAGCGGAGCGCCCTCGAACAGCTGCTCGCCAAACTGGAGCAGCGCAGCGCCACGATCGCCCAGCACCGCGGCAATGCCGATGCCTTCGGCGATTAGCGCAGCTTGCCTTCTATTTGGCCGCCGAAGATCGGCATGTCGAGAGCGAGATTGCGGGTCTTCGGCTCGACAGCATATGTCGGGCGATAGACCGTGAACGACTTGTCGGTACGGCCCATGGTGCCGCCGATGGTGAAATGCGCGATCGGCATGAATTGGGGACCCGCCAGCACAGCCGCCAACCGCCGCATCTCAGTCAAGTCGGTCCAGAATCCGTCTTGCGCGACGACCAGATCGACGCCCAAGCGTCGGATCAACGCCGCAATCTGCTCGCGCGAATAATGGGCTTCGCCGACACCGCGCCGCCGCTCGATGGCGATGCGCAAGAGCAGCTTGTCGGCCCGTATCGTCGCGATGTCGCGCCGATCCTCGTGCGTGCGCAAATCGAAGATGAAATTGCCATCACGGTAGCCGGAGAACAGAATTCGCGCGCCGGTCGGAACGCGGTCGGCAACATAGTCGGCGATCTGCTGGTAACCGGTCACGACTGGTACGGGCTCGTATGCGACGGCCCAACCGAATATGGCAATGCCGACCGCCAATGCAGCCAGCCCACCGGCGCGACGCGGCAAAATCTGATCGAGCGCACATGCGGCGAGCACGGCGAGAGGCGGCATGGTGGTCATGATGTGACGCGGTTCGCGCACCGCAATCGCCGTGAAAAAGACGTAGCCAATCAATACCCAACCGATGAGTAGCCATGCTGGCCAGCCCTTCAGCACGTGGAGCCGACCGACAGCGAGCAGCGCAAGAGCGGTGATCGCCAAGCCAAGCACCGGCCAGCCGACGATTTGCGGTAGCAGCGCCGGATAGAAGAGCCACGCTGCGAGGCTCCAGCGCGGCAGCTCGCCGCTGAGATCGGCCGCCGACTGAAAATTGGCCGACCCAAATATCAGCAAGAGGGCGATTGCAGGCAGCGCTCCGACTATGGCCGCCAAGGCGGTCCACAATACACGACGGTCGCGCACGACGGTGGCGCCGTGTACCGCGATGAGCGTCAACAACAGCACCGCGGCAATGAACGCAACGTTGTATTTTGTATAAAGCGCAGCCAGCAGTAGCACCGCCGAAATCGTCAAGTCGCGACCGCGATCAAAGCGTACGAACCGGGCGAATGCGTATGCGCCCCAGACCAGCCACGCGGTCGCGGGAACATCGAGCATGACCTGCCGGCCCCACAGCGCGAATTGCGGCGCACCCATCAGCATCAATGCGGCACCGACCGCCGCGGGTCTCGATGTCCACAATCGCGCCAAGCGGTAAACGCCGAGCCCAAGCACGGCATAGAAGAATGCTACCGTCGCCTGCGCGGCGAATTGCGTCACGCCTAGAAGCGCAAAGGCTACCGCCTCGAAGACATAGAACAGCGGCGGATAGAACAGAATCGAAAGCGCGGGATACTGCAGGTAATAGGCCTCTGCCCACGCCACGGGGTGACGCGGCAACGCATTGACCAGATCTTTGAGGAAGGCGCCGTTCAGCGCATGACGCGGCGCGTCGCTCCAAGCGAAATTTCCGCCAAGCGGCGAGGTCGCAAGAAGTGCGCCCGCAGCGCCGATGATGGCGACGAATGGCGCGACACGAAGTATGAGGCGCCGCCACCCCTTGGTGTGCTCGGCCGCGCGCCAATCTGTATCCGCCGCCGAGGGCGAAATCATCTCGTCTCTCCCGATCACGACGCGACGATTCTATTGAGCGAAAGTTAAGATCGGAGAAACGGGTGATTGCACCGCACTATCTCGTGCTATAAGCCTTTCTCCAATAAGCATTTTGGGGGAACCGCGGTGGCCGGCGCGACCATTCTGATCCTCAACGGTCCGAACCTGAATCTGCTCGGCGTGCGCGAGCCGGAGACATACGGCCGCGACACGCTTGCGGACATTGAGGAAGCCTGCATGGAGCGTGCCTCCGTGCTCGGTCTGGCCGTCGACTTCCGTCAGTCCAACCAGGAGGGCCAACTCGTCGATTGGATCCAGGAGGCGCGCGAGAACGCCGATGGCATTATCGTCAATCCGGCCGGCTACACGACGACTTCGGTGGCGGTTCTCGATGCCCTCCTTGCTGCCGATCTGCCGATCATCGAAGTGCACCTGTCGAACATCCACCGGCGCGAAGCCTTTCGCCAAAACTCCCTGGTGAGCCGCGCCGCGACGGGAGTGATCTGCGGCCTCGGTGCCCAGGGTTATCTCCTCGCGCTCGAAGCAATGGCGCGGCTACTTGAAGGCGACAACAAGTGATGCCGGAGCGTGATGACCAAGCAAAGTGATTTGACCGTCGACGGCGACCTCGTCCGCGCGCTGGCCGCGCTTCTCGAGGAGACCGGCCTCAGCGAAATTGAGTACGCCCAGGGCGACCGACGCATCCGTGTCGTTCGCAATGCGCCGACCGTCCCGGCCGTTACAGTCTCGATGCCGTCCCTCAACGCCGCGTCTGGCGCGCCTGTCGCCGAAGCGGAGCCGGCAGGTGCCGTCAAGGCACCGATGGTTGGTACCGCTTATCTGGCGCCGCAGCCGGGCGCACCTCGCTTTGTCAATGTTGGCGATCATGTGCGCGAAGGCCAACCGCTGCTGGTCATCGAGGCAATGAAGGTGATGAACCAGATTCAGGCGCCACGCACCGGCCATGTGAAGGAAATCCTGGTCGCCGACGGGACGCCGGTCGAGTTCGGCCAAGTCCTGATGGTGCTGGAGTAGGCACGTTGGAGCATCTTGCGGCGTGCGACGGGACGCGGGCTCGGTGTCGCGACCTTGCGATCGTCTCAGCGATGACGACGGAAGCACCGCGGGATGTTCGATAAAGTTCTGATCGCCAATCGCGGCGAAATCGCGCTACGCATCCATCGCGCCTGTCGCGAGATGGGCATTCGTACTGTCGCGGTGCATTCGACCGCCGACGCCAACGCCATGCACGTGCGACTTGCCGATGAAAGCGTGTGCATCGGCCCACCGTCGGCGCGAGAGAGCTACCTCAACGTTCCTGCGATCCTTTCTGCGGCAGCGATCACTGGTGCGGATGCCATTCACCCAGGGCTCGGGTTTCTCGCCGAGAATGCCGAGTTCGCGCAGATCGTCGGCGAACATGACCTCGTCTTCATCGGCCCATCGCCCGAGCACATCCGGCTGATGGGCGACAAAGTCGTGGCAAAGCGAACTGCGAGGGAACTGGGCATCCCGGTGGTACCCGGTGGCGAGGCCGTTATGGAGCTCGATCATGCGCGCCAAGAGGCCGCCCGCGTCGGTTATCCGATCCTTGTCAAGGCGGCGGCTGGCGGTGGTGGTCGCGGTATGCGCATGGCGCGCAACCGCGGCGAGCTCGATACGGTCTTTTCGATCGCCCAGGCCGAGGCTCAAACCTTCTTCGGCAACGGCGCGCTTTATCTTGAGCGCTTCCTCGCGAAGCCGCGGCATATCGAAGTGCAGATCCTCGGCGACGGCCAAGGCAGCGTCGTCCATCTCGGCGCGCGTGACTGCTCGCTCCAGCGCAAGCACCAGAAGCTCCTGGAGGAAACACCCTCACCGGGGCTCAATGCATCGGAACGTCAACGCATCTGCGATCTTGCCGCGGCGACGATGCGGAAGTTTGGTTACAAGAGCGCCGGAACTCTCGAGTTTCTGCATCAGGACGGCGAGTTTTTCTTTATTGAAATGAATACGCGACTACAGGTGGAGCATCCGATCTCGGAGATGGTGACTGGCGTCGACATCGTACGCGAGCAGATCCGGATTGCGGCTGGCGCACCGCTCGGCTATAGCCAGGTTGACATCGTATTTTCCGGACACGCTATCGAATGTCGTATCAACGCCGAACATCCTGATACCTTCGCGCCATCGCCTGGCACGATCCAGCGCTATCACGCGCCGGGTGGTATGGGCGTGCGCATCGATAGCGCGCTCTATCAGGGCTACACCGTGCCGCCCCATTACGACAGCCTGGTTGCGAAGTTAATCGTGCATGGTAGCACGCGAAACGAATGCCTGATGCGGTTGAGGCGCGCGCTCGAAGAGTTCGTCGTCTCGGGTATCGAGACCACGATTCCACTGCATCAGAAGATCATGGCCTCGGACGCGTTTATCAACGGCGATTATGACATCGGCTGGTTCGAGCGCACTTTCGACCGGACCTCATGACCGCCGCGCGCGGGTAAGACTGGGCTTGATCCAACGCACGTCGCGTACCACGCTTAAGCTCCACATGATGCCCGATATGAACCCCGCCCTGCTGTTGCGCGCCTATGCCGCGGGGGTTTTTCCAATGGCGGAATCGGCGGACGATCCGGATGTCTTTTGGATCGACCCCGAACTCCGCGGCGTGTTGCCGCTCGAGGGGTTTCATCTTTCAAAGCGCCTCGCGCGCACAGTCAGGTCGGACCGGTTCGAGGTCCGTTGCGACGCCGATTTTGTGGGCACCATCCGTGGTTGCGCTGAATCAACGGAGCAGCGACGGAAGACGTGGATCAACCGCGAAATCATCGCGCTCTACTCGGCGCTCAATCGCGAAGGCTTTGCGCACAGCATCGAGTGCTGGCACGCTGGCGCTCTCGTCGGCGGCCTATATGGCGTTGCGTTGGGCGGCGCTTTCTTTGGCGAAAGCATGTTCTCGCGTGAACGCGACGCGAGCAAAGTTGCCCTGGCACATCTTGTCGCGATGCTGCGCCGAGGTGGCTTTGCGCTGCTCGATGTGCAGTTCGTCACGCCGCACCTCCAGCGTTTCGGGGCCGTCGAGATTCCGCGCGCCGAGTACCATCGACGTCTCGAGGCCGCCCTACAGATCAAAGCTTACTTTGCAGCCGGGCTCGAAGGGGCGACGGTCGTATCGGATTTGCAATCGAGCACATTGACGTCATAGACGGGATCTTCGAGCGCCGAGATCGCCGGCGACGACGCGAACATCCAACCGCTGAACACGCGCTTGGTCGCGGCTGAACTCGCATCAGCGCGCACCTCGTCGATTTCGAGAAAGGCGGCCGTCTCGGGCGGCTCCTCTGGCGGGCGCTTGACACAGGCACGCGCCGTGATGACCAGCGTGCCGAAGTGCACCGGCTGGTCGATTGGCGCATCGAAGCGCGACACGCGTGCCGTGATCTTGTCGAGACCCTGCAGCACTGCGACAACGTGGGTAGGCGACTGCGTCGACTGAACGTTCGGCGCCTGGGCTTGGGCTTGAGCCTGGGTGGCTACGAATACGACGACAAAAATCGCGAAGAGGACGGATTTCACCGCTCGGCCTTTTTCTTATACGGGTTGTCGAGGCTTTCGGCGAGGTCCCGCATCACACGCCGAAACTGTGCCTCGTCACAGCCCATGAGGACCGCATCCTCGAGCGCGTCCTGGGCCAGCTGGCGTATCTCCTCGATATTCTCGTTGAGAACTTTGATCTTATCGAGGCAGGAGACGGGCTCGCCAGCGGGGGTCAGCCAGGTGGGCAGCGTCAACTTGCTCATGCCGCCTCGCAATTCCGCTTTGCGGCGAGGGGCTTCAGAGCCACGAAGCGCAATCGCACGTAATCAACGGTCCATGTCCCGGCATGGAATAGATGTGGGCGCGCAAGGGTCTCAACATCGGCCTTGAGCGCAGCGTGGTCCCGCGGCGGCACGAGCGCCAGAAAGCTCTCGGCAAACGTGTCAAGCCAGTCGCCCAGCGGCCCCGGCAGCGGTGTCGGGCGCGGCGTCAGCGTTATCGTAGGCACGACGAATCCGCGCCGTTCGAGGCGCGCACGGTATTCCTGGATGGTGGGGAAATACCAGGGAATTGCCGTGCGTCCATCGATGCCGCGCCGCGTCAGAACGCTGAGCAATGTTTGAAGGACAAGTGCGATGTTTCCCGCGCCACCGCATTCCGCGACGAAGCGGCCGCCCGGCTTCAAAGCGCGCCAGACCCCATTAATCACGGCGTCCGGTGTGCGCATCCAATGCAGCGCTGCATTGGAAAAGACAGCATCGAATTCATCGGCGAACGCCAACTGCGTGCCATCGGCGACGTGGGCATCGATACCACGCGCCGTCGCCGCCGCAACCTGCTCGGCGCTCTGGTCAACCGCAACGACAGTTGCACGCTCCGCCAGCGCCAGTGTGAGGACGCCATCGCCGCAGCCGAGGTCGAGTATCCGCTCGCCAGGATTGAGTGCCAGAAGATCGATGAGACCTGCACCAAGCGCCGGCACAAAAGCCGCATTACGGCGATAGCGCTCTGGATCCCAGCGCTGCTCGACACCCGGCGTACCTGGAACGACCCCCGCCGCGCGTGAGTCGCCGCTGGTCATGGCTTAGGCGGGATCGGGCTTTGTTGCGAGCCTTGCGGTGCCGCGCCGCCCGACCCCTTGTTCTGCGCCGCGCCGTAAATCATTTGGCCGATCAGTGATTGCAGGCTCATTGCGGCTTGGGTGTGCGTAATGCGACCGCCGGGGGGGATGACCTTGTCCTCGTTGCCCGGCTCGATCGACAGAAAATTATCGCCGAGCAGCCCAGGCGATGCGACGACCGCAACCGAGTCCTCTGGCAACTTGATCCGCGGATCGATGCTAACTTTGACCGTGGCGAGGAATGTCCGCGGATCAAGCGACTGTGATTCGACCGTGCCAACCTTGATGCCGCTGATCTTCACATCGCTGCCATCGCGTAACCCGTCGACGCGATCGAATTGGGCGACATACTCGGTCCCGCCTGCCCCGTTTACCTGCGTTGTCGTGTAGGCGAAAAAGAGAAAGACAGCAGCGACGACCAAGACGACCGCGCCCATGATGGTTTCGACGGCGTTGCGATTCATGGTTGCTCGGCTCCTTGCTAACGGGATGAGTCGGGCCGCATCGTCCCGAATCCCTCCGCAGCTTGCAGAAACATCACTCCGGCGTCCAGGGCTCGTAGTCGCCAGTGGCCCTTGCGCGCGGCCCGCCTTTCAGCACTGAACCTGACGGACGATAGGCCGCCGTCGTTCCGGTCAGGTTCGGCTCATGCCGCTTCTGCCAACGATAGATCGGCTTATCGGCGTCGGCCGGCAGCTCGTCGATGGTGTGATGCAGCCACGCATGCCAGACCGGCGGCACGCGGGAGGCATCTTCGTCACCCTGATAGATCACCCACCGGCGCTCCCGGCTCTCATGGCCGCCGCCGCGCTTAAGCGGTTTGCCGTGCCGCTCGCGATAGTAGCGATTGCCAAAGGCATCCGTGCCGACGAGCTCGCCCTTGAGCCAGGTAAAAATTCGTGTGCCGATCGTCATTGCAATCCTGCCGCGCCGGCGCGTCCTCCGGCAGCGTGACTTAAACGCGGGCGCGACTATGGCACCGCGGTTTTGCCTCGTCCAGAGCACGGACCATTGTAACTTTTGCGCAGCCGCGCGCGGGCGCGCTGCTTGCACGCACATGTGCGGTTTGCTCGACACATTCGGTTGCGCAACGCGTCAAGCGCGGCGTCCGCCGCGTCGGTTTGCGGAAGCTTGCGGGTTCAATTCCTCCGACAACCAAGCGAAAAAAATTGGCACTCCAATCGTCGGGAAAGGACGAAAAGGCCGATCAATCGGGCATAGCGTACGATAAAATTACGCACGAGCAATACCGCTTAGCATACTGATATTACGTGTACTTCGCACTTCATGACGGCGGCATCGCGGCACCTGTGGATAAGTGCCCTTAGATACTACATTTTGCGGCAAAATCGCGCGCGACACAAAATCTAGTTGATTGGGGCGGGGGACTCTGTCAACATTTTGATTCTGTGTTGGCGGTTGCACTACATGTTGTGTACCAGCGGCGCAGGGGAAATGTCACGTCGGCGTCGGGGGGATTTAGCTTATGCATATCGACCGTCGATTCACGTCGGCCGGCCAAGACCCCTATCAGGGGATTGCCTTCAAATCAGCCACCAGCGAAATCCGCAATCCCGACGGGTCGCGGGTTTTTCATTTACCGGATATCGAGGTGCCGGCCGACTGGAGCCAGGTCGCCTGCGACATCCTCGCACAAAAATATTTCCGCAAGGCCGGCGTGCCGGCCCGCCTTCGGCCGGTCGAAGAACGCGACGTGCCCGCTTGGTTGTGGCGCAAGGCCCCCGACACCAAGGCGCTCGACAAGCTGCCGGTGGCAGAGCGCGCGGAAGGCGAGCGCAGCGCCAAGCAGATCTTCCATCGCCTCGCCGGCACCTGGACGTACTGGGGCTGGAAGGGCGGTTATTTCGACACCGAGGCGGATGCGCGTGCCTACTACGATGAGATGTGCTTCATGCTGTGCCGCCAGATGGCGGCACCGAACTCGCCGCAGTGGTTCAACACCGGCCTGAATTGGGCCTACGGCGTCGATGGTCCGGCGCAAGGCCACTTCTATGTCGATTACAAAACCGGTGAGCTAACGGCATCGAAGAGCGCCTACGAACACCCGCAACCGCATGCCTGTTTCATCCAGTCGGTTGCCGACGATCTCGTCAATGAAGGCGGGATCATGGACCTCTGGGTACGCGAAGCGCGCCTATTCAAGTACGGCTCGGGAACCGGCTCCAACTTCTCGCGGCTGCGCGGCGACGGTGAAAAGCTGTCGGGCGGCGGACGCTCGTCGGGGCTGATGAGCTTCCTCAAGATCGGCGATCGAGCTGCGGGCGCCATCAAGTCGGGTGGCACGACGCGACGCGCGGCCAAGATGGTGACGGTCGACATCGACCATCCCGACATCGAGGCCTATATCGACTGGAAGGTGATCGAGGAGCAGAAGGTGGCGGCACTGGTTGCCGGCTCCAAGCTTGCGCAGAAACACCTCAATCTCATCATGGCAGCGTGCCATGGTGCCGAAGCTCAAGCCCTCGCCGAGGCGCGTTTCGATCCAAGCCGCAACCTAGCGCTGCGGCGCGAGATCAAAGCCGCGCGCAAGGTGATGATCCCGGAGAACTACGTGCAGCGCGTGATCCAGTTCGCGCAGCAGGGCTATACCCAGATCGATTTCAGAACCTACGACACGGACTGGGACAGCGACGCCTATCTCACCGTCTCGGGCCAAAACTCGAATAACTCGGTTCGGGTCACCAACGACTTCCTCGACCGCGTGCTTAAAGGCGGGAAGTGGGAATTGATCCGCCGTACAGACGGCAAAGTCCATAAATCCATCGAAGCGCGCGAATTGTGGGACAAGATCGCCTTTGCCGCCTGGGCGAGCGCCGATCCGGGTCTGCAGTACGACACCACGATCAACGAATGGCACACCTGCGCCGAGTCTGGTCGCATCAATGCGTCCAATCCATGCTCGGAGTACATGTTTCTCGATGACACGGCGTGCAATCTCGCTTCGCTCAATCTGATGGCCTTCCGCCGCGACGCTGGCACGTTCGATACGCCGGCTTTCGAGCACGCCGTCCGGTTGTGGACTGTCGCGCTCGAGATCTCGGTGCTGATGGCCCAGTTCCCGTCGCGCGAGATCGCCAAGCTCAGCTACGAGTTCAGGACGCTTGGCCTCGGCTACGCCAATATCGGCGGTTTGCTGATGGCCTCGGGGCTGTCCTATGACTGCGACGCGGGCCGCGCACTCTGTGCGGCGATCAGCGCCGTGATGACCGGCGTCGCTTATGCCACGTCGGCCGAAATGGCCGGCGAACTCGGCACGTTCCCGGGCTTTGCGAAGAACCGCGAGGCAATGCTGCGCGTCATTCGCAACCATCGCCGAGCGGCATTTGGCGAGCGCAACGGCTATGAGGGGCTGTCCGTGCCGCCGGTACCGCTTGACGCGGTTAACTGCCAGGACCGCAACCTAGTCCAGGCGGCACAGCAGGCGTGGGACCACGCGTTGCAACTCGGCGAGCTGCATGGTTATCGCAACGCCCAAGCAACCGTGATCGCGCCAACTGGCACGATCGGCCTAGTGATGGACTGCGACACCACAGGCATCGAGCCGGATTTCGCCCTGGTCAAGTTCAAGAAGCTGGCCGGCGGCGGTTATTTCCGCATCATCAACCGGGTCGTGCCCGAGGCACTTGCCAAACTCGGCTATTCGGCCGCCGAAATCGAGGTGATCACGCGTTACGCCGTCGGATACGGCACGCTCAAGGACGCGCCCGCGATCAGCCACGTGGCGCTCAAGGCCAAAGGCTTCACCGAGAGCGCGATCGAGGCGTTGGAAAGCCAGCTCGCGACCGCTTTCGACGTCAAGTTTGCCTTCAATAAGTGGACGCTTGGGGAGGATTTCTGCCGCGCCGCGTTCGGCTTCACCGACGCGCAAATGAACGACGTCGCGTTCGACATGCTCGCGGCGCTCGGTTTCACCAGAACCGATATCGAGCAGGCGAACACCTATTGCTGCGGTGCCATGACGCTCGAAGGGGCGCCTCACCTAAAGCCGCAACATCTGCCGGTGTTCGACTGCGCCAACCCGTGCGGACGCATCGGTAAGCGCTCGCTGGCGGTCGAGAGCCACATCCGGATGATGGCAGCGGCCCAGCCGTTTATCTCGGGCGCAATCTCGAAGACGATCAATATGCCGAACGCGGCCACGGTCGAGCAGTGCAAGGACGCCTACATGCTGTCCTGGAAGCTCGGACTCAAGGCGAATGCCCTCTACCGAGACGGCTCCAAGCTGTCTCAGCCATTGCAGTCGATGCTGATTGACGACGAGACAGACGAGGAAGCGGTCGCCGAGTTGATCGAAAAAGCGCCGACCGAACGTGTGCCAGTCATCGCCGAGCGCATCGTCGAGCGGGTAATCGAACGCATTGCACAGAAGAGTGAGCGCCGGCGGCTACCCCAGCGGCGTAAGGGCTACACCCAGAAAGCCATCGTCGGTGGACACAAAGTCTATCTGCGCACCGGCGAATACGAGGACGGCAAACTCGCCGAAGTGTTCATTGACATGCACAAGGAAGGGTCGGCCTTCCGGTCGCTGATGAACAACTTCGCGATCGCGCTTTCGATCGGCCTGCAATACGGCGTGCCCCTCGAAGAATTCGTGGAGGCATTCACCTTCACCCGCTTCGAGCCGGCCGGCATCGTCGAAGGCAACGACACCATCAAAATGGCGACGTCGCTGATCGACTACATCTTCCGAGAATTGGCAATCTCCTACCTCGGCCGCAATGACCTGGCACATGTTCAACCTGCCGACGTCCTGCCGGACACCGTCGGCAAGGGCGCAGCGGAGTCGAATTTACCGGGTGACGGCGGGAAATCGGACGTGGCCGCTGTCATGCAGAGGGTTGCCTCGACCGGGTTTATCCGCAAGAGGCTAACTGTCGTTCACGGCGGGCAGGCCGCAACCGTTGCAGCGGCTCAGACGGCTGTCGTCGCGCGGACGGGCAGCAATGTCGCGGTGGCCGAAGAGCTTGTTGCCGTCGAGGTGGTCAAGACTGACACGCGTATGGAGCAAATCAAGGCAGCGCGTATGAAAGGTTACGAGGGCGACAGTTGCGGCGAGTGCGGCAACTTCACCCTGGTCCGCAACGGGACCTGCCTCAAATGCGATACCTGCGGTAGCACCAGCGGCTGTAGTTGATCGCAACGCGGACCCCGGCTACAGCCTCCCGGCCGGAACCGCGACTGAGGCAGAAATTGGGGGGCGCGGTTCACGCCGCGCCCCCTTCTTTTTCGAGAATCCTCAATGCTGATCCATCGCCGCAATCTGCGCATTGAATGGGCGCAATGCGATCCCGCCGGGATTGTCTTCTATCCGCAATATTTCATCATTTTCGACACCAGCACCGGCCAGTTGTTCGAACGTACTGGTTTATCCGCATCGGCGATCCGCGACAGATACCGGATCGTCGGATTTCCGTTGATTGAGTGCGGCGCGCGCTTTCTCCTGCCCTGTCATTTCGATGATGCGGTGGCCGTCGATAGCCAAGTCGGCGAATGGGGCCGGACCAGCTTCACGGTTCGGCACCGCATCCTGAAGAGTGGTAAGGCGGCGGTCGACGGCTTTGAAAAGCGCATCTGGGCCGCCCGGCACGCCGACGGCGGCATCAAGCCTGAGCCCGTACCGGATGAGATCAAGGCAAGCCTGTCCGATGCCAGCGGCGCCACCCGTCTCGCGTAGGCGATAAATCGGATCGCCCGGCGGGGATGTGCGGTGCCGCTGGCGCCGTATCATATCTTGCCCTCGTCCCTGTTTCTGGCGAGGGACCACGCGCAGTTGACTGCCGGCCATCTCCCCCGATGGCCGGCTTTTTTGCGCTGCCGGCTGGGCAAACCAGATCTCCGGGCCGATAATGAATCCGTCAGGAGTGGTTCATGGCGGGACGGATCAACGCAAGACTTCAGCAATTGAAAATCGCGCTGCCCGATGCGGCGTCGCCGGCAGCGAATTACGTTCCGTACGTGCGTACGGGCAATCTCCTGTTCGTTTCGGGCCAAGTCTGTCAATGGAATGGCGAACGGCGCTTCATCGGCCGGCTCGGCGCCGGATTGTCGCTCGAGGACGGACAACAGGCGGCACGACTCTGCGGACTTAACATACTGGCGCAGGCGCGCGCGGCTTTAGACGATCTCGACCGCATCCGCCGCTGCGTGCGGATCAACGGCTTCGTCAATAGTGCGCCCGAATTTGTGCAGCAGCCCCAGGTCGTCAATGGCTGCTCCGATCTATTCGTCGAGGTCTTCGGCGATGCCGGCCGGCACTCGCGAATTGCGGTGGGCGTTGCGTCGCTGCCCGGGGGCGTTGCTGTCGAAGTCGACGCGATCTTCGAGGTTGCTTGATGGATGGCAGCGATCGTCTGACGCTACGAGTGGTCGATACGCTGGCCGACGTACCGGCCGCAGCCTGGGACGCATGTGCCGGCGCCAATCCGTTCGTTTCTTATGCCTTTCTGCAGGTGCTCGAGGAATCGGGCTCGGCGACGGACGAGACCGGCTGGCTGCCGCAGCATCTGTTGCTCGAAGACGACTGCGGCCAGATGATCGGCGCCACTCCGCTCTACCTCAAGAATCATTCCTACGGTGAGTACGTATTCGATCATGGCTGGGCCGCGGCCTATGAGCGCGCTGGTGGCCGCTATTACCCGAAGCTGCAAGTCGCCGTGCCATTCACCCCGGTACCGGGTCCGCGGCTGTTGTTGCGGCCCGATGCGCGACCTGGCGCGATGCGCTTGCTGGTCGCGGGGCTCGTCCAAGTCGCGAAACGATCTGAAGTCTCTTCGCTGCACGTCACGTTTCCGACCGCCACGGAGTGCGATGCGCTGGTCGATGCTGGATTTCTTCGGCGCGTCGGCCGTCAATTTCACTGGGAAAATCTAGGCTATCGCAGTTTCGACGATTTCCTGGCCGCGCTCAATGCGCGCAAGCGCAAGCAGATCAAACGCGAGCGACGCGATGCAAACGAGGCGGTCACGATCGAGATGCTTTCCGGTGACGACGTTAAGGCGCACCATTGGGACGCATTCTTCCGGTTCTACACATCGACGTCGGACCGGAAATGGGGCTCGCCGTACCTCACGCGCGAATTCTTTAGCCTGCTCGGCCAGCGCATGGCGGAAAAAGTGCTGCTGGTCATGGCCAAGCACGACGGGCGATACGTCGCTGGCGCCCTGAATCTCATCGGATCGGACACGCTTTACGGTCGCAACTGGGGTTGCATCGGCCATTTCCCGTTCCTGCATTTCGAGGCGTGCTATTACCGCGCGATCGAGTTCGCCATCGCGCGCGGCCTCAAGCGCGTCGAGGCCGGCGCGCAGGGCGAACACAAGATCCTGCGTGGCTACCTGCCGCAGCCAACCTACAGCGCCCATTGGATTCGTGATCCCGGTTTCCGCGGCGCCGTCGAAGACTTTCTCCGGCGCGAGGCTGTTGCTGTCGAGAATGAGATGGAGGAACTGGAGGAAGGCTTGTCGCCGTTTCGGCGCGAAGGCGATGGACGCTGAGCTGCATCGACGGCTGATCGGGATTGCCGGTGACGTTTCACCCGAGTTGCGGGCACACATCGCCGCGGCGCCGATATGGTTTCCCTATCGCGAGGACACGGGCGTCACGGCGTTCCTGGCACGCGCCGTGACCGGTCAACAGGTTTCGGCGGCGGCGGCGCGCAGCATCTGGGCGCGCGTCGAAGCGGCCGCCGGCGCCGAATTGCCTGCGTTCCTTTGCGAACGCAATACGGCGGCGCT
>DATLUT010000142.1:0-4620 GCA_035532975.1 Allostellaceae bacterium
AGTGTCCGCCCGGCGGGACCATCTGGCCCGGCACGAGGCGGCCGTCTTCGACATGAGACGGCACGTAACGTCCCGACCCGGAGCCGCCTGAGCCGACGCCGATGATCACCAACGCCGCCGCCGCCGCGGCCAGACCGCCGACCACGAGCCACGTCCAGGGCGCGCTCCGTTCGCCGATGCGGCCGACGGTGGTGAGCCAGAGGAAATAAATCGCGGTCGGAGCGAGCAGCGGCAACAGGATGGTGAGCGTCACCCGCATCATAGCGCGCTCACCGGGTCAGCACCTCGGCGAGGTTGACCAGAATGCCCGCGGTTGCTCCCCAGATATAACGGTTCTCGTATGGCAGCACGAAAAAGGTTCGTACGCCGTTCTTGAGCTCGCGCGTTTCCCGGCGATGGTTGGCGCGGTCGATCACGAAGGCCAGCGGCACCTCGAATACCTCCGTCACCTCCCTCGGATCGGGCGTGAGCGGCAGCGGCGGCGCCAGAAGCGCCACCACCGGCACGATCTCGAAGCCGGTGCCGGTGATGTAGGTGTCGAGTTGGCCGATCACCTCGATGTGCTCGGCCGACAGGCCGATTTCCTCGCGTGTCTCGCGCAGCGCGGCGGCGACGGCATCGCCATCCGACGGCTCGACACGGCCGCCGGGCAGCGAAATCTGCCCAGCATGTGCGCTCAGGTTCTCGTGCCGCTGGGTCAGCAGCACGCTGAGCCCGGTCGGCCGGTCGACAATCGGCACGAGCACCGCCGCCAGACGCAAGCCGGGCGGCAGCTTGACGTCGGGGTTCAGAAGGTGATCGCCGCGCACCTGCTCGCTGTCGAACGAGCGCAGGCCCGGCCGGTAAGCGCCGAAGCGCCCGCGCACCGCCGCGGCGTTCAATGCGCCGGTCCGAGCGTCCCGAGCGGAAAGAATCTCGCGCTGCTCCATACGCCGAATATCGTTTCGCCCCCCAGCTGTTCTTCGCGGCCCATTTCCACGAGCTCGTAGAATACCGGCGGGGCTATTCGCGCTTCCAGTCTGTCACGCACCAAAATATAGGGCAGCGGCGTGCGCGTCGCCATGTCCTCGGCGATACGCAGCGGATGCGCAGCATCGAGCGCCACAATCTCGTCAACATTGGTGCGAAAGATCAGCCGCTGCCGTACGCCGGGATTCTCGACCTCAAGCGACACGGCGATGAAGGGGACATCGTCGACGGCGATGCGGCCGCGTTCTGCCGGCGTCACCAGCCAGTATTGTCCGTTCGCATCGCGCTCGATCACCCGGCTGAAGAGGCGAACCAGCGCCACGCGATGGATTGATGATCCGCGGTAGAACCAGTTACCATCGCGGGCGATACGGATGTCGAAATCGCCGCAATCGCGCGGTGCGGCGCCGGCGCGCGGCAGTTTCGCCGCTTCGGCCGCCAGTCGCGCGAGTCCGGACGATGAGGCTTTTTTCATGACCACCCGCAACAGGAGCGCCCGTTGAGCACCACCGAATCGGTCGCACCGAGCGTCGGCGCCGATCTCGCGCGCGAGATCGAGGCGCTGGGCGCGCGTCTCGCCGCGGTACGCCAGCGCATCGGTCGCGTCATCTTCGGACAGGCCGAGGTAATCGATCAAGCGTTGATCACCCTTCTGGCCGGAGGGCACGCCCTTCTGATCGGCGTACCGGGGCTGGCCAAGACGCGCCTGGTCGAGACGCTCGGCACGGTGCTCGACCTCGACGACAAGCGCGTGCAGTGCACGCCCGATTTGATGCCCGCCGATATCATCGGTTCCGAGGTGCTGGAGGAGAATGAGACCGGCCGGCGCGGCTTCCGCTTCATCCCGGGGCCGGTGTTCTGCCAGCTGCTGATGGCCGACGAAATCAACCGCGCCAGCCCGCGCACGCAATCGGCGCTACTGCAGGCCATGCAGGAAGGCCGGGTCTCGGTCGCCGGCCAGTACCATCCGTTGCCCAAGCCGTTCCACGTCTTGGCAACGCAGAATCCGCTCGAACAGGAGGGCACTTATCCGCTGCCCGAAGCGCAGCTCGACCGCTTCCTGCTGCAAATCGACGTCGGCTATCCCGACATCGAGGCCGAGCGCCGAATGCTGATCGCAACGACCGGCATCGCCGAGGAGAGCGCCGCGCCGGTGTTCAACGCCGCCGAGCTGCTCGCGGCCCAGCGGCTGGTGCGCCGCGTGCCGGTGGGCGACAGCGTTGTCGAAGCGATCCTGGCGCTCGTGCGCTCCGGCCGTCCCGGCGGCGATACGCCCGACGCGACACGACAGCACATTGCCTGGGGCCCGGGGCCGCGCGCCAGCCAGGCACTGATGCTGGCCGCGCGCGCGCGATCGCTGCTCGACGGTCGCCTCGCGCCGTCGATCGACGACGTCCTGGCGCTCGCCCATCCGGTGCTGCGCCACCGTATGGCGCTGACCTTTACCGCGCGTGCCGACGGTGTGAGCATGGCGCAGGTGATCGACCGGCTTCTGGATCCGTTACGCTGATGGCAGAGCCGGCGCTGCGTCACCGCGCCGAAGCAGCTTCGCTTGCGCTGCCGCCGTTGCTGATCGCCGCAGAACGCGTTGCCGCGGCGGTCGTGCAAGGCACCCACGGCCGTCGCCGCACCGGCCAAGGCGAGACCTTCTGGCAATTTCGCCGCTACGAGCCAAGCGATCCGGTCGGCCGCATCGATTGGCGCGAGACTGCCAAGTCGCAGCACGTCTACGTGCGCGAGACCGAGTGGGAGGCGGCACAGAGCGTCTATCTCTGGCGCGACGGCTCCCCATCCATGGATTACGCATCGGACGGCAATCTGCCGACCAAGCGCGCCCGCGCCGACCTGCTGACGCTGGCGCTTGCTGCGCTGCTGGTGCGCGGCGGCGAGCGGGTTACCTTGCTCGGCGCAGGCTTGGCGCCGGCCTATGGCCGTGCCGTGCTCGATCGGCTCGCGCTGCTGCTCGAGCGCGGCGCGACCGCCGCCGACCTGCCGACTTACGAGAAGCTGCCCCGCCACGGCCAAGTGGTCTGGTTCGGCGATCTGCTGGCGCCGCTCGATGCGACCGCGGGGCTGGTTCTGCGTTATGCGGATGCCGGCCTCAAGGGCCATCTGCTGCAGATTCTCGATCCGGCCGAGGAAACCCTGCCCTTTGCCGGCCGCGTGCGCTTTGAGGGCCTGGAAGATGAGCATCCGCTGGTGATCAGCCGCGTCGAATCGATCCGCGCCGGCTATGCCGAGCGCCTGCAGCGCCACCGCGACGGGTTGGCGGCACTGACACGCGGCGTCGGCTGGACCTTCGCCACACATCGCACCGACCACCCGCCGCAGCACGCGTTGCTCGGCCTTTATCGGATCCTGGCGGAGCGCTAGGGCCATGTTGTCGCTCGGGCCCCTCGCCTTCGCCGCACCGTGGTTACTGGCAGGGCTCGCAGCATTGCCCGTGCTGTGGTGGCTGCTGCGGGTGACACCGCCGGCACCGAAGCGGATCCGCTTTCCGGCGCTGCGCCTCATGTTGGGACTGGCGCCGCAGGAGGAAACGCCGGCGAAGACGCCGCTCTGGTTGATCCTACTACGCATGGTACTGGCCACGATCGTAATCTTGGCGTTGGCGCAGCCGGTGCTGAATCCGCGGGCGTCGATCCCAACCGCCGGGCCGGTCGTTTTCGCGGTCGACGACGGCTGGAGCGCGGCGCGGAACTGGGACGCGATGCGCGCCGCGCTCGATCGTCTGATCGACCAGGCAAGCCGCGAAGGCCGCGAGATCGTGCTGTTCGGCACCGCCGATCCGCCGGGCGGACGCGCCGCCGGCGATCTGTCGCTGCTGCGGCCGGCGGATGCGCGCGCGGCGGCCGCTGACCTGCAACCGCGGCCGTGGCCCGATGACCGCGCGAAGGCGCTGGCGCGCTTCGAACGCCTCGGCCTTTCGCATGCGGCCGCGATCGTCTGGCTGAGCGACGGCATCGACGACGGCGACGCCGCCGCCTTCGCCGCTAGCCTCGTCCGCCGCGGCCCCCTGACCGTGATGGCGCCGAGCGGCACTGCGCTGCCGCAGCTGCTCGCTGCGGGCGATCCTGACGACAAGGATTTGACCGCGACCGTGCGCCGCGCCGATGCCAGCCGGCCCGAGACACTGACGCTGCGTGCGCTCGGCGACGACGGCCGACTACTGGCGCGGCGGACGGCGACGGTTCCGGCGGGCCAGGCCTCGGTCGTCGCTCGCCTGCCGATGCCGGCGGAGCTGCGCAACCGGGTCGCCTCGATCGTGATCGAGAACGAGGCCTCAGCTGGCGCAGTACTGCTTCTCGACGAGCGATGGAAGCGCCGCCCGGTTGGCATCGTCGCGCGTCGCGAAGCGGCGCAGCCGCTGTTGACTGGCGCCTATTATCTCGACAAGGCGTTGGCGCCGTTCAGCGAGGTACGGACCGGCGATGTCGGCACCCTGATCAAGGGCGGCATCGCAGTGCTGGCGATGTCTGACGGCGCATCGATCAGCGACGGCGATCGGCGAGCCATCACTGAATGGCTCAACAACGGCGGCACCCTGCTGCGCTTCGCCGGGCCTCATCTGGCGGCACAGCCCGACGACGACCTCCTGCCGGTCCGGCTCCGGCGTGGCGACCGCACGCTCGGCGGCGCGCTGTCGTGGGA
>DATLUT010000143.1:0-3633 GCA_035532975.1 Allostellaceae bacterium
GCGCGGTTCCGTGCGATCGCTGACGAGGTCGGCGCGATCCTGATGGTCGACATGGCGCATTTTGCCGGCCTTGTCGCCGGCGGCATGCACCCCAGCCCGCTGCCGCACGCGCATGTCGTCACGACGACGACACACAAGACGTTGCGCGGTCCGCGCGGCGGGATGGTGCTGACGAACGACGAAGCGATCGCCAAGAAGATCGATTCCGCGATATTTCCGGGCCTCCAGGGCGGCCCGCTCATGCACATCATCGCCGCCAAGGCCGTCGCGTTCGGCGAAGCGCTGCGTCCGGAATTCAAGAACTATGCGCGCGCCGTCATCGACAATTGCCGGGCGATGGGCGAGGTGTTGCGCGAGGCCGGCTACGATCTCGTCGCCGGCGGCACCGACACGCATCTGATCCTGGTCGATCTGCGGCCGAAAAAGCTCACCGGCAACGTTGCCGAGAAGAGCCTCGGACGGGCGCATATCATCTGCAACAAGAACGGCGTGCCGTTCGATCCGGAGAAGCCGACGGTCACCTCGGGCATCCGGCTCGGCGCCGCGGCGGCGACCACGCGCGGCTTCGGCGTCGCCGAGTTCCGCGAGGTCGGCCGCCTGATCGCGAACGTGCTCGACGGTCTCGCCGCCAATGGCGAAGCCGGCAACGAAACGACCGAACGGCGCGTGAAGGAACAGGCGATCGGCCTCTGCGAACGGTTCCCGATCTACTGAGACGGCGGCCGTCTTTCACCCCCGGTGCGTGCGACAAATTTTTTAGGGAGGAAAACGATGTCAGGCTTTCACGGTCTCTTCATTCCCGGTCCGACGAACCTGCCGTTCGACGTGCGCCAGGCAATGGATGTGCCGCTCGAAGATCACCGGGCGCCCGACTTTCCGGCTTTCACGCTGCCGCTCTTTCGCGACCTGAAGCAGGTCTTCAAGACGGAAAAAGGCCAGGTCTTCCTGTTCTCGGGCTCGGGAACCGGCGGCTGGGAGGCCGCGGTCACCAATACCTTGTCGCCCGGCGATCACGTGCTGATCGCGGTCTTCGGACAGTTCTCGCATCTCTGGGCGGATTTGTGCCGGCGGCACGGCCTCGTCGTCGACGTGCTTGATGTCGACTGGGGCGAGGGCTTTCCGCTCGAACTCTGTGCCGAGCGGCTCCAGGCCGACAAGGAGCACAAGATCAAGGCCGTCATGGTCTGCCACAACGAGACGGCGACCGGCGTCACCAGCGACGTTGCGGGCACGCGCAAGGCGCTCGACGCGGCCGGGCATCCGGCGCTGCTCATGGTCGACGGCGTCAGCTCGATCGCCAGCATCGATTTCCGCATGGACGAGTGGGGCGTCGACGTCGCGGTTTCGGGCTCGCAAAAGGGCTTCATGCTGCCGGCGGGGCTGGCGCTCGTCGCCGCGAGCCCGAAGGCGCTGGCGGCCGGCAAGACCGCCAAATGCCCGCGCTGCTTCCTCGATTTCGCCGACATGGTCCGCACCAACAAGGACGGCTATTTCCCCTACACGCCAGCCACGACGCTGCTGCGCGGCTTGCGTGCGTCAGTCGACAAGCTTCTCGCCGAAGGACTCGACAATGTCTTCGCGCGCCATCACCGGCTGGCCGAGAGCGTGCGCCGCGCCGTCACGGCGTGGGGCCTGACGCTTTGCGCGAAGGAGCCGAAGTGGTACTCCGACACGGTGTCGGCGGTGGTGGTGCCGAAAAACTTCAACGGCGACGACGTGATCAAGGCCGCGTATCACCGCTATCGGCTGTCGCTCGGCGCGGGTCTGTCGAAGGTCGCCGGCCGCGTGTTCCGCATCGGCCATCTCGGTCACGTCAACGAGATTATGGTGCTCCAGGCGCTCGCCGGCTGCGAGATGGCGATGCGCGACG
Organism: Allostellaceae bacterium; assembly: GCA_035532975.1. Classification (GTDB taxonomy): domain Bacteria; phylum Pseudomonadota; class Alphaproteobacteria; order ATCC43930; family CGMCC-115725; genus REEB95. The sequence goes on from DATLUT010000143.1 coordinate 1,871, forward strand.
TCGGGATTCCGGTCGAGGCGGGCTCCGGCGTCGCGGCGGCCGAGGAATACATCCGCGCGACGGCGCCGAAGCTCGCGCTCGACAAGGTCGCCTGAGATCCGAAGCCGGAGGTGGCGATGCGGATCTGTATCTATGGCGCGGGTGCGATCGGCGGCTATCTCGCCGCCGGGCTGAGCACGGTTGACGAGGTCGAGCTGTCGCTGGTGGCACGCGGTCCGCACCTGGCGAAGATCCAGCAGGACGGGCTCAAGCTGCTGGTCGGCGGCGAGGAAAAGGTCTGCCGGCCGGTCGCCACCAACGATCCCGCGGCGCTCGGTCCGCAGGACTATGTCATTGTTTGCCTCAAGGCCCATCAGGCGTGGGAGACGGCCGAGCAGACGCGGGCGCTGTTCGGCGCACATACCGCCGTCGTCACCTGCCAGAACGGCGTGCCCTGGTGGTACAGCTACGGCCTGACCGGCTTCGACGACGTACGCCTGCGTAGCGTCGATCCCGGCGATCGCCAATGGAAGGCGATCGGGCCGGAGCGCGTCATCGGCTGCGTGGTTTATCCTGCCACCGACATCGCCAGCCCGGGTGTCGTGCGCCACATCTACGGCAACAAGTTTGCGCTCGGCGAACCCGACGGCAGCATCTCCGAGCGCAGCCGCAATCTCTCCCGCGTCCTCGAAGCCGGCGGCTTCGACGCGCCGGTGCTCAGCGACATCCGCAGCGAGCTCTGGCTCAAGCTGTGGGGTAATCTGTGCTTCAACCCGATCAGTGCTCTCACGCGCGCGACGCTCGATATCGTCGCGACGCAGCCGGAGCTGCGCGCCTTGTCGGTCCATATGATGTCGGAGGCGAAGGAAATTGCGGTCCGCTTCGGCGCGTCGTTCCGCGTCGACATCGAAAAGCGCATCAACGGAGCTGCGCGCGTCGGCGCCCATCGCACGTCGATGCTGCAGGATCTGGAGGGCGGCCGGCCCCTGGAGATCGACGCCCTGCTGACCGCCGTCCAGGAGATGGGTCGGCTGGTCGGCGTCAAGACACCTTATATAGACGTCGTCCTTGGCCTGGTTCAGCAACTCGGCCGGTCGCTAGCGATCTACCCGGCGTTTCGGCCTGTAACTACGGAGGTTGCGCAACCACCCCTGTTGGTCGGAACATAGCGTCATGCCGCCGGACAACGCGCCGGATCCGATGCCGAGCATCGTGTTTCTCGATCGCAACACGATGGGTCCGGCTGTGCGCGTGACGCGGCCGCGCTTCGACCACGAATGGGTCGAGTACGGCGCCACGTCGCCGGATCAGGTCGCCGAGCGGCTGGCGCGCGCGTCGATCGCGGTTACCAACAAGGCGCCGATCCGCGAGCGCGATCTCGCCAAGCTGCCCAAGCTGAAGATGATCGCCGTCGCGGCGACTGGCTACGACGTCATCGACGTCGCCGCCTGCCGTGCGCGCGGCATCGTCATCTCCAACGTGCGCGGCTATGCGATCAATACGGTCGCCGAGCATGCCTTTGCGCTGATTCTCGTGCTGCGCCGCGCCATCGTCGGCTTCCGCCAGGACGTCATCAACGGCGAATGGCAGAAGGCCGGACAATTCTGTTTCTTCACGCACCCGATCCACGAGCTTGCCGGCAGCACGCTCGGCATCATGGGCGAGGGCATCATCGGCCAGTCGGTCGCGCGCATCGGCCAGGCGTTCGGCATGAAAACGCTGTTTGCCGCGCACAAGGGCGTGCAGGGCCTCGGGCCGCTTTACACGCCGTTCGACGAGGTGCT
>DATLUT010000144.1:0-14475 GCA_035532975.1 Allostellaceae bacterium
GGAATAGACGATGCCGCCGAGCGAAAGCACAGCGACTTCGGTGGTGCCGCCGCCGATATCGACGACCATCGAGCCGGTTGGCTCGGTCACCGGCAAGCCGGCACCGATCGCTGCCGCCATCGGCTCTTCGATGAGAAACACGCGGCGAGCGCCGGCGCTCTCGGCCGATTCCTGGATGGCGCGGCGCTCGACGGCGGTCGAGCCTGAGGGCACGCAGACGATGATCTGCGGGCTGGCGAAGCTGCGGCGGTTGTGCACCTTGCGGATGAAATGCTTGATCATTTCCTCCGCCACCTCGAAATCGGCGATCACGCCGTCGCGCAGCGGCCGGATGGCCTGGATGTTGCCCGGCGTTCGGCCGAGCATCATCTTGGCTTCATCGCCGACCGCCAGCACCTGCTTGCGCCCTTTGACGCTGGCGATGGCCACCACCGATGGCTCGTTGAGCACGATGCCGCGACCCTTGACGTAGACGAGCGTATTCGCCGTGCCGAGGTCGATGGCCATATCGGCGGAAAGCATTCCGAGGAGATTGCCGAACATCTTGATGGTGTGATCCGAGGTTGGTTGTTGGACCGCCGTTATGCCGTGAGTGCGGCGGGCGCGGTCTTCGCCCGCTTGGTGAGAAGCTTGTTGAGTGCGTGAATATACGCCCGCGCGGACGCAACCAGTGTATCCGGATCGGCACCTTGGCCGACGACGGTTTTGCCGTCCTCCTCGAGCCGCACGGTGACCTCCGCTTGCGCATCGGTGCCTTCGGTCACCGCGTGCACCTGGTAGAGGAGCAGACGCGCGGTGTGCGGCACGACGGCATGAATGGCGTTGAACGTGGCGTCGACGGGGCCGTTGCCGGTAACTTTCGCGGTCTTGCGGATGGTATCGAATTCGAGCTCGATTTCGGCGGTCTGCGGCCCTCTGGAGCCGGCAATCACCTGGAGCGAGACGAACTTGATGCGCTCGTCGGTGCGCTGGATCTCGTCGTCGACCAGCGCGACGATATCCTCGTCGTAGACGTCCTTTTTGCGGTCGGCGACTTCCTTGAAGCGCCGGAAGGCGTCGTTCAGGGCATTGTCGCCCAGTTCGAAGCCGAGCTCCTTGAGCTTCATCTTGAAGGCATGGCGGCCGGAGTGCTTGCCCATGACGAGGGTCGATTTGCCGAGCCCGACCGAATCGGGCGTCATGATCTCATAGGTGCCGGCATGCTTGAGCATGCCGTCCTGATGGATCCCGCTCTCGTGCGCGAAAGCGTTGGCGCCGACGATCGCCTTGTTGGGTTGGACGACGAAACCGGTGATCGCCGACACCAAGCGCGATGCTCGCGTGATGTACTCGGTCTTGATACCGGTCGTGTAGGGCATAACATCGTGGCGCGTGCGAAGCGCCATGACCACCTCTTCCATTGCCGCATTGCCGGCGCGCTCGCCGAGACCGTTGACGGTGCACTCAATCTGGCGCGCACCGGCTGCCACTGCGGCCAGCGAGTTGGCGACAGCGAGGCCCAAATCGTTGTGGCAATGGACCGAGATCACCGCCTTATCAATGTTGGGCACGCGATCCTTGAGCATACGGATGAGCGCGGCGAATTCTTCCGGCACGGTATAGCCGACCGTGTCGGGAATATTGATGGTGCCGGCGCCGGCCTTGATCGCAGCCTCAACCGTGCGGCAGAGGAAATCATGCTCCGTACGGGTGCCGTCCTCGGGTGACCACTCGACATCGGGACACAGATTGCGCGCATGGGAGACGCTGTCGATGACGGCCTGATGCACTTGCTCGGGCGTCATCTGCAGCTTGTATTTCATGTGCAGCGGCGACGTCGAAAGGAAGGTGTGGATGCGCGGCCGCTTGGCGTGATGGAGCGCTTCCCAGGCGCGGTCGATGTCGGCACGCGCTGCGCGCGCCAGGCCGCATACCGACGACGCCGTGACGATCCGGGCAATCTCGCGCACTGCGTCGAAATCGCCGTTGGAGGCGATCGGAAAGCCGCCTTCGATGACGTCGACACCCATTTCCTCGAGGAGCAGGGCGATCTTGATCTTCTCCTCAAGATTCATCGATGCGCCCGGCGATTGTTCGCCGTCGCGCATTGTGGTGTCGAAAATGGTGACGCGATTGCCGTCGGGTCGGATGGCGGAAGCGACGGTCTTCGGAGATTGCGTGGCGCCCATGGCGCGATTCCTCATGTCTCGGGGAAATTAACGTGAGCCGTGGCCAATGCCCCTCGAACGCGAGCGGGCCCAATCGCGCCCGCGCTCAGGGGCAGCTAAGTCGCAGCGTGCCGCCGTTCCCCCGCGCCCGATTAGCCAGACGGTAGACGCGATCGACCCGGCGCGGAAACGCCCAGTTAGCCGTGTCTGCGAACGTCATGGCCATTTTTGCCCGCTTTCTGTCGACCGGCGGCGTCGCTTCGCGCCGACCGATTCCCTGGTAAGGCGAAAAAATCAAGGCCTACACTATGTTTAGCCCGGCTTGCTCACGAATCGCAAGCTTTCTGTGGGGCCAGCCGCCGTGTCACGGCGCTAGTTCTTGGTCTTGTCGACCAGCCGGTTCGCGGCAATCCACGGCATCATCGCGCGCAGCTTCTCGCCGATCTGTTCGACCGGATGCTCGGCGCCGCGGCGCCGCAACGCCTTGAAGCTCGCCTGGCCTGCCGCGTTCTCAAGCACCCACTCCTTGGCAAAGCGGCCGGACTGAATGTCGTCGAGCACGCGCTTCATTTCCTCTTTCACGCGCGCGTCGATCACGCGCGGGCCGCGCGTGTAGTCGCCATACTCGGCGGTGTTCGAGACGGAGTAGCGCATGTTGGCGATGCCACCTTCGTACATCAGGTCGACGATCAGTTTTACCTCATGTAGGCATTCGAAATACGCCATCTCCGGTGCGTAGCCAGCTTCGACCAGCGTCTCGTAGCCGGCCATGATCAGCGCGGTGAGACCGCCGCAGAGCACGCACTGCTCGCCAAAGAGATCGGTCTCGCATTCCTCTTTGAACGTCGTCTCGATAACGCCGGCGCGTCCGCCGCCGATCGCCGAGGCGTAGCTGAGCGCGAGCTCAAGTGCGTTGGCCGATGGATTCTGCGCCACCGCGACCAGGCATGGCACGCCGCCGCCGCGCACGTATTCCGAGCGCACGGTGTGGCCGGGACCCTTGGGCGCGATCATGAAGACATCCATATCCGGGCGCGGCTCGACCAACTTGAAATGGATATTGAAGCCATGCGCGAAGGCGAGCGCCGTGTCGGGCCGCATGTTCGGCTTGAGATCGTCGTTGTAGAGCTTCGCCTGGAGCTCGTCAGGCGTCAGCACCATGACGACATCGGCCCATTTAGCGCCGTCGGCCGGCGCCACCACCTGAAAATTGGCGGCTTGCGCTTTCTTGGCGGTCGCGGAGCCGGGCCGGAGCGCGACGCGCACGTCCTTCACGCCGCTGTCGCGCAAATTCATCGCGTGGGCATGACCTTGGCTGCCGTAGCCGACGACCAGGACCTTCTTGCCCTTGATCAGGTTCACGTCGGCATCGCGATCGTAATAGACACGCATGGAAAACTCCTCCGAAGGCGAAAGCGGTGGGATCAGAACTTGCCAGCGCCGCGCGAAATCGCGGCGACGCCGGTGCGGGAAATGTCGACCACGCCAAGTGGCTCCATCAGATTGATGAAGGCGTCGAGCTTGTCGGTCGAGCCGGTCATCTCGAAGACATAACTTTCCGGCGTGGTATCGACCACGCGAGCATGGAAGATATCGGCAAGGCGAAGCGTTTCGGCGCGACTCTCGACGCCGCCAGTGACCTTGATCAGCGCCAGCTCGCGCTCGACGAAGGGGCCTTCTTCGCTCAGGTCATGGACGCCATGGACCGGTACGATGCGATTTAGCTGCGCCTTGATCTGCTCGATGATCATCGGCGTGCCCGAGGTGACGATGGTGATGCGCGAGAGCTTGTTCTTGGGATCGGTCTCGGCAACGGTGAGGCTCTCGATGTTGTAGCCGCGGCCTGAGAACAGGCCGATGACGCGCGCCAGCACGCCCGGCTCGTTGTCCACGAGCACGGCCATAGTGTGTTTTTCGGTGGCTTCCGGCGTGGCCATGGGATCTCAGACCAGGACCATGCCCTCTTCCGACACCGGGCCGGACGCCTGCTTATCCTCGGGGCCAAGCAGCATTTCGTTATGCGCCGCGCCCGATGGGATCATCGGGAAGCAGTTCTCCTTGGGGTCGACTTGGACGTCGACGATGACCGGCCGGTCGACCGCGATCATCTCCTGGATTACGCGATCGAGGTCACCAGGCTTCTCGGCGCGCAGTCCAACCGCGCCGAAGGCCTCGGCCAGTTTGACGAAATCGGGCAGCGCCGCGGTGTAGCTCTCGGAGTAGCGGCCGCCGTGCATCAGTTCCTGCCACTGGCGCACCATGCCCATGTATTGGTTGTTGAGGATGAACACCTTCACCGGCAGCCGGTATTGGCAGACGGTCGACATCTCCTGGATGTTCATGAGGATCGACGCCTCGCCGGCGATGTCGACGACCAGCGCATCGGGATGTGCCAATTGCACGCCTATCGCCGCCGGCAGGCCATAGCCCATGGTGCCGAGACCGCCCGATGTCATCCAGTGGAACGGCTGGTCGAACTTGAAAAGCTGCGCCGCCCACATCTGATGCTGGCCAACCTCGGTCGTGACGAACACGTCGCGGTCGCGCGTCAGGGCATAGAGCCGCTCGATAGCGTATTGCGGCTTGATGATCGTGCCGGACTTGGCGTAGCGCAAGCAGTCGCGCTTGCGCCAGGTTTCGATCTGGTGCCACCACGGCGTGATGCGTGCCGGATCGGCGGCATATTTTCGTGCCTTGAGTTCGGCGATGAGCGCCGCGAGCACTTCGGCGCAGTCGCCCACGACGGCGAGATCGACCCGCACATTCTTGTTGATCGAGGACGGATCGATGTCGACGTGGATTTTGCGCGAATGCGGCGCGAAGGCTGCGACTTTGCCGGTGACACGGTCGTCGAATCGCGCGCCGATATTGATCATCAGATCGCAATCGTGCATCGCGTTATTCGATTCGAATGTGCCATGCATGCCGACGAGGCCAAGATACTGCTTGTCCGATGCCGGAAAGGCGCCAAGCCCCATCAGCGTCAGCGTTACTGGAAAGCCGGTCAGATGTGCGAATTCGGTGAACAGCGCGCATGCGCGCGGCCCTGAATTGATCAGGCCGCCGCCGCCATAGAATAGCGGCTTCTTCGCCGCCATGATGAGCTGCGCAGCGGCCGTAATCCGCGCCGTCTCCGGCTTCACCTGCGGCCGATACGATTTGCGCGTCGGTGTCGTCTCCGGCGGCACGTAGAGGCCGGTCGCGAACAGCACGTCTTTCGGCAAATCGACGACGACTGGGCCGGGCCGGCCGGTGCGCGCGATCATGAACGCTTCATGCATGACGCGTGCAAGGTCGTTGACGTCCTTCACGAGATAGTTGTGCTTGGTGCACGGCCGGGTGATCCCCGTGGTGTCGGCCTCCTGGAACGCATCATTGCCGATCAGATGCGTCGGCACCTGTCCGGTGAGACAAACGAGCGGCACCGAATCCATCAATGCGTCGGTCAATCCCGTGACAGCGTTGGTCGCGCCAGGGCCGCTGGTGACCAATACGACGCCGACCTTGCCCGACGAGCGCGCGTAGCCTTCGGCCGCATGGACGGCACCCTGCTCGTGTCGCACTAGGATGTGGCGCAAGCGATTCTGCTTGAACAGCGCGTCGTAGATCGGCAGGACGGCGCCACCGGGGTAGCCGAAGACGACATCCACGCCCTGATCGACCAGAGCGCGGATTACCATCTCCGCTCCGCTCAGCTCGTGGACCGCCGGTTGCACCGCCATCCTTCGCTCCGCACAAGAAACAAGCGTCCCTTTCGTCCCTCTGACCCCGGCGAATCCGGGGGAAGGGCCGCAAACGGGCCGCTTTGCCACGAAAAATGCGAGCCTAGAGGCCTACTTAGACCCGGTCAACAAAAACTGACGAATAAATGAAAATATTTCTGGTAGAGAACTTTCTGAAAATTGCGTCTCTATGACATATTTACGTAGTTTCTTGCTTGCTGGAAGGTGATGGCGCAGCCAAGTGTACTGCCGTTTCGCGTAGCGGCGCGTCGCCTGCTGCGCTGCGGCGAGCGCGACTTCGCGCGAGCAGGCGCCGGCGAGATAACGGGCGATTTCGCGAACGCCGACCGCTTTCATCGCCGGCAACAGCGGCGAGAGCTCGCGCGCCAACAGGGTGCGTGTCTCGTCGATCGCTCCGCCGTCGAACATGCGCTCCAGCCGCCGATCAATCTCGGCATAAAGCGCATCGCGCGGCGGCAGCAGCACGACCGCGGCGGCTAGGGATCCGCTGTGTGGCACCTGCCGCTTCTGCCACGCGCTGAGCGCAACGCCGGTGCCGCGCGCCACCGCGTAAGCGCGGATCAAGCGCTGCGTGTCGGCTGCCGGCAGCTTAGCCGCCGTGTCGGGATCGAGCGCCGCGAGCGTGCGACGGAATTCCTCGCCGCCAAGCCGCGCGTGGAGCGCGCGCGCTTCCGCGACGACAACTGCCGGTACTGGCGGGATTTCAGCAATGCCATCGAGCAGGGCCGACAAATAAAGACCGGTGCCACCGACCAGGATCGGCAGGCGGCCCTCGCCGTGCGCTCGCGTGATCTCGACCAGCGCGAGATCGCGCCAGCGTCCGGCAGAACAGCTTTCGTCGGCGTCGATCTCGCCATAGAGCCGATGTGGCGCGCGTGCCATGTCGTGCGGCGACGGCCGCGCGGTCAGCACACAGAGGCCGCGATAGACCTGCATGCTGTCGGCATTGATGATCGTGCCGTGGAATGCGCGCGCCAGCGCGAGCGCGAGACGCGATTTGCCGCTCGCCGTCGGGCCGGCAACGACGGCAATAGACTGATCGACGGGCGCCATGCCGGCTTTCTAGCATGGTCGCCGGTGGCTTGCCTTCGTCGCCGCCCGCGGGCGATAAGGGCACGCATGGCGGCAAGCGTCCTGACCCTCATCGCGGCCAACGCCGAGACCGACGTACAGCCCTGGGCTGACGCGGCGGCGCGCGCGCTGGAGCGCCTGGGCGCGCAACTCGATGCCACCGATTGGTTGGCCGTGCGCCGCGCCGTCGATATTCCATTCGACGAGCTCGATTCAGATCAAGCGGAGGCCGCCGTGCGCGCGAGCTTGAAGCTCGGCTTCGATGGACCGCCCGTCGACGCGCTGGCGCAGCCCGCCGACGGCCGCCGCAAGCGCTTGCTTCTCTCCGACATGGAATCGACAGTGATCGCCAACGAGATGCTGGTCGAGATCGCGGCGCTCGCCGGCATCGAAGAGCCGATCGCCGAGATCACGCGCCGCGCCATGAACGACGAGATTGACTTCACCGCGGCTCTGAAGGAACGGGTCGCTCTGCTGCACGATAGGCCTGCGGCGCTGTTGGACAAAGCGGCGCAGCGCATCCACATCACCGACGGCGCCAAAGCGATGGTCGCCACCATGCGCAAGCACGGCGCGCTTACGGTTCTCATCTCGGGCGGGTTCACCGTGTTCACGGAACCGGTTGCGCAGGCGCTCGGATTCGATCGTGCCAGTGCCAATCGCCTGCTCGTCGACGGCGGCAAGATCGTCGGCGTGGCGGAACCGATCCTCAATCGCGACAGCAAGCTTGAGACGCTGACGCAGACCGCGGCCGAGCAGGGCCTCAAGCTGCGGGAGACGCTCGCGATCGGTGACGGCGCCAACGACCTCCCGATGATCGGCGCAGCCGGCCTCGGCATCGCCTTTCACTCGCATCCGAACGTCGCGCCGCGCGCCCGCCATCGCATCGATCACGCCGACTTGACCGCGGCGCTCTATGCGCAGGGCTATCGACGGGACGAGATCGTCAACGGCTGATGCAGGTTGGTTACGGCACCGTTATCATGACCGTCCGTGACGGGGGAACACATGGCGCAGAGGCTGCTGCAGGATTTCGTGTTGCTGCTGGTGGCGGTCAATCCGGCGCTTGTGGTGCCTGAATTCGTTACCGTCACCGCCAAATTCGGCGCGGCAGCGAAGCGACGCATCGCGATCCAAGCGGTCCTGATCGCCGGCGGTGTGCTTTTGGCGTTCACCGCCGTCGGCCAGGTCGTGCTCGCGGCGCTCGGCATCGAGCTGCACGCGTTCCAGATCGCCGCTGGCCTCATCTTGCTGCTGATGGCGCTGCGCATGGTGCTGGAAGAAGCTACGCACCATGAACCGGCCAGCGGCCGCACTCCCGCGGTGCATCCACTTGCCATCCCCTATCTTGCAGGACCGAAGTCGATCATGACAGTGATGCTGCTAACCGACAGCGATGCGTATTCTCCGCGCGATCAGCTCGAGGTCGGCGCGCTTCTGGTGCTTGTGCTGGCGCTGACACTCGCATGTCTGCTCGGCGCACGGTGGGCGCACCGCGTGCTGCGCGATACCGGCGTCAACATCATCAGCCGCGTGATGGGCCTGATCCTCGCCGCGCTCGCCACGCAATACATCCTGGACGCGCTCGAGCAGGCCTTTCACTTCGCGACGTGATCGCCGCTCAGGCCCCGAGCTTCAGCGCATAGAAGCGCAGATCGCCCTGGCGGTCGACCAGCAGCAGCACCGATTTGCGACCCGCCTTCGTCGCGGCGACGACTTTCTGGACGACGTCACTCGGAGTCTTGACCTCCTCCTGAGCAACCTCGGTGATGACATCGCCCGCACGCATGCCTTTCTCGGCCGCGGCACCATCCTTATCGACGTCCGTCACGACGACGCCGGCACTGTCCTCGGCCAGCTGATAGCGTTCGCGAAGCTCTGGCGTCAGGTCGGCGACCGAAAGACCGAGCGGCTTGACCGCCGTGCCGGGCGGCGCCGGCGGTTGTTTGGGTGTCGCCGACGCCTGCTCGACGTTGTCCTTGAGCTCGCCGACCTTGACGTCGAGCGTCAGTTCCTTGCGCTTGCGCCACACCATCACCTTGACGGTCTTGTCGATCGGCGTTTCAGCGACGATGCGCGGCAGATGCCGCATGTCGATCACCGACTTGCCGTCGAAGGTGAGGACGACATCACCAGGCTGGATGCCCGCTTTTTGTGCCGGACCGCCCTCGTGCACGCTGGCGATGAGCGCGCCCTTGGGCTTGTCGAGACCGAGGCTCTCGGCGATCTCGTCAGTCACGCTCTGGATATTGACGCCGAGCCAGCCACGCCGCGCGTGACCGTATTTCTGGAGCTGGTCGATGACCGGCTTGGCTTCGCTCGCCGGAATGGCGAAGCCGATGCCGATCGAGCCGCCCGACGGCGAGAAGATCGCGGTATTGATGCCGATGACGTTGCCGTCCATGTCAAACATCGGGCCGCCCGAGTTGCCGCGGTTTATCGCGGCGTCGGTCTGGAGGAAATCGTCATAGGGACCCGAATTGATCTCGCGTGCGCGGGCCGAGAGGATGCCCGCCGTGACGGTGCCCCCGAGACCGAACGGATTGCCGATCGCCAGCACCCAGTCGCCGACGCGGGCCTTATCGCTGTCACCGAACTTCACGAACGGCAGCGGCTTCGGTGATTTGATTCGCAGGAGCGCGAGGTCGGTCTTGCTGTCCTTGCCGACAACCTCAGCCTTGAAGCTGGTGTCGTCCTGCATGGTGACGGTGATCTGATCGGCGTCGGCGATGACGTGATTATTGGTCACCACCAGACCTGACGGATCGATGATGAAGCCCGAGCCAAGCGAGGTCGCGTGACGCGGCAGCGACTGCGGCTGGCCGCCGGGCCGGTTCTTGTCGAGGAAGTCCTTGAAGAATTGCTCGAACGGCGAGCCCGGCGGAAACTGCGGCACGTCCGGCCCGCGGCTGCCCTTGTCACCCTTTGCCGGCAGGGTCTGCGTGGTCGAGATGTTGACGACCGCCGGCAGCAGGCGTGCCGCGAGGTCGGCAAAGCTGTCGGGCGCCGGGCGCGCCAGGGTCGGCGTCGCCACGGCCACGGCCAGAATCAAGGCAAGCGCGCGGCTCGCAAACACGAGACGATGAGCAACGGTCACGAAATGCTCCGAACGGAAGGGGGAAGGCCGAACGACATGTTAGGCGCAAACCAGCCAGCAAACCAGTCCCGGCCGTACCGCATCGCTCAATGGCGAATGAACCAGATCGCCGCAACGCCGACGCCGGTTGCGACCACGCCCGCCCAGCGCAGTGCCAGTGTCGGCAGCAATGCGGTCTCGGCCATCATTTTCTGCATTGGCCGGGTAAACAGCGCCAGCAGCACGCCTTCGATGACGGCGGCGAGCGCCAGCGCCGTGGCGAAATCCTTCATGCGGCGGCGTTAGCGCGCTTTTTCGGGCTTGGTTGAGCCCGCCAGGCCCTGCGGCCCCGCTTCGAGATATTTGAAGAAATCGCTCTGCGGCGACAGCACGAACGTCGTGTTCGAGCCGCCGAGCGCGTTCCTGTAGGCCTGCAACGAGCGGTAGAAGGCGAAGAAGTTTTTGTCCTGATTGTAGGCATCGGCATAGATCTTGATGGCGTCGGAGTCGCCCTGGCCGCGCAAGATCTGCGACTGCTTTTGTGCATCGGCGAGGATTTGGATGCGCTGGCGGTCAGCATCGGCGCGGATGGTCGTCGCCTGGCGCTTGCCATCACCGCGATAGGTCGCGGCTTCGCGCTGGCGCTCGGACTTCATCCGGGAATAGACCGCCTCGCTGTTCTCCTCGGGCAGATCGGCCCGGCGGATGCGCACGTCGATCAGATCGATGCCGAAAGGCTTGGATTGGACGCCGACCTCGTTGCGGACCTGCTGCATGATCTCGGCGCGCTTGTCGGCAACTACATCCTGGAGCGCGACCGTGCCGATGATGCGGCGCAGGCTGGCGCTGATAAGCGCACCGAGCCGCGCGTCCGCCACCGCTTCGGTGCCGAGGGTTTGATAAAACTGCAACGGATTGACGATCTGCCACCGGGCGTAGGTGTCCACCACCAAGCGCTTTTGGTCAGCACCGATCACCTCTTCCTGCGGCGGGGCGAAATCGAGGATGCGGCGATCGTAGATGACGACGTCCTGATACGGCAGCTTGACGTGCAGCCCCGGCGCCTCGATCGGCGGGCCGACCGGGTTGCCGAACTGCAAGACCAGCGCCTGCTGGATCTGGTCGACGGTGAAGAAGGTCGTGTAGACGAGCGCCAGCGCGATCACCACGACCGCGGCAATCACCGCAGTGAGCCGCGTGCTCATGGCTGGCTCCCAGTCGCGGGCGCGGGCGCGGGCGCGGCATGAGGCGCAGCGAGTTTGGGCAGCGGCAGATAGGGCACGACGCCAGAACCGCTCGCCGACTTGTCGATCATTACCTTGTTGGTGTTCTGGAGGATGCTCTCGAGCGTCTCGATATAGAGGCGCCGCGCCGTGACATCCGGCGCCGCCTTGTAGGCGTTGTAGACCGAGAGGAACCGCGCCGCGTCGCCTTGCGCCTGGAGCACAACCTGCGCCTTGTACGCCTGCGCTTGCTGGACGATGCGCGAGGCATCGCCCTGCGCTACCGGCACGAGATTGTTGGAATAGGTCTGCGCCTCGTTGTTGTAGCGCTGCTGGTCGATCTTGGCGCTCTGCACGTCGCGGAACGCGTCGATCACCGGCGCCGGCGGATCGACCTTCTGGAGCTGCACCTGGGTGATCTCGATGCCGCTGCGGTAGCTGTCGAGGATCTGCTGCAGAAGAGTTTGCGTATCGGTTTCGATCTTGGCGCGGCCTTCGGCGAGCGCGCTGGCGATCAGCGTGTGGCCGATGATTTCCCGCATGGCGCTTTCGGCCGCGACCTTTACCGTGGCGTCGGGATTGCGGATGTTGAACAGGTAGTTCTTGGCATCCTTGATCAGCCAGAAAACGGTGAAGTTGATGTCGACGATGTTCTCGTCGCCGGTCAGCATCAGCGATTCCGCCGGCACCTCCTGCGGCGTGCCCTCGCTGCGATAGCCGATCTCGATGCGATTGACGCGCGTGACCTTGGGGATCAGGACCTTCTCGATCGGATCCGGCAGATGGTAGTTGAGGCCAGGCGTCGCGGTGCGGTTATAGGCGCCAAAGCGCAGCACCACGCCGAGCTCGTCCGGATCGACGACGTAGAAGCCGCTGGCCAGCCACAGCACGACCACGGCCGCGATGACGAGGATGAATCCCTTGCCGCGACCCATGCCGGGCAGCAGCTTGCCCACACGTTCCTGCAAGCGGCGCAAGACGTCTTCGAAATCGGGCGGCTTGATGCCGCCGCCGCGACCCCAAGGCGAACCGCCGCCGCCCCACGGCCCACCGCCGCCACCGCCGCCACCGCCTGGAGGTTGCCAACTCATCGCGCGCTGTCCATATCCCCACTGCCCCGGTATAAGCGGACCGAGCGGTCGCTGTTGTCAAGGAATTGAGGACCATTGTGACAGATGTTTTAGAAAAGGACGTGCTCACCGCGCTGACGCGCGTTGCCGACCCCGATCGCGGGCAGAACATCGTTGCGCTCGGCATGATCACCGGCCTGTCGATCCGCGAGGGTCACGTCGGATTTGCCATCGAAGTCGACCGCGCGCGCGGACCGAAGCTCGAGCCGTTGCGCCGCGCCGCCGAGAAGGCGGTGGAGGCGCTGCCCGGCGTGTTGTCGGTGAGCGCGGTGCTAACCGCCGAAGCGCCGCCCCAAGGCGCCGCACAGCCGGCGCGCGGCCATGGCCATGCGCACGGTGCGCCGCAAGCCGAAAAGCCGGCGGTGCCCGGCGTCAAGTTCATCATCGCCGTCGCCTCCGGCAAAGGCGGCGTCGGCAAATCGACGACCGCGGCGAACCTGGCGCTGGCGTTCGCTGCGACCGGCCGTAAGGTCGGCGTGCTCGACGCCGACATCTACGGACCGTCGATGCCGCGCATGCTCGGCATCACCGGCAAGCCGACCTCGCGCGACGGCAAGAGCCTCGAGCCGATGCACAACTTCGGCCTCGCCTGCATGTCGATGGGATTCCTGGTTGCCGAGGACACACCGATGATATGGCGCGGGCCGATGGTGCAAAGCGCATTGAGCCAGATGCTGCGCGACGTCAACTGGGGCGAGCTCGATGTGATGGTGGTGGACATGCCGCCCGGCACCGGTGACGCGCAGCTCACCATGGCGCAGCAAGTGCCGCTGGCGGGCGCGGTGATCGTCTCGACGCCGCAGGACATCGCGCTCCTCGACGCGCGCAAGGGCCTCAACATGTTCCGCAAAGTCGACGTGCCGGTCTTGGGCTTCATCGAGAACATGAGCTATTTCCTCTGCCCCCATTGCGGCGAGCGCACCGACATCTTCAGCCACGGCGGCGCGCGCAAGGAGGCGGAGAAGCTCGGCACCGAATTCTTGGGCGAGCTGCCGCTCGACGTCGCGATCCGCGAGACATCGGACAGCGGCCGGCCGATCGTGGTGAGCGACCCCGACAGCCCGCACGCGAAGGTCTACAAACAGATGGCGACGCGGATTTGGGAGAAGCTCAGCGGCGCGGAGAAGCGGGCACCGAGAATTGTAGTGCAGTAGCGATTACGGAGACGGAGGGGGAGCTTGGCGACACGTTCACCGATCATTCGAGCGGCCGGCCGCGGCGTGCTGTTCGCGCTCGTCGCACTGACGCTGACGGGCTGCGGCGTCAACGCCATCCCGCGCCAGGACGAAGCCGTTAAAGCCGCCTGGAGCGAAGTGCTCAACCAGTATCAGCGGCGCGCCGATCTCATTCCGAATTTGGTCGAGACGGTCAAGGGGTACGCCCAGCAAGAGCAGCGTGTCTTGACCGAAGTCACCGAAGCCCGCGCCAAGGCGACGCAAACCACGATCACCCTGCCGCCCAACGTGCTGAGCAACCCACAGGCGTTTCGCCAATTCGAGCAGAGCCAGGCCAGCCTGACCGGCGCCTTGTCGCGCTTGCTGGCGGTGACGGAATCCTATCCCAACCTCAAGTCGAACCAGAACTTCCTCGCCTTGCAGTCGCAGCTCGAAGGCACGGAGAACCGGATCGCCGTCGCGCGGCGCGACTACATCCAGGCGGTCCAGACCTACAACACGACGCTGCGGACGATCCCCAGTCGCTGGATCGCGGCGTGGCTCTATCCGGACGCCAAGGTGAAGGAAACCTTCACGATTACGGACGCGGCAACCCAGGTTCCCAAAGTCAAATTCTGATGCGGTTCGCCGGGCACACTCCTTCGGCCGTGCGCATCGCGCTCGGCGTGGCAATCCTGCTCTGCGCGTTCCTGACGCGCAGCGTCGCCGATCCAACCTTTCCACCGCTGACCGGCCGCGTGGTGGACGATGCCGGCATCTTGTCGCCGGCGACGCGCGACCGGCTCACGGCGATGCTCGCGCAGGAGGAGCAAAAGACCGGCGACCAGGTCGTCGTCGTCATACTCAAGTCGCTTCAGGGCTATACGATCGAGGACTACGGCTATCAGCTCGGCCGCCATTGGGGCATCGG
>DATLUT010000145.1:0-7354 GCA_035532975.1 Allostellaceae bacterium
ACGATGAGCAGAAAGCCGACGACCATGAAGATCGAAAGCTTCGCGCCGTCGAGGGTGAGCAACGCGGCGGTCACGATCACCGACGCCGCCAGCGGCGCAACCACGGCCGCGACGCGCGCCGGCGCGCGCAGCCCGGCGAACAGCAGGACGACGATGGCGAGGCTGCCGATGGACGCCAGCAGCGTCGCCTCATGCTGATAGGTGTGCAGCAGCCGATCGGATTCCTGATTGAGGTCGACGAAAGTGACGCCCGGCTGGCCGGATGCGGCCAGCTCGGCAGCGATGCGGCCGGGCTGGGTCACGTCGCGCAATGGCACCACCACGTTCCAGCGGTCGCCGCGCTGGAACAGCGTGGAATCGAGCTGCAGCCGGAGCGCCGCCGGCAATGCAGCGCGCGTCAGCAGCGGCGCGCGCTTAGCGGCGGCGACGTCGGTGAAAAACGGCGTGAAGGTGTCCGGCCGGAACGGCAAGCCCGCGAGCGCCTGGTCGAAGCGCGCCCGCAGCGCTTCGGTATCCGGCAACGCCGCCTGTCGCTGCCGCTGCGTCCGATCGCTGGGCAGGATTTGGCTCGGCACGTCGAAGCCGCCGAGCGCGTGCGCCGCCACGAGGTGCGACAGCGTCGCCGCGACCGCCTCACTGTCGGCAAGCGCCTGCTGCTCGTCAGCGGTCTGGAACACGACGAAATAGCGCAGATCGGGAACGCCGATGCCGTGGCGCAGATCACGATCGAGCTTCTGCTCCGCCGCCGGAATCGGACTGAGGTTCGTCAAATCCTCGTCCCAGAAGCCGCCACGGTGCGCCGCGAGCGCGATACCGCCGGCCACCGCCAGAAGCCCGACGACCGGCCGCAGCCATCGGCGGCGCCGGATGACCGCGAGCAGCGGTTGCGCCAGCGCGCCCGCCCCGCGCGCGAAAAAATTGGCCGGCACGAGGGTCGGCAGGATGAAGCGCGTCACGCCAGCGGCGGCAACGAGGCCGGTGATCGAGAACAGGCCGAGCTGCGCGAACCCGACGAAGCCCGAGAACAGCATGGCGCTGAAGCCGACGATCGAGGTCAAGGCGCCGAGGCGCAGCGTCGGCCAGATGCGCACGAGCGTCGCGTCGGCGGTATCGCCGCGTGCCGTCTGGGTGAACAGGTAGATGGCGTAGTCCACGGACTCGCCGATCAGCGTCACGCCGAAGCCGAGCGTGATGCCGTGCACGAAGCCGAAGCCGAGCGACACGGCGGCAATGGCGCCGAGCGCGCCGCTCGCCACCGGCAGCAGCCCCAACAGCAACACGCGCGCCGAGCGGTAGGCATAGAGCAACAAGCCGGCGGCGACAGCGGTGGCGAGCAACGAGAAGCGGCTCGCATCGCGCTTCATGGTCGCCCGCGTTTGCACCGCGAAGACGCCCGGACCGCTTTCGATGAGGCGCGCCGACGCGGCGCCGGCGACGTCTTGCCGGCTGCGCTGAAAGTCGGCATCGATCAGCGCCAGCGCCTGTTGTTGGGCGTCGATGTCGAAACCGGGGGCACGTGTGTGGACCAGCAGCACCGCGCGACGCTCGTCGGCCGACAGCCAAACGCCGTCCCGGCTGTGCGGCCGCTTCACGCCGGCCAGCGGTCGCAGCAATGTCAGCAGCTCGCCGGTCGGATCGCTCGGCAGACTACCTTTGATCAGCGCGCCCATTTCGGAACCGAGCAAGCCGAGATCGTTCTGCAGGGCGGCACGCAGGCCGGCGATCGTGAAGCGGTCGGCAACCACCCCGGTACTCAACAGATAGCGATTGCGCCAGAAGAAGTCGCGCGTACCCGCGAGCGATGCGTCGTCGCCATTGGCGACCTCGGAGAATGCGGATTCGTGCCGCAGTCGCGCGACCAGCGCCTGGCTCAGCGCGGCGAGCGTCGATGGCGGTGCCCCCTCGATGCCGAGAAGAACGAGACGCGAAGCGACGCCGTTTCGCACCTGCTCGGTCAGAACCTGCTGCGCCATCGAGGCCGAGCGCGGCAGGAACGCCGTCATGTCGGTCTGGAGTCGCGTCCGCGCGACGACAACAACACACAGCGCAATCGCCAGCAGCCAAACGCCGAGCGCGAGACGCCGGCTAGCGGGCATCGCGGGCGTCTTCGGTGATGCTCATCTCGGAACGATCGCCGTCGCTTTCTTCGGTCTCGACGGCGCGGATGCGGTTTTGAGTGCCGATGATCCGAATCCACTTCACGAACCGGGTGAGGTCCGTGTCCTTCGGCTGGAGCAGCAATTGCCAATTCGCGGCGTCGCCGGTGAGCTGCAGGTCGTAATAGCGGTCCAGTGTCTGCAAGTCGCCGGCGAGCGTCGCCCGAATGCCTTCGACTAGGCCGCCGATCTGCGGATAATCCGTCAGCGCGAAAGTGTGCGTCTGTTGATCCGGACCACCCGCAATCGTCACCTGGTCGCCGTCAAGGACGAAGCGCTCCGGCGTCGGCGACAGCGTCACCTTCTGCACCCGATCCGGCGCGACGTAGCTCAACGTGCCGGACGAGACCAGCGGCGCGTTCAGCATGTGCACCGTCTTGCGTTCGGTAAATTGACCCGAAGCCGATCTGACCTGCCTGAGCGAGCGCATCAACTGCATCAGGTCCCAAGGCACCGCAGAGGCGGAGGCGGGCTCGGCCGCGGCGGCGAACGGCGCCGCCCACAGCACGACGCACAGCGTCGCGGCAAGCCGGGCCGCCCGACGGTTCAGGCGCATGTCATGCCCAGAAATCGTAGAAGTTGAACCAGTTGAACGGCGCCGAGCGGCAATAGTGCTCGAGCCGTGCAACGTAGCGGCGCATCGCTCGGTCGATGGCGACGTCCGCATCACCGCCGACCTCGAAGACATCGATGAGCGGCTCGAAAAAGACCTCGTAGCGCCGTCCGCCACGATAGATGCCGAACATCATGACGACCGGCTTCTGCAGCAGCATCGCCATCTGGAATGGTCCCTGCGGAAACGCAGCCGGCGCGCCGAGAAACGGATGGCGCACGAGATCCTTGCGGCTCACGTTGCGATCCGGCAGCAGACCGACGAAATGGCCGCGGTTGAGGCGCTCCGCGACGGTGATCAGCGAGTCCGCACGGCCCAGGCCGATCACCTCGGCTTCGAGCTGCGGGTTAATCGCCGCGAGCGCCATGCGGATCTTGCGCGCGTTCTCCTCGTACATGACGAGACTGATCGGCACGCTGCGCTGGCGGCGGCCGATCGCGCGGATCACCTCGAAACTGCCAAAATGCGCACCGAACAGGATGCAGCCGCTGCCGCGCTGCATGATGTCGTGCACGATGCCTTCCCCGTGGACACAAAGGTCGAACTGATCGATCTGCTCGTTGAGCAGAAACACCCGGTCGAGGACGCAGGATGCGAAGGTCAGGTAATGCCGGAAGACGTCGGCCAGGCGCGGCGGGCGGCCGAGCACGCGCGCGAGGTACTGGCTCGAGCTGCGTGCCGCTTTACCCGACGACAGCAGGAAATAAAGGCAGATCGGGTAGAGGAACAGTCGCGCCGCGCGTCGGCCGAGGCGGAGCGTGACCCAGACGCCGAGCCTGATCAGCGGAAGGGCGCCGCGTTCTGACTGGACCGTCCATTCCTGCACCAGCGACTTGTCGGTCATCGTGCCATGCGCCCGAGGCCGATCGTGCCGACAGCAGCCAAGCCCTCGTCCGACAGCACCCGACATTCGAACTTGATCTCGCCGGCGGCTTGGGGTTGCCAGCGCACAACAACCGTCTCGCCGGGGCGCACCGGCCGGAAGAATTTCGCCGCGCGGATGACGACCTCGCCGTCACCCGTCGGGTCACCGGCGACGGCCCTTACCACTTCGTCGAGCAACAGCGCACCCGGAATGATCGGATTGGACGGAAAGTGCCCGGCGGCGGTCGGATGGTCGGGCGCAAAGCGGACTTCGCTCGATTGCCACATGGCTAGGAACGCCCGCTTTGCGCCGCGAGTCGCAGCAGTGCGTCGCGTGGCAGCTTCCCGAGCGCGTTGCGCGGCAGCACGTCGACGAAGACGAGCGGCCGCGGCAGGAAAGCTGCATCGATGCGCTCACGCAACGCTTGCAGGACGACCTCATGCCGCAGCCCCGGCGCGACGACGAAGGCCATGGGCCGGACTACCCGCTCGTCGCCCTCGTCCGGCATGACGAAGATGCCGTCCTCGACGCCGTCGATGCTGAGAAGCTGATGATTGAGGTGAGCGAGCGAGGTGTGCTTGCCGGCCACGTCGACGAGGTCGGCAAGCCTGGCGCCAAGCCGGAAGGTTCTAGGTCCCGTAGGCTCGATCACGTCGTGCAGCCGCGTCTTCGTCTCGACACACGGTCCGCTGGCCCAGGTCCCCCGATCGTCCTGCTCCAGGTCGACGCCTTCGAGACAACGCCATTGCGGCTCGAGCGCGGTGCGGCGCGTCGCGACCTGTCCGGCCTCGGTGCAGCCGTAGATCTCCATCAGCGGCGCGCCGAACCGCGCCTCGGCTTCGGCGGCGAGCGCGGTTGCCAATGGCGCGGTCGCGGACAGAATCAGATCGAGCGGGGGCAGGCCCTCGGGGTCGGCGAGCAGCGCGCGGATGTGCACCGGCGTCGTGACGAGGATGCGGGGTCGTGGTGCGTCGGCAATGCTGGCGCGGATGTCGCCGGGATAGAACGGCCGACGGCACTCGATTGCCAACCCGTGCTGTAGACCGAGCAGGATGGTCGACTCGAGGCCGTAGCTATGCTGATGCGGCACCGTGCCGATAAGCGTGGCACCGCGCAGACCATCGATACCGAGCCGGCGTCCGGCCGCCTGTGCGCTGCGGACCAGCGTGCCCCACGACTTTGGCGTGGCTTTGGGCCGGCCGGTCGAGCCCGAGGTGAAGAGAATGAGCGCCGGCTGCTGCGCCGGCACGTGCGGCATGTCTGCGGCTACGCCGTCGCCGAGATCATCCGGATAGATCACGGCCAGCAGCGACGGCCGCGTCGCATCCGCAAGGCAATAGAGATCGGGATAATCGGCTGCCAGCGATTTCAGGACGCCCGGCGTGTCGTTGGGCGGCAACAGGCTGATCTGCTGGCGGCACAATGCGGCGGCAAAGCCGACGGCGAAGCGATAGCGATCCGTGCACAAGTTGAGCGCGTAGCGATGCGCCGGCAGACGTGCGGCAAGCGCCGCGACATCGTGCAGAAAGCGTCCGACCGCGATTGTACGGCGATCACGGAACGCGATGGCGGCGCTTTCATTGGCATGGCAGACGATCGGATGCGCCGCCACGGGCGCGAACGGCGGCGCGCCGGCGGCTACGCCGGGCTGGTCGCGCGGGGTCACGGCACACCGGCCGGCTCGTCGCTCGGCTTCCGGACATCGGCGATCATACGCACGATCTGGGCCAGCGTTTGCCGCGGCGGATCCTGCAGGCATCTGAGCCGGCAGAGATACTCGGCCGTGAACATCGCTGCGACCAGTGGCAAGTCGAGGACATTGACGAAGAACGACCAGACGACGAGTGGCGCGAAGAGGAAGAGCGTGACCGAGGTCGTAAGCTGTGTGGCGAAGAAGCCGCACCATGCCCAGGTGGCGCGCCGCGTGTAAACCGTGACCTCGTCCGTGAGCGCGCCGTGCATCTTGCGCGCCATCGTAGTGAGGAGCGCGTCGCGGCCCGGCCGCAGCGTCAGGCCGAAGGTCAGGAGCAGACCGCTATAGATGGCCCAGTGCGTGATCGCGGAGGCCGTGACGACGCCGAGCCGAAACAGCCGCGTGATGCCGAATACCGCCGCGACATGCCCGTGGCTCGTGGCGACGATCGCCACGTGGACCAGCGCCGGGACGATGCCCAGCACCATGACCACGGGGAGAGCCGCTCGCGCCGTCGCGGACACCCGCATTTATGCGCCTCGGCTCCTTTGGATATACGCGTTGAGAGTGCGCAGCGAGCTAAATATCTGGCCGTTGTTCTTGTCGTCGGCCCGCAGCTTGACGCCGAATTGTTGCGATACGGCCAGGGCAATTTCCAGCATGTCAATCGAGTCCAATCCGAGCCCCTCTCCATAAAGTGGCGCCTGCGGATCAATCTCCACGGCGGGCACTTCGAGGTTGAGAGTTTTGACGATCAGGCGTGCCAGCTCGGCTTCCTGAGCATTTTGCGCATTACAGTTGTTCATCACGCGATAAGTCTCAAATTACCGTCGCAATCCCGCCAGCTTCAGTGGGGCTGCTGTGTCGACTGGTTTGGGCTTTTGCTGACGGTCGCGGAGCTTTGGCTCCCGTTGAACTTGGCGGCGGCTGCGGCCGCGCCGGCCTTAACGGCTTCCCATGTCATGATCGCCCCCTGCTTTATCCCCTCGCCAATCTGCGTAGCGCCCTCGCCCACCCGGTCTGCGCCAGACTTGAACTGCTGGCTCACGCCGCTCGACGTCGGCTGTGCCGTCGACGTTTGCGCGACAGCGAGACTCGTGCCGGCCACGAGCAAGCTTGCAATGGCCACGACGAAAAGTACTCGTCCAACATGTCCCAAGGCTACCGTGTCCCCCAGCCACACGCGATTGGCGGAACTTTACCAGACAAACCCGCGGTTGTAATGCGCTGGCTGACTAAGTGCTGGATCGCGTTCCCGCTGTGATCGCCCCCCTTTGGCAGCGGCAGTCGGGGTTGCGCATGATCGTCCGGCCGATTTGGCGCCATGATGCAGCGTAAAACTCTGAACCGGTTCGGAGGTTGCCACTCCCGTTGCCGGCCATGGACCATCGCGCAAGCCGCCAGCGCTAAAAGCTCCCCCGTTCCTGAATTTTCCGGCAGGCGCGGTAGCGCTGCCTTGACCCGCGCGCTCAAATCACGACCCGCCCGATTTCGGCTGGACGCCCGCGTACCAGTCGAGAATCTCTTCGCCAGTCCAGAAAAGCACGTCGCCATGGGCACGGATGTGCTCGAGCGCGCGACGAAAATATTTGAGCCGATGCGGAACACCCATAATGTAGGGGTGAACGACGAGCGCCATGACGCGCGCGGAGTTTTGAGCATCGGCATAGATCTGATCGAACTGGTCGACAGCGCGCTGATAATACTCGCGCGCCGGATGGTGCTGAATCAACATCATCGCAACGTCGTTGCATTCTTGCGTGTAGGGAATGTTGACGATCGGCTTGGCGCGTGTCTTGAGCACGACCGGCTGATCGTCGAGCACCCAGTCGCAGACGTAATCGTAGCCCTCCTCAGCCAACAGGTCCGGTGTCTCCCAGGTTTCGGTAAGCCCTGGACCAAGCCAGCCGCGCGGCCGCTTGCCCGTGAACGCCTTGATCGCGTCGGACGTCTGCCGGATCGCCTCGCGTTCGTTCTCGACCTTTTGCATGTTCTTCTGAATGAAGCCGTGGCCCAAGAATTCCCAG
>DATLUT010000146.1:0-2241 GCA_035532975.1 Allostellaceae bacterium
CGTTTGAGCAGGGCATCATCGAGCGCGCGGCCGGCAATCAGCGCTTCCGCCATCTTGAGCCGGGTCGGTCGCTCGGTCGCGGCGCCCAGCACGATACGCGGTGCCTTGATCGCGCCTCCATCGACATCCCACGCCACGGCAAGCCCGAGCGCCGGCCAATCGTCGGCGGAGCGCGTGGTGCACTTGGCATAGGCCGCGCATTTGCCGCCGAGTGCCGGAATCACCGCCTCGACGATCAGCTCGTCGCCCTTGCAACCGGTCTCGTACAAGCCGGTGGCGAAGCCCTCGACCGGAACGGTGCGCTCGCCGCGCGGACCGGCCAGCACCAGTTGCGCATCGAGCGCGATCAGCACCGGCGGCAGATCGCTGTGCGGATCGGCATGCGCCAGATGCCCGCCCAGCGTCGCGACGTTCCGGACGCGGACGTTCGACAGCGTCCGTAGGGTTCGCGCGATCACCGGAAAATCGCGCCGAAATTCGGGCGACCGCTCGAGCGCGCCAAGCCGCACCATGGCACCGATATGCAATGCGCCGCCGACTCCGACGCGACTGGTGACAAGCCGCTCGCCCGCCGCACGCAGGCTGACCAGCCGCTTCGGGCGGAAGAAGCCGGACTTCATCAGCAGCATCAGCGCGGTTCCGCCGGCAATCGGCCGCACCGCGGGATCGTCGGGATCGAGCAGCCCAAGCGCGTCGCGAAGCGACGGCGGCTCGACGAAGTCAAACGGCATCACGGCACAACCACCACGCAACGCGCGCTGACTCAGGCGATAACGCGCGCCCTGGCGCCGCCATCTCCCGCTTCGAGGTCCTCGAGGCGGCGCTTCGCCGGTTCGATGCCCCACGCCGCCACCACGACGATCTGGATCACGAGCAGGCCGATCATCATTGCCAGCACGCCAGTGACGCCCCAGGTCTGGAACAGCGCGACAACGAGCAGCGGTGTCACGATTGTCGCACCGCGGCCGAACATGTTGCAGATGCCGTTCGCCCTGAGACGAACCTCGGTCGGAAACAGCTCCGATGTATAGACGCCATAGAGCATCGCGGTGAGCACGTAGATACCGACGATCAGCAGAAAACCCACGGCCAAGACCGCCGTCGGCTGCTTCATGAAGGGATAGATCGCGCCGAACACGATGGTCCAGAGCGAACCGCCGATGATGGTCGGCTTGCGGCCGAGGCGATCGGCGGCGAAGGCGCCGATCCCGCAGCCAATGAGCGAGCCCGAGACAATCACCAGCGTGAACGTGAGCGACTGGACGACGCTCATTCCCTGATGGACGAAGAAAGCCGGCAGCCAGATGATGAATCCGAATATCAGCGCGTTGATGGTGATGAGGACGACGCTGCCGACGATCATCAGCGGCAGGAGCCTCGCACCGGCGAGCGACGACAGCGTATACGCCTCGATCGCCTTGGCCGGCGCCGGCGGCGGCAGCTTCTGGCCCGCCGAAACCTCGCTTTCGATGCGCTGGAGCAGCGTATCGGCCTCCTCCGTGCGTCCCTGCGTCTCGAGCCAACGCGGCGACTCCGGGAGTTTCTTGCGCAGATACCAGACGATCAGCGCGCCGATGCCGGCGATCACGAACAACGGGCGCCAGCCGAAACTCGGAATGATGAGCCGTGCGAGCACCGCTGTCGCCGGCAGGCCGGACACCACGACGAACGCCATAAACGCCATCCATTTGCCGCGCGACTGTGGCGGCACGAATTCGGTCATGGTGCCGTAGCCGACGACGATTTCGGCGCCGAGGCCGAAACCCATCACGAACCGCAGGCCGTTGAGCCAATCGATGTCCGGCGCGAAGGCTGCCGCCAGGGACGCGAGGCCGAAGATCATCAAATTGAATTGATAAGTGAAGCGCCGGCCATAGCGATCGCCGAGGAATCCCGCGGCGAGCGAGCCCAGCGTCATGCCGATGAAAGTGAGCGAGACGAACCAGCCGTTCTGCGGCAGCGTCGAGAAGTGTGACTGCAGCGTCGTGCCCAGCACCGGCCCGGCGACATAGAGATCGTAGCCGTCGAAGAACATGCCGGCACCGATCAGCCAGAAGATACGGTAATGCCAAGCGGAAATCGGCAAGCGATCGAGACGCGCGCCCGAATTAGCGATTGCAGACATTTGCGGCAATCCTCCCCGGAATTTATTGTGTGCGGCTTCGATGCCGTATTGCCTATAACGCTATCCGAAACCGCGTCTGATTGCCATGCCGCGGATGGAGGCGCGCGATGGATACG
>DATLUT010000147.1:0-3922 GCA_035532975.1 Allostellaceae bacterium
CGACGGTGCGAGCGCGGCTGGTGGTCGTGTTTCTCATGTCGCTGGCGACCACGCTCGCGTGGTGGGGCATTTCGAGCTTCGTTCCGCCCTATGTCGCCTCGGTCGCGGCGAAAGCCGGCCTGCCCGGTCCGGCATGGGCCGGCTATACCGGCATGGCCTACAATCTCGGCGCGATTCTCGGCTACATCAGCCTCGGTTTTTTCGCCGACGTTGTCGGTCGCAAGCCGGTGGTCCTGGTGTTCTACGCCGCGGCGCTGCTCATGACGCCGGTGCTGTTCCTGTGGACGCACAATCTCGACCTGCTTCTGGTCGTGGCTGGCGTGAACGGCTTCTTCACGCTGGGACAATATTCCTGGATGCCGGTCTGGCTGCCGGAACTGTTTCCGACACGTGTCCGCGCGACCGGCGTTGCGTTCGCGTTCAACACGCCGCGCTTCGTCGCCTTCATCGGGCCGCTGATCGCGGGGACGTTGATCGTCAATTTCGGCGGCTTCGGCAACGCCGCAGTGACGATCAGCTTCATCTACGTGGTCGGGTTCTTGGCGACGCTGCTCCTGCCGGAGACGCGCGGCAAACCGTTGCCTGAGAAGATCTAGTTCGCTTAGGCGCGGCCGTCGCGTCGCGAGGAACCGGTGCGATCGTAATAGTGCTTGAGGTTCCACGCGATGATGAGCAGGCAGACGACGAAAAGGGCGTAGCCGCTCGTTTCGGCCGCGCCGCGGGCATCGGCGGCCAAGAACAGACCGCCGATGCCGATCGCAAGCAGCAATGCGATAAGCAACAGCAGTGACTCCGGCCGGTCCACGAGAATGCCGACTGGCCAGCGATCTGGCTGACCGTCAAATGAACGCTTCACGAGCCAGGTGAGTGCCACGAGGGCAAGGCCCGCGGTGACGAATCCGGCCGCGTAAGTGTCCGGTTCGCGAGCGCCACTGGCAGTAAGGAATCCGAGCAACGTCGCGCTCGCGAGCAAGATGCCCGCGAACCACGGCGCGATCCAGCCGCCGATGTCCTTCAGCGGCACGCGCCGAACGTTTCTCCCCGCCGACTTCGCCGGACGCGTCCCGGCGTGCGACGTGTCATTCATGACTACGCGCTCCACGCTCGGTTTTCAGACAACAACGCTGCCGTGACGCCGCGGTTCCTCGGACTGCCGACCTTCCGCCAGGTCCGCCCTAAAGGTGCAATCCGCTCGTCGCCAAGCCGTCCAGGACGAATTGCGCCGCCAGCGCAGCGAGAATCAGGCCAAGAACCCGGCTGATGACGTTGGCGCCCGTGATCCCCAGGAAGTGCGATAGCCGCGCGGCGAACAACAGGGCCGCGAAGGTGAGGCCGAGAACGACGGCCAGAGCGCCGACGACAACAGCTCCGGCGAGCGGTGTTTCCGCACGGCCGACGAGCAGAACAGTGGATGTCAGCGCGCCCGGGCCGGCGAGAAGCGGGAAGGCGAGTGGAAAAACAGCGACATCGTCGCGCCGCCGGGCTTCCTCGCGCTCCGGCGGCGTCGGGGCGTGGATGCCGGACGGGCGCGCGAACGCCATGTCGATCGCCAGCAGGAACAGCAGGATTCCGCCCGCGATGTGGAACGCGGCAAGCGAGATGCCGAGCGCCTGGAGCAACGGCGCACCGGCGACCGCGAAGGCGAGAAACAGGATCGCCGCCACTGAAACACCGCGCACGGCCGCGTCACGCTGTTCCCGGGGGCTCCAGTCGTGAGTCAATGCCGCAAAGATCACGGCGGTACCGATCGGGTCGATGACCACGGCGAAAATGACGAGGCTGTCGATCAGGTTTGCGGTCACGCTCGGCTCAGGGGAACAAGCCGCGGAGCTGTTTGCCGGCGCGCACCTTCTCGACGCCAAGCGCCATGGCGGCAATCCGGTTCGACACCCGGTCGTTGCGGCCGCGCCGCGCAACCTGCCGAAACGCTGTCTCGAGAATCTGCTCGAGGCGATGGTCGACCTCGGTCTCGGTCCAGAACAGCTGCTGCAGGTCCTGTACCCATTCGAAATACGAAACGATGACGCCGCCCGAATTGCACAGAATGTCGGGGATCACGAATATCTCGTCCTGGCGTTGGTCGAGAATGGCATCGGCGCCGGGTGTGGTCGGACCGTTGGCGCCTTCCGCGAGGATGCGGCACTTGAGCTGCCCGGCGTTCTTCTCGGTGATCACTTGTTCGACCGCCGCCGGCACCAGAACCGTGCATGGGCGCGCCAGCAGGTCGTTGCTGTCGATCATTGCCTCTTTCGACCAGCCGGCGAGTATGCCGCCGCGGGTGCGCACGTGGGCTTCGATCGCGTCGAGCGGCAAACCCTTGGGATCGTAATAAGCGGCGGTGTGGTCCGACAGGCCAACGATCCTGACGCCCATGCGGCGCGCGAGCGTTGCCGCGGCGACGGCGCCGACGTTGCCGAATCCCTGGACGATTGCGGTCGTTTCGACGGCCTTGAGCTTGATCGCCTCGAGCGCGCGCGCCACGAGATAGGCGATGCCGCGGCCGGTCGCCTCGCGCCGTCCAACCGTGCCGCCAACACCGACGGGTTTGCCGGTGACGATCTCGGTGACGGCGTGGCCCTTGAACATCGAATAGGTATCCATGAACCAGGCCATCACCTGCTCGTTGGTGCCAAGATCGGGCGCCATGATGTCAGTGTGCGGACCGACGAACGGGATCATTTCCTGCATGTAGCGGCGTGACACGGCCTCGAGCTCGCGTTTCGACAAGGCACGCGGATCGCAGGCGACGCCGCCCTTGGCGCCGCCATAGGGGAGGCCGACCAGCGCGCATTTCCAGCTCATCCAGACTGCGAGCGCGCCCACTTCGCCGAGGTCGAGCCTGGGCGCAAACCGCGTGCCGCCTTTGGTCGGGCCGAGCGTCAGATGATGCTGCACGCGATAGCCGCTGAACACCCGCGTGCGGCCATCATCCATGTTGACCGGAATTGCGACGGCAACGGCGCGCTTGGGATAGAACAGTCGATCGCGCTCGTTATCGGGAATGCTCAGATGATCGGCGACGGTATGGAATTGCTGCCGCGCCATCTCGAAGACCGGACCCGAATAGATGTCCACGCGCCCCTCCGCCGTTGGCGGCACAGTATCGCGTTCGGATTGGCGAAGGCTAGGGCGCCGCAGTCGCACGCGTCGTGTCGACGAAATGCTCGATCGCTACGGGTCGCACATATCGCCCGACAACAACGTCACGCGCTCGCGGAAATTCATATCCGGTTGAAACGACCAAAAAAGACCGGGACTTAGCGGGGTCCCATCGCGGTCTGATCCAGCGGCACCGCAGGTGACACCAGCACGAGTTGGATCGGCGTATCCTGCTGCCAGAGCCGGAATGCGATTGGTACGCTGCGATCATCGAGCCAGACGACGCCACGTTTGCGCCCGTCGATCACGTAGCGATGGAGGAACCGCGTCGTGCCGTCGAACGTCACGGCCGTCTCGTCGCCGCCGGTCACGCGGACGTCTTCGATCTGCCCGCTCTTGGTCGACATCATCACGCGCGCCCTGAGAATGGCGGGCGACCACGGATTAGAGGGACGCACATCGGCGGGCGCCACGGTCGTGCCGGTGGGCGTCGTGATAACGAACGCATTGCCGCGCGCCTCGCCCGATACCTCGAGACTATTGCCGTTGGTCGTCGTGACACTCCGGAACGCGACCAATCGCCCGCGGCGCCAATCCTCGCTTCGCGTCGCGTCCTGCCTATAGACGACGAACCCCAACATTCGGACCGCGATGTGAAGCAAGCTCACGACATGTGTGTGACCGCCCGATTGCTCGACGATGTTTGTGTAGGTGCCAATGCGTCCGAATGTCGGATGCTCGACCGCGTATGTGTAGGATTGCGTATCGGCGCGCGCGGGGTTGGCGAACGCGCAAAGCGCGACGGCGAAAACGATGACAGCAG
>DATLUT010000148.1:0-4276 GCA_035532975.1 Allostellaceae bacterium
GTCAATTCGGTGCTGGCGGCCAATATCGCCAACAGCTTTGCGACCAACTACCTGGCCGAGCAGCGCTCCGACAAGGTCAAGTCGACCGATCGGGTGATGCAATACCTGACGGCGCGCATCGCGCAGCTGCGCGATGCGGTCGAAAAATCGGAGCAGGCGGCAGCCGACTACCGCCGGGCGAACGGGCTCTACGAAGGCATGACCAATGCCAACGTGACGACGCAGCAGCTGACCGAGATCAATACGCAGCTCACCCAAGCGCAAACCGAGAAGGCGACCGCCGACGCGCAAGTCAACGAAGCCGTCGCTCTGCAGCATGGCGTCGCCGAAGGTGGCAGCGTGCCCGAGGTGCTCAGTTCGCCGCTGATCCAGACTCTCAAGGCGCAGCAGGCACAGGCGGCGCAAACGCTCGCCGAAGTGAGCGCCAATTATGGCCCGCGCTATCCGGCGGTGATCCAGGCGCGCAACCAAGTCGCCGATATAACCCGCAAGATCAACATCGAGACCTCGCGTATCATCGAGGGCCTGCGGCGCTCTGCCCGTGCCGCCGACGCTCGCTACGCGGCGCTCAGCAAGAATTTCCACACGAGCGAAGTCCAGGTGGGCGGCGTCAACGAGAAGGCCATCCATCTCGAGGCGTTGGAGCGCGACGCGACCGTTAACGGGAACCTGCTCGAAGCCATGCTGGCGCGCGCGAAGGAGACGATCGGCCGCGAACAGATCGAGACGCCGGACGCGAAGTTGGTCTCGATAGCGGCACCGCCGGTTGCGCCAACCTATCCGCCGAAGAAACTGATCATGTTCTTGAGCATCTGCGGCGGTCTGATGATGGGGTCGCTGGCTGCGCTGATGCGCGAGAGCGTCGATCACACCTTCCGGCGCTCCGACGAGATCGAGCAGGCGACCGGCCTACCGGTCATCGCCATGGTGCCCGACCTCAAGGGCATGACGCAGCCGACCGTTCATGTGCTGCGCAAGCCGATTTCGGGGTTCAGCGAGTCGCTGCGCAAGATCTATATTGGCTTGCAGCTTTCCGAAGCGGCGCAGCCGCCAAAGACGGTGATGGTCACGTCGGCGACGCCGGGCGAGGGCAAGTCGGTGATCGTGGCCTCGCTCGCGCGGCTGCTGGCGCGCAACGGCAAGCGCATCTTGGTCATCGATTGCGATTGGCGCGCGCCGACGATGCACCGGATCTTTCAGCGTTCCGACAAGCATGGCCTCGCGTCGCTGCTGGCCGACGAAGGCGTGCCGCTGAACGACGTCATTTATAACGATCCGCTTTCGGGTCTCGATGTGATCGTATCGGGCGGCTGGAATCCGCATTCGATGCATCTGCTCACCTCGCCGCGGATGCGCGCCGCGCTGCAGACCTTCGCCAAGAACTACGACCTCGTGATTCTTGATACACCGCCGGTCCTCGTCGCGGCCGAGGTGCTGCAACTGTCGCGTTTGGTCGACAAGGTTCTCTACACGGTGCGCTGGGGCCATACGCGGCGCGAGGTGGCGCTCGACGCCCTGAAACAGCTGCTCGAAGCCGGCGCCGACGTTCCCGGCGTCGTCATGTCGCGCGTCGATGCCAAGCGGTATCGGGAATTCGCTTACAGCCACCTCAACTACGAATACGCGCGGCCGTCGCTCGCCCAGTTGGGATAGCGCCGTGCCGACGGCGGCGCCTGCAATCCTGTTGGTCACGCAGTACTACCGGCCGGAGCTGGTCGGCTCCGGGCCCTATTGCGGCGACCTTGCCGAATGGCTGCAGGCGTCGGGCTCGCCAGTCACGGTCTTGGCCGGCATGCCGCATTATCCGGACCACGTCGTGTTCCCGGCGTATCGCTGCAATCCGCCGCAGCGCGAGATCGTGTCGGGCGTCGAAGTGCTGCGCCTGCGAAACTGGATCCCGCGCCGGTCGTCGGCGGCCTTGCGCATTCTGAGCGAGGCGCATTTCCTGTTGGCGGGATTGTTGGCGCTGGCGACCGGTCGCGTGCCGCGCCGCTCGGTGGTTGTCTCGCTCTGCCCCTCGATCCTGACCGTGGCGCTAGGCGCGGTCGCGCGGCGTGGTGGCCGGCATATCGCCGTCGTGCACGACATTCAGTCGGGCTTGGCGCGCGGTCTCGGCATGGTCGGCAGCCACGCGCTGGTCGCCGTCATGCGCTGGTGCGAGCGTGTCGCGCTCAATCGCACCGACCTGGTCGTCGTCCTCGATCGCGCCATGCGCGATGAGCTGCGGCTTAACGGCGTGGTCGTGCCGATCGAGGTGATGCCGATCTGGGTCGATACCGACCGGCTGTTGCCGGTGCCGTCGGCGCGTCGTGCCGCGCCGGTGCTGCTCTACAGCGGCAATTTCGGGCGCAAGCAGGGATTGCATCAACTTGTCGCGCTGGCCGAGCGCCTGCAGCGCGAACGACCCGAAGTGGCGATCGTCTTGCGAGGCGAAGGCGGCGCGCGCGACGCCTTGGCCGCATCGATCCTGGCCGCTGGCCTGACCAATGTACGGTTCGCCGGATTGCTGCCGGCTGAACGACTCGGCAAGGGTTTGGCCGAAGGCGACATTCATTTGGTGCCGCAGGATCCCGACGCCGCCGCTTTCGCGGTGCCGAGCAAGGTTTTCAACATCATGGCCGTGGGCCGGCCTTTCGTCGCGACGGCGCTCCCCGGCAGCCCGCTGTGGCGGATGATGGAGGACAGCGGCGCATTCCTATGCGTGCCGCCCAACGATGCGCGCGCCCTTGCCGAGGCGGCGCTTCGACTCGTCGACAACGTGGCGGTGGCCGCCAAACTTGGTGCTTGCGGGCGGCAATTCGTCGAGCGGTACTGCGCCAAGCCGCTGCTGCTGGGCCGATTCGCGATGTTAGCGCGAGCCCTTGCCCAGCCAGCGGCACCAGCGCCGCGGCACGCGCTGGTGTTCGAGCCCGACAGCGAAGGTCATCCGCATGAATGGCTTTGCCATCTGATCGATTTCGCGCGCCGCGAATCGCCGACACGAATCGTATCGTTCGTCGTCGCACCGACGCTCTATCGCGAGCTCGCGGCCCGGGTCGACGAATCGGAGGCCGAGCACGTCCGCATCCTGCCGCTCTCGCCCTTCGCGGTACGGCTCTGTACGCACCCTCGACTCGCGGTCAGTGGCTTTGCCCGCTGGTGGTTCATGCGCCGCTATCTCGCGCGCACCGGCGCCCAGGCGGGGCAATTCCTGTCGCTCGACCTGCTCTCCCTGCCGCTGGCTCTTGGACTCGGCGCTGGAAGCGGCCGACGAATCGGCGGCATCCTGTTCCGGCCATCCGTGCACTACCGGCTGCTCGGCGCCTACCATCCGTGCCGGCGCGAATGGCTCCGCGACCTGCGCAAAGCGGCGCTCTATCGGCTGATGCTGCTCAATCGCGCGCTCGGCGTCGTCCTGACGCTCGATCCGTTCTTTCCGCGACACGCGGCGCGGTTCTATCACGCCGGCGCCAAGGTGCAGGCCATTCCCGACCCGGTCTATCCCGCGGCGCCGGTCGCCGACAGCGACCGCGCCTTGGCCGAGTCGGTGCCGCCAGGTCGAGTCGCCTTCCTGTTGTTCGGCCATCTCACCGCACGCAAGGGAACGTTGATCCTGCTCGAAGCGCTGCGCTTGCTGCCGGAACGAACGGCGGCGCGCGTTGCGGTGATCCTGGCCGGCAAGCTCGATCCCGCGATCGCCGGCGGCGTTGCGGCACTGTGCGAGCAACTCGACCTGATGCAGCCCGATCTCGCGCTGACGATCGTCGACCGGCGCCTGTCGACCGGCGAGATCGAAGCGCTGGTGGAGCGGGTCGACGTCGTGCTGGCGCCCTATCAGCGCTTTGTCGGCTCGAGCGGCGTATTGCTGTGGGCGGCGCGCGCCGGCAAGCCCCTCCTGACGCAGGATTTCGGCCTGATCGGACCGCTGGTACGCCGTTACCGGCTCGGCCTCGCTGTTGACGCCGACCAGCCCGAAGCGCTCGCCGCCGGTATCGTGCGCTTCGTGCGCGAGGGACCGCAGCACTTCATCGATCCGCAAGAAGCGCGCGCGTTTGTCGCGCGCAACACGCCCGATCGTTTCGCCGAGCTGGTTTTCGCCAGCGTGGCCGAAGGTTGACGCGACGCTGCACGCCACCGCCAATTGGCCGCGGTCCTAACAAAGTCACAAAGACACTCAACAAAGTCACACCCTCGCGCGCGGGCCCG
The DNA here is from genome assembly GCA_035532975.1 of Allostellaceae bacterium. GTDB lineage: Bacteria > Pseudomonadota > Alphaproteobacteria > ATCC43930 > CGMCC-115725 > REEB95. The sequence goes on from DATLUT010000148.1 coordinate 4,186, forward strand.
CATGGACAATCCTCGCGGGCAAAAAGCAAGCAAAACACGGGCGTGGCGGAGGACTGCCAAGAGACGACAGGGGTTGGTTTTTGTTTGGAGT
>DATLUT010000149.1:0-13733 GCA_035532975.1 Allostellaceae bacterium
CGGCCGATCGCGCGCAGGATCTCGAGCGTCGCGGTGAGCGCGACGTTGCCGCCCACCACCAGGGTACCGTCCTCGACGTAATCGGCCGAGTGCAGGACGAAGCCGCGGCCAGCCTCGACCGGGCCGCCGAAATGGATGTGCCGGTCGTCGCCCGTTGTTGCGGCGGTTTCGATGCCGAGCTGCTTCATCAGCGCCAGCCAGGTGACGTCGTCGAGAAGCCGGTTGACCACCAGTCCCATCGCGCCATCCTCGTTGTGGGCGCAAAGATAGACGACCGAACGGGCGAAACGCGGGTCCTGCATTTGCGGCATGGCGACGAGAAGATGACCGGCGAGCGATGTCACGAAGACCTCCGGGTTCCTCAAATAATCCCGCCGCCACGCGCTTGCAAGGCGCGCCGGCATCCGTGGCACGTCGTCGCGGCCGCGATGCTGCTCGCGACCGTTTTTGCCGCGCCGGCACGGGCCGCGACCGCGTCGTCGCCGTGGTTCACGACCGACCAAGGCGAAGTGCGCCTCATTGCCGCGCGCCCCGCGCTCGCTGGACAGGAAACCCAGACGCTCGGTCTGGAGTTCCGCATGGCGCCGCATTGGCACATCTATTGGCGCTCGCCTGGTGATGCCGGCTATCCGCCGCACCTCGACTGGACGGGCTCGGCGAATCTTGCGCATGCCGACGTGGCGTGGCCGGCGCCGCAGCGCTTCTCCGTTTCCGGCCTCGAGACCATGGGCTATACCGACGCCGTCGTGCTGCCGATCGCGGCGCGGGTCGCCGATCCGGCCAAGCCGCTCGATCTCACGCTGCATCTCGACTATCTCACCTGCAGCGACATCTGCGTTCCCTATCAGACCGTGCTGCACCTCGCGCTGCCGGCGGGTGCGCCGCCGCCCGACGGGATCGGCTATGCCGCGCTGATCGATCAGTTCGCGGCGCAGGTGCCCGGCGACGGCAGCAAGGTCGGACTCAAGCTCGAAGGTGCGGCGATCGACGGCGGGTCGCGACCGGCGCTATTGCTGCACGTCGCCGCGTCGCCGCCACTCGCTTCGCCCGACGCGTTTGTCGAAGGCGCGGCCAGCGTCGCTTTCGGCGCGCCGCGTCTCGTGCCGGGCGCACAATCAGGCGAGAGCGTGCTCCGCCTGCCGCTCGCCGGCGGCGGAACTGGCGCCTTCGTCAAACTGGTCGGTCGGCCGCTCACCGTTACGCTGACGGATGGCCAGCGGGCGATGACCGGCACGATCACGCCGACGCTCGCGCCGCCGCCGACGGTGAACTGGGCGCGGCTGCTGCCGATGCTTGCTATCGCACTCGCCGGCGGCTTCATCCTCAATTTCATGCCCTGCGTGCTGCCTGTGCTCGCGCTCAAGGTGCTCGGCACCGTCGGCCACGCCGCGCGCGGTCGCGGCGCCGTACGAGTCGGCTTCTTGGCGAGCGCAGCGGGTATTGTGGTTTCCTTTCTCGCCCTGGCGGCGATTGCCATCGGCTTTCGCGCCGCCGGCCTCGCCGTCGGTTGGGGATTGCAGTTCCAGCAGCCGGTGTTCCTTGTGCTCATGGCCGCGATCCTGGCGCTATTTGCCGCCAACCTCTGGGGCCTGTTCGAAGTTCCGCTGCCCGCGGCGCTGACCGCGCTGGGCGAGGGACGGGCGCATCTCGGCAGCTTCTTCGCCGGCGTGTTGGCGACGCTGTTGGCGACGCCGTGTACCGCGCCACTGGTCGGAACGGCGCTTGGCTTTGCGCTGCTGTCGGCGCCGATCGAAGCCCTCGCGGTCTTCGCCGCCATGGGAATTGGCTTGGCGCTGCCCTATCTCGCGGTCGCGGCCGTGCCGTCGGTCGCGCTCTGGCTGCCGCGGCCCGGCGCCTGGATGCTCGAGCTCAAGCGCGTTCTCGGCGCGGCGCTCGGCGCGACGGCACTCTGGTTGCTCTGGGTGCTTGCTGCCGAAAGCAGCATGGCAATCGCCATCGCGTGCGGGGCGCTGTTGGTGCTGGCGGTGCTTGCGATCGCTCTGGTGCGGCCGATGGCGCTGCGCCGCGCGGCGGTCGTCGGCTTGATCGCGGCAGCCCTCGTCGCGCCAAGCTTCGCGGCGCCGCCGTCGCCATCCACGGCGGTCGATGGGTTCTGGCGCCCCTTCGACGAGAGCCGGATCGCCACGCTGGTCGCGCAAGGCCACACCGTCTTTGTCGATGTCACGGCCGACTGGTGCCTCACCTGCAAGGTCAATGCGAGCCTGGCGTTGGCGCCTGCCTCCGTGCGCCAGCGTCTCGCGGCGCCGGGCGTCGTCGCCATGCGCGCCGACTGGACGCGGCCCAACCCGGCCATCGCGCGCTACCTGCGCGAATTCGGCCGCTACGGCATCCCGTTCAACGTGGTCTATGGCCCGCGCGCACCGCAGGGCGTCGTTCTGCCTGAGATTTTGACCCCCGGCATGGTGCTCGGTGGCTTGGCGCAGGCGGCAGGCGTACCAGCGCCCGCTGCCGCATCGAACCCCGCTCGGGGTGGATGATTTTCCGCCCAGCCCGGTCTATCTTTCGGCCCCCGAAACGGCCCAAGTTCAACGACAGGAGAGGCGATGACCATCAAGGTTGGCGACAAAATTCCGTCGGTCAAGCTGATGACCATGACCGCGGATGGACCGAAACCCATCACCAGCGACGACGTCTTCAAGGGCAAGAAAGTGGTGCTGTTCGCGCTGCCCGGCGCCTTCACCCCGACCTGCTCGGCCAAGCATCTGCCGGGCTTCGTCGAGAAATATACGGCGCTGAAGGGCAAGGGCGTCGACACCATCGCCTGCCTCTCGGTCAACGACGCATTCGTCATGGGTGCGTGGGGCAAGGACCAGAAGGTCGGCGACAAGGTGCTGATGCTGGCCGACGGCAGCGGCGACTTCACCAAGGCGGTCGGGCTCGAGCTCGATCTGACGGATCGCGGCCTCGGCAAGCGATCGCAGCGCTACGCTATGGTGGTCGACAATGGTGTCGTCCGCGCGCTCAACGTCGAGGCGCCGGGCGCGTTCGAGGTGTCGAGCGCCGACGCCGTCCTAAAGGCCATCTAGTTCGGGCCATCGGCCGCGCGGCGCGCGTCGGCGATTGCCGCGCGCGCCAGCGCGTCGGCGCGCTCGTTCTCGGGATGGCCGGTATGGCCGCGCACCCACTGCCAGGCGACGCGATGGCCCTCGAGCGCAGTCTCAAGCCGGCGCCACAGATCGGCGTTCTTCACCGGCTTCTTGTCGGCGGTCTTCCAGCCGCGTGCTTTCCACCGCGGCAGCCATAGCGTGATGCCGTCATGGAGATAGCGGCTGTCCGTGTGGATGATCGCCGTCACGCCGCGCTTCATCTGCTCGAGCGCCGCGATCGCCGCCATCAGCTCCATGCGGTTGTTGGTCGTCGCGGGCTCGAAGCCGGAGAGCTCCTTTTCGTGGCCGTCATAGCGCAGCAGCGCGCCCCAACCGCCGGGACCGGGATTGCCGCTGCAGGCGCCATCGGTGAAGATCTCGACGACGGTGCCGGTCACGAATCGAATCCGTAGGCCGCCGGACTCGAGACGTCGCGGTGGAAACGCAGCTTCCGCAGGTACTCGAGCGGATCCTTTGGTCGCACGAAGGCGCCCGGCGCCTGATGCAGCCAGTCATAGAGTCGCGTCAACAGGAAGCGGATCGCGCTGCCGCGCGCGAGCAGCGGCAAGGCGTCGATTTCGTCCTTGGTTAGCGGCCGCGTCGCCCGATATTTCGCCAGCATCAGCTTCGCCTTGGTGACGTTGAAGCTGCCGTCGCTCTCGAAGCACCAAGCGTTGAGGCAGACCGCCAGGTCATAGGCGAAGAAGTCTGTGCAGGCAAAATAGAAATCGATCAGGCCCGACACCGCTTCGCCGCGGAAGAACACATTGTCGGGAAAGAGATCGGCATGAATGATGCCGCGCGGCAGGTCATGCGGCCATAGCTGGCGTAGTTCCGCAAGCTCCAGCCGCAGCTCCTCGGCCAGGCCGACCTTGATTTCATCGGCGCGCGCCGCGCAGGCGCCGTAGAGTCGCTCCCATCCGTTGAGCGACAAGTTGTTGGCGCGGCTCTGCCGGAAAGTCGCGCCGGCATGGTGGAGTTGCGCCAGGGCGCCGCCCAAACCGGCGCAGTGATAGGGATGGATGCGCCGCGGCCACATGCCGTCGAGGAACGTGACGATCGCCGCGGGCCGGCTGCACAGCTTGCGCAACGCGCCGCCGTCGCGACCGTGGATCGGCGTCGGGCAGGGGATGCCCTGCTTTGCCAGGTGCTCCATCAACGCGAGAAAGAACGGCAGATCGGCGGGCGCGACGCGCTTTTCGTAGAGCGTCAGGATGTAGGTGCCGGTCTCGGCGCGCAGCAGGTAATTCGAGTTCTCGACGCCTTCGGCGATTCCTTTGCACGAAACCACTTCGCCGATCGCGTACTCGGCGATGAAAGCCCTGAGCTCCTCGTCGGGAACGTCGGTGTAGACTGCCATATGGAATATGACTCGCGACGTCCGGGCGCTTGTGTGGCCCCTGATCGTCGAATAGAGTGCGAGCCGAATTTTTCGCCCGCCATTTTTCGGCACGTTAATACAGGCGGAACCCTTAAGGAAAGGGAGATGAAGAGACCGGACTCGGCGGGGCGGGTGAATCGTCAATTGACGCTCGTTGCGGCATTGGCGCTGCCGATTATGCTCGCGGGCTGCTTCGGCAAGACCAGCGGCGAAACGGCCACCTGTCCGGGCGGCACGGCGACACCTGGACTCGACGTCGCGCCGCAATTCGGACCCGGCCCGGGCCGTACGCGCAACGATGTCGTCGCCGCCGCCAGGATTCTGGCCGTCAAAACCAACTGCAGCGAGGAGAGTGGCGGCGTTCGCGTCGATGTCGACGTGGCGTTCTCGATCGTGCGCGGCTCGCCGCAGCTGCAGAACACGCAGTTCAACTACTTCGTCGCGGTGGTCGACAGTCAAAGCACAATATGGAACGAGGCCCGTTTCGTCCTGCCGGTGCACTTCGCCGGGGGCGAGTCGTTTCAGGCGACGGACGACAAGATCACGATTCATTTGCCGCTGAAGCATCCGGCGGAGGGCAGCAATTACGGCGTCGTCGCCGGATTCCAGCTTACGCCGGACCAGATTCGGTTCAACAACGCGCAGCAGACACCGCCGGCGCAATGAGCGACGGCCGCAAGCGCACGAAACATCCGCTTTCCGCCTCTCGCGAGGCGCCAATGATCAAGTTTCCTGTGCTGCGCAGCGGCGCGGCGATGCGCGCGGCGCGCGATCGTGGCGGCTCGCGGCTCGATGTCTACCACTCGCTGCTGACGATCCCATGGCCAGGCTTCTTTGCGCTGTTGGCCGTTGCCTACGGCCTGTTCAATGTCGTCTTCGGCCTGCTCTATCTCCTGCAGGACGGCAGCGTCGCCAATGCCCAGCAGCATTCGTTCGCCGACGCCTTCTTCTTCAGCGTCCAGACCATGGCGACCATCGGCTATGGCGACATGCATCCGGCGACGCTCTACGCCAATATCCTGGTGGCGGTCGAAGTGTTGCTTGGCATGACCGGGTTCGCCCTCGCCACTGGCCTGATGTTCGCGCGCTTCTCGCGGCCGACGGCACGCGTCATGTTCAGCGACGTCGCGGTCGTCAATCGCTACGACGGCGTGCCGACGCTGATGTTCCGGGCCGCGAACCAGCGCCGCAACCGTATTCTCGAGGCGTCGGTCAACGTCATGTTCGTGCGTAACGAGCTGACCGCCGAGGGCCAGGTGATGCGCCGCTTCTACGACCTGGCGGTGACGCGCCGTCACAATCCGACGTTTGTGTTGACCTGGACGGTGATGCATCCGATCGACGAATCGAGCCCGCTGCTCGGCGCGGATGCCGATACCCTGCAGGCGCAGGAGGCGGAAATCGTCGTCAGCATCAGCGGTCTTGACGAAAGCTTTGCGCAGACGATCTATGCTCGGAAGAGCTACCGCGCGCTGGACATCCGTTGGGGCTGGCGCCTTGTCGATATCATTGGTCGCACCCCGGAGGGGCGCCTCACCGTCGACTACGCGCACTTCCACGACGCCGAGGCGGAGGCCGACCGTTGAATGTTGCGGGCTACCGCCGTCAGGAATCGTAAGCGACGATCGAGTCGAACGGTACGTCGAGGCGCTTCCGCCCACCGAGGAAATTGAGCTCGATGATGCAAGCGGCGGCGACGACGTCGCCACCGACTTTGCGGCAGAGATTGATCGCCGCTTCCAGCGTGCCGCCCGTCGCAAGCAGGTCGTCGAGCACCGCGACGCGTGTTCCAGACGCGATCGCATCGGCCTGAATCTCGATGGTGTCTGTGCCGTATTCGAGCGCGTAAGTATAAGGGATGGTCGCGCCCGGCAGCTTGCCGCGTTTGCGCACCATGACGAAGCCGATGCCGAGCGCCAGCGCGAGCGGCGCGGCGACCAGAAAGCCGCGCGACTCGATGCCGACCAGAAGCTGCGGCCGGTGCGGCATCAGCGCTTTTTCCAGCCGGTCGACGGTCGCCTGCCACGCCTTGGCATGCGCCAGGAGCGTCGAAATGTCGTAGAAAAGAATTCCTTTCTTGGGAAAATCCGGCACGCTTCGGATGTGCTGCTTCAGGTCCATTGCCTCGGCCTCGATGGAAATTGCGGCCCAATCTAGACCGCGGGCTTTGGGGTGCGAAAGCGCCGTATTGCGCTAAACTGTCCACCGGTCGGGCGGGAACACGGGATGGATCAATCCATCGAGCAGACTCGTGATGGCGACGCCCTCGTGCTGCGGCCGCGCGGCCGCTGGGTGGTCGCCGACGCTCAAGCGCTCGATCGGCGGCTGGCCGAAATCCGGCGTGGTCCGGCGCGTCGCATTCGCATCGATCTGGATGGCGTCGAGGCGATGGATACGACCGGCGCATGGCTGCTGTTCCGGCTGAAGCGATCCCTCGAGGCCGAGGGCGCCGTGGTGACGCTGGACCGCGCGGGAGCCGAGTTGGCGCCGCTGTTGAGCCAGGTCGAAAAGCGCCAGTCCGTTCCGGTCAGCGCGCCGCGCCGCGGCTTCGGCCCGTTCGTGCTGCTCGCGCATGTCGGCTTCCGCACCGTCGAGCTGCTGAGCCTGGCCCGAGCCTTGCTCGGCTTCTTCGGCGAAGTCGCGGCCACGCTGCTGCGCACTGCGGCGCACCCGCGGCGGCTGCGCTTCACGCCGATGGTCGCGCAGATGGATCGGGCCGGCGTCTCGGCCCTCGGTATCGTCGGATTGCTGTCGTTCCTAGTCGGCATCGTCATGACTTACATCGGCGCCCAGCAGCTGAAGCCCTACGGCGCTGAGATCTTCACCGTCAACCTCCTCGCCGTGGCCTTCCTGCGCGAATTGGGCGGCCTGCTCGCCGCCATCATCATCGCCGGGCGCTCCGGCAGCGCCTTCACCGCCGAGATCGGCGCCATGATCGTCAACGAGGAGATCGACGCCATGCGGACGCTCGGCCTCGATCCGATCGAATTGCTGGTCGTGCCGCGTGTTCTCGGATTGATCCTGACCCTGCCGTTCCTGACCTTTTGGGCCGATTTCACCGGCTTGGCCGGTGGCGCGGTCATATGCCGGATGTCGCTCGATATCCCGCTGACAACGTTCCTCGATCAGCTGCGCGGAGCGGTGTCGCTGTGGAGCGTATTTCTCGGTATCATAAAGGCGCCGTTCTTCGCCGCCTGCATTGCGCTGATCGGCTGCAACGAGGGTTTGCGGGTGACCCGCAGCGCCGAGAGCGTCGGCCGGCATACGACGCAATCCGTGGTCCAAGCTATTTTCCTGGTCATTGTGTTCGATGCGCTCTTCTCGATCTTCTTCAACGAGCTCCGCATCTGACGCCGCCGCGGCGCCGGTCGTGCACGTGCGCGGCCTGGCGACCCGGATCGACGGCCGCGTGCTGCTGCGCGATGCGACGTTCGATCTCCGTGCCGGCGAAGTGCTGGGCGTGGTCGGCGCTTCGGGCTCGGGCAAGTCGGTGCTGCTGCGCACGATTGTCGGGCTGGTGCCGCCAGCGGCAGGCACGATCGAGGTCTTCGGCGAGGATATCGGGCGGCCTGGACAGACCGATCTGCGGCGTCTGGGGATGCGATGGGGCGTGCTGTTCCAGGACGGCGCGCTGTTCAGCTCGCTCACGGTCACCGAAAACATCATGGTGCCGTTGCGCGAGCGGCTCGATCTCTCGCCGATGCTCATGCGTGAGATTGCCGCGCTCAAGATCGCGCTTGTCGGACTGCCGTCCGACACCGCGGAGAAGTTTCCCGCCGCGCTTTCGGGCGGCATGCGCAAACGCGCCGGGCTGGCCCGCGCGCTCGCGCTCGATCCGAAATTGCTGTTCCTTGACGAGCCCACGGCCGGCCTCGATCCGATCGCCGCCTCCGAATTCGACGGCCTCGTGCGCGATCTCAAGGAAGGCCTCGGCCTGACGGTTTTCATGGTGACACACGATCTCGACAGCTTGGTCGCGATCTGCGATCGCATCGCGGTGATCGTCGACGGTCACCTCGTCATCGGCACGCTGGCCGAGCTGGTCCGCGATCCGCATCCGTGGATTCAAGCGTATTTCCGTGGACCCCGCGGACGCGCCGCGCAGATCGTCGAAGCCGCGAGCGGATAGCGCCATGGAAACGCGGGCCGAATACGTTCTTGTCGGCGGCTTCGTCCTCGTCCTTCTCGCGGGGCTCGCGGTCGCGCTGCTGTGGTTTGTCCAGGCGCCGTTCAAGGTCAGTGCGACGCATTACGACATCTATTTTCAAGGCTCGGTGTCGGGGCTCGATAACGGCTCCGACGTGCGCTACAACGGCGTTCTGGTCGGCCGCGTCTCCGCGATCCAACTCGAGCCGCAGCGGCCGACCGAGGTTCGCGTCACGGTCGACATCAACCACGACATCGTCATCCGGCGCGACGCGGTCGCGGAACTGCAGGTCAAAGGCCTGACCGGCACGGCCTATGTCGAAATCTCCGGCGCGAGCGGTAGCGCGCCGGCGCTCGTCGCCGAAAATGGCCAGCCTTATCCGGTCATCCAGTCGCGCTCGTCGCAGCTGACGGAGCTGTTCAACGGCATGCCGGTTCTCATCCAGAAGCTGTCGACACTCGCCGACCAGATGAACGACGTCGCCAGTGCCGGCAACCGCGCGGCGCTCGCCGAAACGCTGACGAATTTGCGTCAGGTCAGCGCCGTGCTCGCCGCGCATTCGCACGACATCGATGCGTCCCTGGGCGGGCTGTCGGCGGCGGTCCGGCATCTCGATCAGGCTGCCAACAACCTGGACAGCATGGCGCGCCAGAGCCGGAAGCCGGTGAACGAATTCACTAGCCGAGGCCTGCCGGAGCTGCAACAGCTGCTGGCCGATTCGCGCGTGCTGGTCGCCGAGCTGACACGCTTGGTCGACTCGTTCCAACGCGATCCGTCGCAAGTGATCTACGGCAACCGCGTGCAGGGCTATACTCCGCGATGAAAGCGATGCGACGCGCGGCAATCCTGGTCCTGGCTCTGGCAGTCGCCGGCTGCGGCGGGGCGCTGCTGCCGACCCCGCCGGCGCCGCCCGACCTCTATCGGCTCTCGCCGGCGACGGACGTGCCGGCGTCTGGGACACGAGTCACGGCGCAGCTGCTGGTCGGCGAAATCGCGGCATCAGGCGCGCTCGACACGACTCGGATTGCGCTCGCGCCCAGCCTGACGCGCGTCGAATATTACGCCAATGCCGAGTGGACGGACCGTGCGCCGACGCTTGTCCAGAGCCTGCTGCTCGACACGCTACGGCGCTCCGACCGTTTTGCGCGAGTCGCTCAACGCTCGCTCGCGTTCCACGCCGATTACCTGGTGCTCGGCACGCTGCGGCATTTCGAGGCCGACTATCACGCCGGCACGCCGCCGCAAATCCGGGTCGCGATCGATCTCCAGCTGCTGCGCATGCCGGACGGCGACATCCTTGCGCAACGGCGCTTTTCGGCGACGGTGCCGGCCACCCAGAACACGGTTTCCGCCGTCGCCGAAGCGTTCGATGCCGCGACGCATCGAGCGCTGGGTGACGTGCCGTCCTGGATCGCCGGCGCGCTGCCACGGTCTGCCACGAAGCAGCCTTGACCGCGTCGGCACCGGCGCGTCGCGATCGCATCGCGCTCGAGCTTCAGGCCGGTTGCGGGCGAGAGATCGTGCACTGGCGCGACGCCCTGGTCCGCGACGGCCACACCGTCGTCTCGGCCGCGCTTGGCGGCGAACCGCGCGTATTCCATTGGCGGCACTATCCGGCCGGCGACGTCTACGATCCGGCGAGCCACGCGCAATATTTCTATCATGCGCATCCACGCGACTCGCGCGCGGCCGCGCATCCCGGCGAACACGGCCATTTCCACGCCTTCCTGCGCGCCCACGGCCTCAAAGCCGGTGCCCGGCCGCTGGTCATGCCCGAGCTCGCGATCGCCGGCCATCCGGCGGCGCCGACGCACGCGGCGCCCTCGGCGCCCGCGCCCGCCGGCGAGCCTGACGAGGCGTGGGTTCACCTCGTTGCGATTGCGATGGACCGCGCCGGCCGGCCACTGCGCCTCTTCACCACCAATCGCTGGGTTACCGGCGAGACATGGTATGCCGCCGCGGACGTTGCGGCGTCGCTTGATCGCTTCGCCATCGGCGCCGACGCGCCGACCCCGCTTGATCGCTGGATCACGGCGATGGTGGGGCTGTTCCGGCCGACGATCGTCCGCCTACTCGCCGAGCGCGACGCGGCGGTGATGAATTTCCGGCGGCGTCGCCGCGGCAAGGTGCATGTGCTCGAAGACCGTCGGCTCGAGATCGCGTCATGGGCGGCGATTGACGTGGACGCCGAAATCCGCCGCGTGGCGGTGGCGCTGCGTCAGGTCGCGTAGATCGCGCGACTCAATTCGATGTGGTCGCCTGCCCGTTGGGGGCCGGCAGGTTATGGGCCCGCAAGCAGGCACGGCGGTAGTTTTCGCGCGCGGCGTTGCCTTGCGGCGTATAATCCGGGAACAAGCGCGACGCTTCGCGCGCGCACCGGTCGACGGCGGCCCAGACGCTTTCGCTCTCGCCCTTGGACTGGGCAAACGCTGGAACGGCGGTCAGCAAGGTCAGCGTCAGGGTGGCGAGTGCGATGTGCGATCGATTCATGACGCGTTCTTCCGTTGCTTCGCCGCTCGCAGCCAGCGAGCCGCTGCTACATGGGCAAGCGGCAGGCAAAGTAAATATAGCATGGCCGGTGCGACGACGATGAGCACGGATCTGGCCTGCTCTTGCCGCAATTGAATGCCGGCTTTGCGGCGTGCGGCAGCAAGGCAGGTTTCAGCCGCCGGACCCAGGCGGGTACCGCACTGGTCGGCGATATAGTCTTCAACCGTCGTGGCCCGTCCACCGACGCGCACTGCCGTCTCGAATTGCGGGTAGAGCCGCGCCGTCAGCACAGCCATCCAGGCGAGGATCAGCAGTACGACATAGCGTGCTGTCCGACCGTAGCGTCGCGCATCGGTCCCGGCTGCGGTCATTCGACCTCTGCCGCGCGGCGCACGCTCCAGATCATCGAGCTCCTCACCAGGTACTCCTTCTGCTTGACCGGGTCAGCGGCGATGCGGCGCAACTCGTCGAGTCGCTGCGCCCGCGCCGCTGCATCGCGCTCCTGCAGCAGTTCCTTATTGCGGATCGACTGCGCCTGGACGAATTCGAGGTTGGCCGCGCGCCGCTGCCGCACATAGCGGTCGAGCCAGCTTTCGGGTACTTCGCCGCGCCAGACCGGGCCGAGCTTCTCGACCAGGTTGAAGGCGCCGTGGAGCGCGCCGTTCAGGCCGAAGGCGCCAAGCGGGTTGTTGACGTGCGCGGCGTCACCCACCAGCAGCATCCGGCCGCGGCGGAACTCGCTCGCGACCCGCTGATGCACGCGATAGGTCGATCGGTGGGCGACACCGTAGGGCCGGTCCCACGGCAGGAAATTTTGCAGCGAGCGCTCGACGAAGCCGGCATCGAACACCTGTTCTTCCGGCACCGCGGCATCCGTCGGGAACAGTACGCGCCACAGTCCCGGCGGACCATCGTGCGGCATCTTGAAGATCGCCGACCAGTCGATCGGGTCCGAAACATAGGCGTTCATCGTGAAGCCGTCGGGCGCGAGGTCGCGGTCGATGCCGACGACCAGGAAGCGTTCCGGCCAGGTGAAGCCCTCGAAGGCGACATCCATGGTCCGGCGCACGGCGCTGCGGCCGCCATCCGCGCCGACCAGGTAGCTGCCGCGCACGGTCTCGATGCCGCCGGGCGTCTCGAAGCGCGCCGTGACGCCGTCGGCATCCTGGGTGGCGTCGAGGAAGCGATGCTGCCAGCGGACCGCGCCGCCCAGCGCCTCGAACCGCCGCAACAGCAGCGGCGTGAGTTTGTATTGCTCGCAATGAAAGCGGAATGGATAGGGCGTCAGATCGGCGATCAGCGACAAGTCCCATTCCACGATCACGCCTTCGCGGCGGCCGCGGATCTGCCAGCGCGGCACGCGATATCCTTGCGCCAGGAAATCCTGGCCGACGCCGATCGTGTCGAGCATTTCGAGCGTCGGCGGATGGAAGCTGCCGGCGCGCAGGTCGCGCGGCAGGCGCGGCTCGGCTTCGAAGACGATGACTGCGGCATCCTGGAGCGCGAGCCCAACCGCGACGGCGAGTCCGGCGGGGCCTCCGCCGACGACGATCACGGGTGCGCGCGCAGTCATCCAATCCCTCGGCCGGGATCAGACCGTTTCGCGAACCTCCGTGTCAACGCGCATTTGGTCGTAGCTGGCGGCTACATCGGCGGCTTGACGCCCTTGCTTTCCACGGTGACGTTCGTCGCCGTCAGGGTGCCATCGGGTTGTTTGGCCGCCAGGATGAAAACCCAGCGTCCACGCTTCAACATGCGTGGGTCGCCAGGCGCATAACCGACGATCGGCGTGCCGCGGTCGACCTCGACGTCGGTGCTGTGGCCCTTGTAGGTCACGGTCAGGACGTGGCCAGCTTTGACCCGGGCGACACCGGTGACGATGGCGTTCGTCATCAGGCTATTGGGTTCGAGATCCCAGGGAAATTGGCCCTCGGGAACGACGTCGCGCTGCGCCGGCATGAAAATATGCACTTCAACGGCGTGAAGATTGCCGTCTTTGCCGCGAACCGAGGTCGAGGCAACGAAGTCGCCCTCACGGATATCTGCCAGGCGCTTCCGCACCACGGTGTGGACGGCAAAATTGGGTGCCAGGGCGACCGAGACGAGCGCGCCGGCCGGCGTCTTGACCGTCAGCGCGTGGTCGGCGAACGCCTCGATCGTGCCGCGGACGCGGACCAGCGGCGTTCGCGTGGCCTGGGCGTGGACCATCAGGGTCGAAGCGGCGACGCCGAGCCCGAACAGCGCCGCCACGATCGCAATTGCGACGCGCATGGCATGCCTTCCTGCTGCATCAAACTGCTGCCGCTTCTAGCACGTTGCCGCGTCGGCCGATGATCACAGCCGCTTGATCGGCTCAGGGCTGGCTCAGGCGGGGGGCGCGAAGCTCCTCAGCAGCACGGCGCAATCGGCCATAGGCCCGGATGCTGATCGGGATCGAGCCGATATAGAGAGCGCCAATGATCAAGAGCGTGATCCAGGGCTCCGTGGTCATGAACGCCGCCAGCGCGCCCACCAGCAGTAGCGATGGCACGACCCACTCGCGCGGAATGCGGAAGCTCTTGAACGCGAAAGTGGGCACGCGGCTCACCATCAGCGCGGCGACCGCCGC
>DATLUT010000150.1:0-13707 GCA_035532975.1 Allostellaceae bacterium
AGCGCCACAACGGTGATGAGCGGAATGAGCGCGTTGCGCAGTGCGTGGCGCGTCAGGATGCGTGCTTCGCCGGCGCCCTTGGCTCGCGCGGTGCGGATATAGTCGTGGTTCAGCGTGTCGATCATCGCCGCGCGCATGTAACGGAGATGCGGTCCGAAATTGACCAGTGTCAGGGTGATCACCGGCAGCACCAGGTGATCGGCGCGGTCGGCGACGCCGCCGGCGCCGATGGTTGTGGCGCCGCCGGGTGGGAGCCAGCCAAGCTGGACGGCGAAAACCAGGATCAGCATCAGCGCCAGCCAAAACGAGGGCATCGAGATGGTGGCGAAGCTGGCGAAGTTGGCGACGTCGTCGAGCCACGATCCGGGTCGCCGTGCCGCCAACACACCCATCGGCCAAGCCAAGGCAAGGGTGAGCGCGAAGCTCGCGCCCATCAGCAGCGCGGTGTTGCCGAGGCGCGGTAGCAGCACGGCAAGCGTCGGTCGCGCATAAAGACGCGAGTAGCCGAAATCGCCATGCAAGGCGGCTGCGGCCCAAGCGGCGTAGCGTTCGAGCAGCGGCTTGTCGAGACCGTAGAGCGCCTTGAGCCGAACGGCGTCGGCCGGCGTCAAATGCGGGTTGGACGCGATCATCACGTTGACCGGATCGCCGGGCATCAGGCCGATCAGTGCGTAGATCACCAGCGACATGATCGCCAGGACGACCATGATCTCGAAAACGCGGCGAACGACGAAGCGACTCATAGGCTCAAGCTCGCGTGCTCGATCATTGCGCGCGCGCCTCGGCGCCGCGGCCGACGGCGTGCCACTGATCGATCCAGAGCGTCGAGGGATACTCATGCCCGGTCGGCGTCACGCCCGCGAGCCATTTCGGCAGGATGAAGGGATCCGCCTTGAAGAACAGCGGCAGCGCCGGCAGCTGCTCGGCATAAAGCGCCTCGAGCTGCCGCCACAGCGCTGCACGTTTCGGCCGATCGAGTTCGGTCTCGATTGCGTCCATCAGATGATCTGCTTCGACGTCGCGCCAGCCGACGAAATTTTCGCCGCTCCAACTATTGGCGGGCGAGGGGATTTCGTTCGAGCGCAGCTCCGATCGCGGCACGTCCTCGGGGGCGGAGAACCAAGCGAACATCGCCATCTGGAACTTGCGCTTGGTCATCGTGTCGCCGAACAGGACGCGCGCGGGCTGATTCTTGAGCCGTACCTGGACGCCGATGTCGCGCCACTGACTCTGCAGAACCTGCTCAACCAACTCGCGCGACCGGTTGCCGGACGTGGTGGCAAGCGTCAGGACGAGGCGCTGGCCGGCGGCGTTGTGCCGCACTGCGTTGCCGGTCGCGTGCCAGCCGGCGGTTTCGAGCAGCGCCTTCGCCTTGGCCGGATCATGGGCATAGCGCGGCACGTCGGGAGTGTAGATCCAGTCGAGCGGCGACACGAAGCTGTCGGCAACCGGATCGCGGCCGGCAAAAAGGGTCTGGCTGATCGCCTTGCGATCGATGGCATAGAGCAGGGCCTGGCGCACGCGCCCATCGGCGAGGATCGGATCGTCGAGGTTGAGGTCGATGTGCTCGTACTCGAGACCGGGCTTGTAGATAATTTGGAATTCGTTGGCATGACGCTGCGCGAACGCTAGCGCCTCGTCGAGCGGCAGACCGAGCTCGCCCGGCACCATGTCGAGCCCGCCCGCGAGCAGATTGGCCTCGAGCGACGCAGTGTTCTCGATGGCCCAGACGACAACGCGCCGGAAATAGGGACGCGGACCGCTCCACGCGGGATTGCGCTCGAGCACGATGTGCGAGCCGGGCGAGACTTCGATAATGCGATAGGGGCCGTCGTAGAGTCCGCGCGCGGTCGGATTGGTGTCGTAGCGCGAGCGGATGCGGTATTCGACCGGCCGGGCGAAGGCCGCGCGCTCGAGCCGCGCCGGCAGGATCTCGAAGTCGTTGAGCGCGGCATAGTCGAAGGTGAGGCGATCGAGTGTCACGGTGAAGGTGCGCGCGTCGATCGCCTTCACGTCGACCATGCGGCGATAGAGCTCGGCCTCGGCGACGCCGGTCTGCGGGTTGCGCCCGACCTGCCAGGAGAAGATCACGTCGTCGGTGGTGACCGGTGTGCCATCGTCCCAGCGCGCGTCGGCCTTCAGCGTGTAGGTCAGGCGCACGCCGGTCTTGCCGTCCGGCAATGTGAACTTCTGCGCAAGCCCGTTGGCGAAGCTCGGCAGCGTTTCGCACAGCATGCAGACGAGCTTCCAGTCGGCGTCGTAGGTAGTGAGCGGCCGGCGCACCATGCCGAGCACGTAGCTCTTTGCCACGATGGGGTCGATCAGCGGGTTAAGCGTCGCCGGAAATTGGCTGATGCCGATGGAGAGCTCATCGGCGCGCTCGGCGGCACGAGCGGCCGCCGGCAGCAGTAGGCATAGGAGGACGACAAGAGCTCGCCGCATTCTGCGCGGCGAGGATAGCAGACCGGATGGCCCTACTTAAACGCGCTTGCTTTTGCCGGCGCCCAGCCGGCGCGGCAGCAGCTTGTCGCTGGTCTCGCCGTAGAGCGCGTCGTACATGCGCAGGCCGTCGCGCGCGTCGAGGAAGTCCTGCACCTGCTTGTCGAGCGACAGCGTCAGTGACTTCGCCCGCATGCTGCGACCGCGCCGCATCGCCACCGTATCGATATTCGCCATTGCAACCCCCTTTAGCTTGCCACTAAAAAACAAGCTAAAGGCTCAGGGGTTTCTAAATAGTTACCCCGTCTTCCGTGCCGGGAATTCCCCAGTTTTGGCGGGTCGATTAACCAACTTCGGCATCACCGCCTCGCTGAACAGCCGCAGCGAGCGCTCCGCCGCCTCGTAAGACAGGTCATTGAAGTTGACCTGGAGTGACGCGCTCTCGAAGCCGCCGACCTCGTCGTTGTAGCGCGCGATCTGGTCGGCGATCTCGTCGGGCGTGCCGATCCAGGCACCGCCGCCCTTGACCTGCGTGTCGATCGTTTCCTTGGCCAGGATCTCGGCGATCTTGTCGTAACCGGGATAGTCCTTCGAGCTCATCGAGCCCCAGTCGGCGGTGGCCGAGGCGATCGCCTTGAGATAGCGGTTGAGCGGATCGCGCGCGGCGTCGAACGCCTTTTGTCGTGTGTCGGCGCAATACATGTGGAACGCGAGCATGACGCGGCCCTTGCCGGGGTGGCCGGCCTGCTTCCAGGCATCGCGATAGAGAGCGAGCAGTTCCTTCATCTTTCCGCCGGCCATCGGAATGCCCATGATCGAGTGGCCAGCCTTGCCGGCGGCGATAAAGCTCTCCGGCGTGGCGATGGCAGCGACCCAGAACGGCGGCCGCGGCTTCTGCGTCGGCCGCGGCAGCGAGGTCACGTTCTTGAAGCTGTGGAACTTGCCTTCGTGGCTCGCATCGTCCTGCTCAAGCAGGATGCGGACTTGCTCCATACCTTCGGTGAAGCGCTCGCGGCTCTCGTTGACGCTCACCTTGAAGTTAGCGAACTCGTAGGGTAGGAAGGCGCGGGCGAATCCGACATCAAGCCGGCCGCCCGATATCGCGTCGAGCATGCCGATCTCGCCGGCCAGCTTCAGCGGATTGTTGAATACCGGCAGCACTGCGCCGGTGACGAGGCGTGCGTTCTTGGTGCGCTGCGCCGCCGCCGACAGAAAGACGACGGGATTGGGCGTGTAGCCGCCATAGGGACGGAAATAGTGCTCGACGGTCCGGACATGAGCCCAGCCGTAGCGGTCGGCGTGATCGACCAGGCGCAAGCACTCGTCGAAATACTGCGCGCCGGACTTCTGGTCCGGTCCAACGCACGGGAAAAACTGCATACCGAATTCCATCGCGCCCTCCCAGCAGGACTCTCACTTGCAAATTCGATTGAATACTGATCATCAGTATACTGTCAAGTTGTCGCAAGACGGCGGCCATGCTAGAGAAGGGCACCATGGCGATTCTCGAACTTCATTCCGCGCCCGGCCATCTCATCCGCCGCCTGCAGCAGATCGCGGTGGCGCTGTTCATGGCCGAAACCCGGACGTTCGACTTGACGCCGTTGCAATACGCGGCGCTGCTGGGAATCCGCGAAAATCCGGGTTGTGACCAGACCACGCTGGCGAATTATGTCGCGCTCGACCGTTCAACGATCGCCGACGTGGTCGAGCGGCTCGAGAGCAAGGCGCTGATCCGGCGCAAGCCGGGTGCCCGCGACCGTCGCACCAAGCGGCTCGACCTGACGCCGGCTGGGCGCAAGCTGGTCAGTGCCGCATCGTCCGCCGTGGGCGCGGTGCAGGAGATGATCCTGGCGCCGCTCAAGCCGGCCGAGCGGGTCATGTTCATGGATCTGCTGCGCCGCTTGGTGCATCTGAATAATGAGCACAGCCGCGCGCCATTGCGCTTGAACGGCGAGGAAACACGCCCACGTAGAACGGCGTGACGATCCATACCATCGGCCATTCGACCCGCGACTTCGACGATTTCCTCGCGCTGCTGCGCGAGCATCGGATCGAATGCGTGGTCGACGTCCGCAGCATTCCGCGCTCCCGCCGTTATCCGCACTTCAACGGCGACGCGCTCGCGTTGGCGCTGGAACGAGCGGGCATCGGCTATCGTCACATGCCAGGGCTCGGTGGCCGCCGCGGACATGCTAAGGGCACGGCGTCACGCAACACGTTTTGGCGTGAAGAAGGTTTCCGCAACTTCGCTGATTATGCGGAAACGCCGGTATTTGCCGCCGCCTTCGATGAGTTGCGCGCGCTCGCGCGCGAGCGGAACGTGGCGATCATGTGCGCCGAAGCGGTGTGGTGGCGCTGCCATCGCCGGATCATCACGGACTATCTCGTTGCGGCCGGCGAAGAGGTGCGGCACATCATCGGTCCTGGCAAGACCGAAGCCGCCGCGCTCACGCCCGAGGCGCGTGCAATGCCGGGCGGTGCGCTGCGCTACGCCGTGCCCGATCTGCTCGATGGCGTGGAAGTCGACGGCGGCTAGGCGGCGTCGGGCGTGTGTTGACGACCGAGTTTCTCGGTCTGCGCCAGCGTCCGCTGGAGCTGCGCGTCCGCTTGATAGGTCACCTTGGCGAAGGCGCGCAGAAAGCTGTCGGTGCGCGGCAGCTGGAAGAGCGTCTCCTCGTCCTCGCCCTCGGCGCGGGCGGAGATCACGACGACGTTGTCCTGTGGCGTCAGGATCAGCTCGCTCAGCGCGACACCGGGTCCGGTGACGTATTCGACCAGGCGCTGCGGCCGGTCCGCGCTGCGCGCGATCGTCATGCGGTAGGGCACGCGGCTCGACGCACACTCGATTAGGGCGCGGGTAAAGGGAGAAAGGAAGCTCTCGTCGAAACCGAGTATCGCCGTCGCCTTGTCGTCCGATGCCGCGGAACGGATCTCCAGCGTCGCCCACAACGAGGCGCGCTCGCCGAAATAATCGACCGACGCGAGGTCCAGATTGAGGGAATCGATCGGTTGCGGCGGCGATATCGCGCGGCTGCAGAGGAAGGCGAAACAGGCCGGCTCGCGCCTGAGGCTAAGCGTCGTCGCCGCTTCGAGGTTGCAATCGGGCAGGGCGTGCGTCGAATAAGTCAAAAGCGCCTCCTCTACGCCCGCAATTTTATGCAATTCGCGTTAATGGAAACATAACGCGCCGGTCACAGCGAAGGCACGGCGGGCGGGGCGCTCCAGAGACTTAAAAGATCAGCCGGCCGCCGGCCGCGATCAGCGTCACCGCCAGAATAAGCCGTAGCGCTGTGTCGGGGACCCGGTTCGCGACATAACTACCAAGGACGATCCCGGGCAGCGAGCCGAGCAGCAAGGCACCGAGCAGGTGCCAATTGATCGACCCGAGCATCCAGTGACCGATGCCGGCAAGGAGCGTCAGCGGCACCGCATGGGTGATGTCAGAGCCGACAATGCGCGCGATCGGCAGGCGTGGATAGAGCAGCACCAAGGCGATCGTGCCCAGGGCTCCGGCACCGACGGACGAGATTGGCACGAGGACACCGAGGATCCCACCGGCGGCGACGGTGAGCCAATGTATCCGCGACGGGGTGAGCGCTGCGAGCCGGTCACCGTAGCGGCGCACGATACGGTGGCGGAAAATCAGCACCGAGGCGGATCCGAACAGCGTACAGCCGAGGACGAACGTGATCAGACGATGCGCCGCCGAGCCGGCAGGATCGACGCGTGACAGCACGAACAACGTCAGTGCAGTCATTGGCAAGCTGCCGGCCGCGAGACGGCCGACGATCCGCCAATCGATCGTGCCGGTGAAACCGTGCATGGCCGTTCCGGCGGTCTTGGTGACGGCGGCATAAAGCAGATCGGTGCCGACCGCCGTGGCCGGCGAGACGCCGAAAAGCAGAATCAAGAGCGGCGTCATCAGCGACCCGCCGCCAACGCCGGTCATGCCGATCAAAACGCCGACAGCGAAGCCGGAGACCGGGTAAAGCACGCCGGCAGAATGGACCAGGAACATGCCGCGTTCTTAGCCTTCGATCATGCCGGCGGCGACAGTGGCATGACTTTGCTCGTCGATCAGGATGAAGGCGCCGGTGGCGCGGTTGATGCGGTACGCGTCGAAGGCCAGCGGCGATGCTGCAGCGATGCGGACCCGAGCGATGTCGTTGCGGGCAAGGCCGGCCGCCGGCGCAGGCGCGAACGTCGCGACGTCGAGCCGATGGACGACGTCGTTGATCTCGCCGACAGCCGTTCGGGTTCCCGCCTTGATCAGATAGCGGCGGCCGGGTGCAAAGGGCTCATCGTCGAACCAGCAGACCATCGCGTCGACGCCAGCGGCGACCGTGGGCGGCGATGCCGGATTGACGAGGAGCTCGCCACGGCCGATGTCGAGTTGGTCCTCGACTTCGATACTGACCGATTGCGGTGCCGTGGCACGGTCAAGCATGCCGTCGTAGGTCGCGATTGCGCGCGCGCGGGTCGCCATTCCGGACGGCATGGCAACGATCGCGTCGCCGACCGCGACCGTGCCCGACTCGATCCGGCCGAGGTAAAGGCGGCGCTGGCCCGACGGCGTGTTCACGCGCCGAACAAGTTGAACCGGGAAGCGGAACGGAAGGCCTTCCCTGCCTGCCGTTGCAGGCAGGTTTTCGAGGATCTCGAGCAGCGGCTCGCCCTCGTACCAGCGCATGCGAGCGCTCTGGACGACGACATTGTCGCCGAGCTTTGCCGACAGCGGCACCACGATCGGCGGTGCGGTGTGGAGCGTCGCAGCGACGTCAGCGATCGAGGACGCGATCATGTCGAATGGTGCACGCGCGAAGTCGACCAGGTCCATCTTGTTGACCGCGACGATCAGGTGGCGAATGCCGAGCAGATGCGCCAGAAACAAATGCCGGCGCGTTTGCGTCGTCATGCCGTTGCGCGCGTCGACTAGGATCACCGCCGCGTCGGCAGTGCTGGCGCCGGTCACCATGTTGCGGGTGTACTGCTCGTGGCCTGGCGTGTCGGCGATAATGAATTTACGCCGCTTGCTCGCGAAATAGCGGTAGGCGACGTCGATCGTGATGCCTTGCTCACGCTCCGCGACGAGGCCGTCCGTCAAGAGCGACAGATCGATGTCATCGTCACCGTTGCGATCGGCAATACGCTCAAGCGCCGCGAGCTGGTCGCGCGGCACCGCGCCGGCGTCGAACAGCAAGCGGCCGATCAACGAGCTCTTGCCGTCGTCGACGCTGCCGGCGGTGGTGAAGCGCAGCAGGCCGACGTCGTCGGGATACGGGATTGGCATCAAAAATACCCGGCGCGCTTGCGCTCTTCCATCGAAGAGTCCGAGCTGCGATCGTCGAGCCGCGTGGCGCCGCGTTCGCTCACCTGTGCCGTGAGGATTTCGCCGACGATCTCGTCGGCGGTCGTAGCCTGGGATTCAACCGGCAGCGTGCAGGAAATGTCGCCCACAGTGCGAAAACGCACGATCCGCGTTTCGATTTGCTCGTCGTCGCCGATTTCGCTGACGTCGGCGACCGGAACGAGCGTATCGCGGCGCACCGCAACACGGCGTGGATGAGCGTAGTAGAGCGCCGGCAGCTCGAGGTTTTCCCGGGCGATGTACTGCCAGATATCGAGTTCGGTCCAGTTGCTGAGCGGGAAAACGCGCATATGCTCGCCGGGATCAAGCCGCGTGTTGTAGAGGCTCCACAACTCCGGCCGCTGCCGACGCGGATCCCATTGGCCGAAGGCGTCGCGGAACGAGAAGATGCGCTCCTTGGCGCGTGCTTTTTCCTCGTCGCGGCGCGCTCCGCCGATGCATGCGTCGAAGCCGAACTCGGCGATGGCGTCGAGCAGGGTCACGGTCTGGAAAGCATTGCGGCTTTGATTGGCGTGCTTCGGCCGGACGCGGCCGCGATCGATCGAATCCTGGACAGTGCGCACGATCAGGCGTTCGTCGAGTTGCGCGACGAGGCGGTCGCGGAACGCAATCACTTCCGGAAAATTGTGGCCGGTGTCGACATGCAGCAGCGGGAAGGGCAAGCGTCCCGGCCGGAATGCCTTTTCGGCGAGCCGGAGAAGGACGGTCGAATCTTTGCCGCCGGAGAAGAGCAGAACCGGCTTGCGGAACTCGGCGGCGACCTCGCGCAGCACATGAATCGCTTCGCTCTCGAGCGCGTCGAGATGCGCGTCCGAAACCGCGGGCGCCCCGTGGTCGGCGACGGTGACGGCGATCGCGGCGGTCTCGCTCACGACGCCCTCCGGCGCGTATGCAGGCCGCATTCCTTGTGCTCGGCGGATTCCCACCACCAGCGGCCGGCGCGCACGTCCTCGCCGGGCCCGATGGCGCGCGTGCAGGGTGCGCAGCCAATGCTCGGATAGCCGCGGTCGTGGAGCGCGTTGTAGGGCACGGCGTGCTGGCGGATGTAGCCCCAGACTGCGTCATCGGACCAATCGGCCAACGGAT
Source organism: Allostellaceae bacterium (assembly GCA_035532975.1). Lineage (GTDB taxonomy): Bacteria > Pseudomonadota > Alphaproteobacteria > ATCC43930 > CGMCC-115725 > REEB95. Next base: position 8,897 of record DATLUT010000150.1, read on the forward strand.
TGAACTTGTGCAATCCGTGCTCGGCGTCCCATTCCTGCAACGGCAGCGCGCCACGCGTGACCGACTGCGCGCGGCGCTGCCCGGTGATCCACGCGCGCCGGCCGGCGAGGGCGCGACCGAGCGGCTTGACCTTGCGGATGAAGCAACATTGAAGGCGCAGCGCTTGGCTGTCGTAGAAGGCATTCGGGCCGTGCGCCGAGACGTAGCCTTCGACGTCGGCGGCGTCGGGCGAAATCACGGCGATCGGAATCCCATAGCGTCGCGATGCCGCGTGGATGAGCGAGTGCGTCTCTTCGGGCAGGCGGCCCGTGTCGAGCGTAAAAACGTCGATCGTCAGATGATTGCGCGCAATCAGATCGAGCAGAACCATGTCCTCGGCGCCAAAACTCGCCGCCAGCACTGCTGGCGCATGCGCTTCTGCAACCGTCTTCAGGCGAGCGAGTGCCTCAGAGGTTTGTTGGTCGGCATCCACGGGGGTTGATCTCCTCGGCGCGCTGAACTCACATTTAGACGACGTGATACACAATTATTGTCGATGAGAACACTGTAAATAATCATAAAAGAACATATCAAATATGTAAAATATGCAGACGCGTCAAACGCTCCGGTCGGAGCGGCGCTAGCGCAAGATCCGGTCGAAGAGGCCAATCGTGAAATTGACCGGCATGGTGATCGGTCCGTTGTGGCCCCAGTAGCGCTCGGGCACCGGCGGCACCGGCGAGCCATCGTGAAGCATGGCGAGTGCGGCTTGATCGAGGAGCGGATTGCCCGAACCGCGCGTGATCCATGCGCCGGTGACGGTGCCGTCATGCGCCAGCGTGAAGGCGACCATCACGGTCCCCTCCTGCTTTTTCTTCAGTGCGTCGTCGGGATAATGCTTGTAGCGCTCGAGATGGCGCCGCACGCGATCGAGGTAATCGTCCGGCGAGCCCGTGCCGTGGCCGGGGCCGCCAGGACTCTGGCTGACGCCAAAATTCCCGTTGCCCGCGCTGCCGACGCCGGTCATGCCGTTGCCCACCGCGGCCGGGTTGCCGTTCGTCGCGAGCTCGGTCGCGGGTGCATGCTCGGCAGGCGCAGGCGTCGGCGCCGCGGTTACTTCGGGCGCCGGCTTCCGCGCCGGTTGCGGTGCGGGCGCCGCCGCCGGCTTGACGACGCGCGGATGCGACACCGTTTTATGCTGGCGTGGCTTGGGTGGCACCGTATCGCGCAGCTTGACGACGGTCGGCACCGGCTTCGGCGTCGGCAGCGGCGGCGCGGTATCGCTCGCTTGCGGCATTGTTGCGCTCGGCGCCGGGGGCGCCGGCGTGCTCGCGGCGCGCTGTGCCGCCGCGTTGCGTTCGCCGGGCAGTTCGGCTTGGCCGCCGCTGCCGCCAGGGGAGCCCGACGGGCCGCCGTGGCCTTCGAATTTGATCGTCACCGGCGGAAACACGACTTGCTGCGCCGGCGGAATACGCCACAGGCCGAACAGGAGCGCGAGAATCAGGCCGTGCAAGGCGAACGAGTCTGCGATGCCGCGCCACAGGCGCCGACGATCCTTCCGATCACGGAATTGATCCGCCGGTTCAGGCGTTATCGGGGTGTAGACGCCCTCGGTCGCCACAGCCATCGTGTGAGCAAAGATTGTCAATAGACGACATGGCGGCGAATGCCAAGCGAATCAACCGCCTGGGGTGAATCCGGCGGCCTTCTGAGGAGCAGCCGCAAACCGATGGGTGAACGATGACGGTGCACGAGACCCTGGCCGCGCCGGCGCCGCGCGGGCCTCGGCGGTCTTGCGGCTGCGGCCCCCCGGGCTCGCGCTTGCTGTGGTTGCGCTCACCGGCTTCGCAATGGCGCCGGCGGGCTGGCAGCTTGGTCTTTGATATTACGACGTTTCGTTCGCGATCATGCGCTATGCTGCATACGTCGCGCTGCTCGCGGCGGCGACCTCTGCCATCGCGCTCCTCGCTTGGGCACGGCTGTCGCCGTCGCGCCGCGTGGCCGTGCTTGCCGCGTTGGCGATCGCGGCGCTAGGCCGAAGCGGGGCCCGATTGCGGCCGGCGGCGGTGTATGGCAAGTTTGCCGCCCTTCCGCACCACTGAAATATCATCGCCTTCGAAACGAAAGGACGGCGTCGTCATGAAGTTGCTGCGTTTTGGCCCGGTGGGCCGCGAGAAGCCGGGACTGCTCGATAAGAGCGGACAGCTCCGCGATCTCTCCGGCGTCATCGCCGACATCACGCCGGACCAGCTCGCGCCCGCCGCGCTCGACAAGCTTCGCACGCTCGATCCGTCGAAATTGCCGACGGTTTCCGGCAATCCGCGCGTCGGCCCGCCGGTCGCCAATGTGCCAAAAATCGTTGCCGTCGGGCTCAACTACACCGATCACGCCAACGAAGCGACGATGAAAATCCCGACCGAGCCGGTGCTGTTCATGAAGGCGATCACCTCGTATGCCGGTCCAAACGATGACGTCGTCCTTCCCAAGAACTCGATCAAGGGTGACTGGGAGGTCGAACTCGGCATCTTCATCGGCGCCAAGGCGCAATACGTTTCCAAGCAGGACGCTCTCAAGCACGTTGCCGGCTACACCATCGTCAATGACGTCTCCGAGCGCCATTTCCAGCTCGAGCGCGGCCCGCAATGGATGAAGGGCAAGGGCTGCGACACGTTCTGCCCGACGGGGCCGTGGCTGGTGACGCCCGATGAGGTCGCCGATCCCCAGAACCTCGAAGTCATGTGCGACGTGAGCGGCCAGGTCATGCAGAAGGCATCGACCAAGGACATGATCTTCGATTGCGCGACCATCATCAGCTATACGAGCCAGTTCATGACGCTGATGCCGGGCGATCTCATCGCTACGGGCACGCCATCGGGCGTCGGGTTGGGCCGCAACCGCTTCCTCAAGCCCGGCGACACCATGCGCCTGACCGTTACCGGGCTGGGCGAGCAGCGGCAAAAGGTGGTGGCCTACCACGGCTAATGGCCCAAGCCCGACCGCCGAGCCGGCATGTCCGCGTGCTGGCGGCGGGCGCGGATTCGCGCTAACCTAAACTCTTATTTATCTGTCTCCGGGGAGAGGATTTTCCTGACCGCCATGTACGACCGCCGCCCAGATTTTTTCCGCGCCGATGACGCACCGTCGTCCGGCCGCCGTGTCGAAGCCAAGGTGAAGTGGTTCAATACCGCCAAGGGCTTCGGTTTCGTAACATTGCCCGATGGCACGCCCGATGCCTTCCTGCCGATGGCGGTCCTGCGCCGCGCCGGATATGGGGAAGCGCGCGAAGGTGCGTCGATCGTGTGCGAGGTTGGAGCCGGTGCGAAGGGCCCGCTGGTGGTCAACGTGCTGAACCTCGACAACAGCACGGCCGTGGCCGGTGGTGGTGCTGGCGCCGGCCCCGGCCCCGGCCCACGTAACAGCGCGCCGCGCGGTCCTGCCCAAACGATGCAAGGCGAAGTCAAATGGTTCGAGCCGGACAAGGGCTACGGCTTCATTGCGCCCGAAGGCGGCGGCAAGGATATCTTCGTCCACGTCACCGCATTGCGGCGCAGCGGTGTCAATGCGCTCGAACCGGGCCAGCGCGTCCGCGTCGACGTCATCGAGGGCCGCAAGGGTCTCGAAGCGGATCACGTCACTCTGCTGTAAACCGGGCGGCGCCGGAGCCGGCGCTTCGCCAAGACCGTTACTAGGAGCAGGCGTCGGAGCCAATCGTCCATGGATTTGCAAGACACACTGAAGACCTATCGACTCTTTTCGGGCTCTTACGATTTCGTCTTCGGTCCGATCTTCCATCCCGGCCGCAAGGCCGCCGTGCTCATCGCCAACAACCTGCCGGGCCAACGCATCCTCGAGGTTGGCGTTGGCACGGGGCTGTCGCTGCCCTTTTTCCGGCCGGACTCCGAGGTCACGGGTATCGATGTCTCGGCGGAGATGCTGGCCAAGGCGAAGGCGCGGGTGGCACGCAAGCATCTCGCGCACGTCAAGGCGCTGCAGGTGATGGACGCCGAACGGACAACCTTCGCCGACAACAGCTTCGATGCCGTTTTGGCGCTCTATGTCGCCTCAGTGGTGCCCAATCCGGCGCGCTTCGCGGCCGAGATGCGCCGCGTCTGCCGGCCGGGCGGAACCATCGTCATCGTCAACCATTTTACCAGCGAGAACTGGCTGATGAGCCGGTTCGAGAAGGCGCTCGCGCCGCTCGCCGGCAAGATCGGCTTCCACGCCGATTTTCCGCTCGGCGATTTTCTCACCGTCGGCAAGCTCGAAGTGCGTGACATCCGGCCAAGCAATTTGTTCGGCTACTGGAAGCTTTTGCGCTGCGTCAACAACAAGGCGGCGTGAACCGCGCGACGCCCAGTCGTTCTAGATAAAGTCGAGATCGAAGCTGCTCACGGTGCGCACGGCCGCAACCTAACGGTCCGCAGGACTCGGCCGTCCGTGGCGCCAGTGGAGGTAGAGCGCGGGCAGCAAATTCGTGCTGAGGAGCGCGCTCCACAAAATTCCGCCGAGAATGACGATGGCGAGACCTTGCTCGGGCGCCGCGCCCTGTCCCCAGCCGAGCGCGGTCGGCAACATGCCGAGAACCGCCGTCAGGGTTGTCAGCAGAATAGGCCGGAAGCGGACGTGCACGGCTTCACGCACGGCCGCTTCCGGCGCCATGCCTTCGGCTTCGCCGCGCCGCGCGTAGTGCAGCAGCACGATCCCCTGTCTGAGGCTGAGGCCGATGAGCGTGACGAAGGCGATCAGCCCTGAGGCGTTGAGACCGACGCCGCTCAGCGCGAGCGCCAACGCTCCTCCGGCGAAGGCGAGCGGAATCTGCAGCAGCAGAACGC
>DATLUT010000151.1:0-12436 GCA_035532975.1 Allostellaceae bacterium
AAGCCCAGCAGCTCGGAGCTCATCGCCGCCCTCACGCCGCAAGGCGCCGAGCGAGGCGGTCGTAGTCCTCGACGGCGCCGATCGGCCCGAGCGCGGCGAAGGTCGGCGGCGCCGCGACCAGCCGCGCGGCAACGCGCGCCACTGCGGCCTCATCCACCGCGTCGATGCGGCGTATCGTATCTATCGCGTCAAAGGGCCGATCGAAGATCAGCATGTGATTGCCGTGCTGCTCGGCGCGCGCGGCGGTCGCCTCGAGCGACATCAGAAGCCCCGCTTTGAGCTGGGCGCGGGCACGGTCGAGCTCGACCGGATCCAAACCGCGCTCGAGCTTGTGCATCTCGTCGCATAGCACCGGTAGCAGCTCGGCCGCCTCGCGCTCACCCGTGCCGGCGTAGACGCCGAACAGGCCGCCATCGCTGTAGGCGTGGGCAAACGAGTAGATCGAATAGACCAAGCCGCGCTTCTCGCGAATCTCCTGGAAGAGGCGCGACGACATGCCGCCGCCAAGCGCCGCCGAGACCACCGAAGCGGCGTGATAATCCGGATCGGCGAACGCGAAACCCGGAAAGCCGAGCAGCACGTGGACCTGCTCCAGGGCGCGAGCTTCGCGATACTCGCCACCAACATAGCGCGCCGGCTCGGTCGCCGCCTGGCTGCGCGGCGGCAAATCGGCGAAGGCGCGCGCGGCGAGCGCCACCACGGCGTCGTGATCGCAATTGCCCGACGCCGCCAGCACCATGCCGGTGGCGGCATAATTCCGCGCCAGATAGCCAGCCACGGCGTCGCGCCCGATGGCGCGGACGATCGCCGCGCGGCCCAGCACCGGCCGGCCCATCGGCTGCTCGGGAAACGTCTGCTCCTGGAAATAGTCGTAGATGATGTCCTCGGGCGTGTCCTGCGCCTGGCCGATCTCCTGGAGGATGACGGTGCGCTCGCGCTCGAGCTCGGCCGGATCGAAGTTCGAGTGCTGCAGAATGTCGGCCAGGATGTCGACCGCGAGCGGCACGTCCGGCTTCATTACCTTGGCGTAATAGGCCGTGTGCTCGCGCGAGGTGTAGGCGTTGAGGTGGCCGCCGACCGCTTCGATCTCCGACGCGATCTCGAGCGCCGAGCGCCGGGTGGTGCCCTTGAACGCCATGTGCTCGAGCATATGCGCGACGCCGTTGATCTCCTTCGGTTCGTGCCGCGTGCCGACGTCGACCCAGACGCCGAGGGACACGGTCTCGACCGAGTCCATCGTGTCGGTGACGACACGCAGGCCATTCGCGAGGCGGCTGACGCGGATGCTCATGCTGCCACTCCCAGCCGCGCATGCGTGCGGACATAATGCTGCACGGCGCCGAGATCGTTGGGCAGATTGACGCGCCGCTCGGGCAGCGCCATGAGATTGGCGAGTCGCGGCGGCATCTCGGGTTTGACACCGCAAGCCGCCATCACGGCCTCGGAAAATTTCGCGGGATGAGCGGTCGCCACCACCACCATTGGCGTCGCGCGGTCGCGCTTGACGCGGCGCGCGGCGGCCAATGCCACCGCCGTATGCGGATCGATGAGCAAACCTACCTGACGATGGGTCTCGGCCATCGTGGCGCGCGTCTCGTCGTCGTCGACACGCTCGGCCTGAAACAGCGCACGCGCCGCCTGCCATTGCCGGTGGGTCGTCGGCAGTGTGCCGGTAGCGCGGAAGTGGCTGAAGGCGGCTTCGGTCTTGGGGCCGCTATCGCCGACGAGCTCGAAGAAAAGCCGCTCGAAATTGCTCGACACTTGGATGTCCATGCTCGGGCTGATGGTCGGCTCGACTGCGCCAAGGCTCATCGTGCCACGGGTGAAGAATCGCGTCAGGATATCGTTGCGGTTGGTCGCGATCGCAAGCCCCGCCATCGGCAGGCCCAGGCGACGAGCGACATGCGCCGCGTAGACATTGCCGAAATTGCCGGTCGGAACGGCGAACGCCACGTTGCGCGCCGGTGCGCCGAGCGCCACCGCAGCAGCGACGTAATAGACGATCTGCCCCATGATCCGCGCCCAGTTGATCGAATTAACCGCCGACAGGCCGAGTTCGTCGCGGAAGGGAGCATCCGCGAACATCGCCTTCACCAAGTCCTGGCAATCGTCGAAGGTTCCCTCGATGGCGACCGCGTGAACGTTGCGTGCCGGCACAGTCGTCATCTGCCGACGCTGCACCTCGGAGATCCGGCCGGCGGGATACAGCATGAAGATGTCGATCGCCTCACGGTCGCGGCAGGCCTCGATCGCGGCCGAGCCGGTATCGCCCGAGGTGGCGCCGACGATGGTGATGCGCCGGCGGCGCTTACGCAGCACGCGATCGAAGAGCGGTCCGACGAGCTGCAGCGCGTAGTCCTTGAACGCGAGCGTCGGTCCGTGGAACAGCTCGAGTAGCCACAGCCCGGTATCGAGCTGGCGCAACGGCGCGACCGCCGGATGAGTGAACGGACGGTAGGCCGTCTCGATCATGCGGCGCCATTCCGTCGCCGGCACGGCGTCGCCCAGAAATGGTTGCGTCACCCGGGCGGCGATCTCGGAATAGGGAAGACCCTGGAGTGCCGCGAACCATGATGGAGCGCGACGCGGCAACCGCTGCGGCACGTAGAGCCCGCCGTCGGGCGCCAAGCCGGCCAGCAGAATCTCGTCGAAGTTCCGAGCTGCCGCGGCGCGGCCGTGGCGAGTGCTGATGTAGCGCATCGTGTCCGTGGATCGCGGCGATCGAAACCGAGCCTATGCCGCGAGGTAGCGGGCGCGCAAGTGGGCCTCGAAGATCGCCGCATCGAGCGGCTTGCCAGTGGCACGAACCAGGAGTTCGCGTGCGGAAAAGCGCGAGCCGAGACCATGCACGTTGGCGCGCAACCAGGTCAGCAGCGGCGCGAAATCGCCGCGCGCGATGGCGCTTGGCATGGCCGGCACAGCGCGCTTCGCCGCGTCGAAGAGCTGCGCGGCGGTCATGGCGCCGAGCGTGTAGGTCGGGAAATAGCCCCAGGCGCCGTCGTACCAGTGGATGTCCTGAAGGCAGCCGTTGCGGTCGTCGGGCGGCGTTACCGCGAGCAGCCGCTCCATGCCCGCCGCCCATGCATCCGGCAGATCGGCGAGCTCGAGCTCCGATGATATCAGCGCGCGCTCGAGTCGATAGCGCAGGATGACGTGCGCCGGATAGGTCACTTCGTCGGCATCGACGCGGATCAGCGAACGTGCCACTCGTGTGCCGAGACGATAGAGATTCTCCGCGGTCCATTCCGGGCCGCCGCCGAAGCACTCGCGCAGGATCGGCGCCGCAAATTCGAGGAACTCGTGCGACCGGCAGACCTGCATCTCGATCAGCAGCGATTGGCTCTCGTGGACGCTCATGCCGCGCGCCTCGCCAACCGGCTGGCGCCGCCACGCCGCCGGCAAGCCGCGCTCGTAAAGCGCGTGGCCGGTCTCGTGCAGCACGCCCATCAGCGCGCGGGCGAAATCGCTTTCATCGTAGCGCGTGGTGATGCGCACATCGTCGGGGGTGCCGCCGCAGAACGGATGCAAACTCTGGTCGAGCCGGCCGTGATCGAATTCGAAGCCGAGACGCTCCATCAAACGCCGCGCCGCGAGGCGCTGTGCTTCGATCGGAAACGGACCGGCCGGCCGCGCCGGCGGCGTGCGCGCCGCCTGAGCGGCAAGCGCACTGTCGATCAGAGCGGGAAGCCGTTCGGCCAGATGATCGAACAGCCGGTCGATTTCGGCGACGCTGCCGCCCGGCTCGAACTGGTCGAGCAGCGCCTCATACGGCGAGGTGCCGAGCTTTTCGGCCTTGGCCGCGGCGACCTCGCGCGTCAGGTCGAGGACGCGCTGCAAGCGCGGCCGGATCGACGCGAAGTCGTTGGCAGGGCGCGCCTTGCGCCACGCCATCTCGCATGCGGAGCATGCCCGCGAATAGGCCGCGACCAGATCCGACGGCACGGCGGTGGCGTGCAGCCACAGCCGGCGCATCTCGCCGACATTGGCGCGCTGCCAGTCATCGAGGCCGTCACGCGCCGCGTCGTCGATCAGCTCCGCAAGGCGCGGATCGGCGAGCAGCTCATGCGCGATGACCTTGAGCTCGGCGAGCTGTTCGGCGCGTGCACCCGCCGCTCCCTCCGGCATCATCGCGGCGGTGTCCCAATTCAGCATGGCGACCGCCTCGTTGACGAGGCCGAGGCGCTTGAAGCGCGATTCGAGCGTGGCGTAGGCGCCGGTCATGCGCGCTCCTTCAGCCGGCGGCGAATGAAAATCGCATAGATCTGCACCAGGCCGGCGGCCAGAGCATACCAAGTGATGGCGTAGGAGAGATGATGGTTCGGCAGATCGATCGCCGTCTGTCCGCCCTTGGGCCAGCCGCCGGGATTGGGCGTTGTGTCGGCATCGACGTAATAAGGCAGAACCTTGGCATGCGGCGCGGCGGCCGCAGCCATCGCGCCGAGATCGATGAAATACCACTCGTTGCGCGCCAGCTGGTTGTCGGGCGTGAACCAGGACGGCCGGCCGTGATCGAGCCGCAGCGGCCCGGCGACCTGCGTCGGCCCCGCGATCTCGCCGGCACGGCGGCTGTCCGGCGTCTTGCGATCGGTAGGCACAAAGCCACGCTCGACCAGCAGCACCCTGCCATCGTCGAGCACGAAGGGCGCGACGATGTCGTAGCCGGCCGTGCCGTCGTCGGCGATCGCCGCCACCGGCATTTCACGATCGTTGAGAAAGCGGCCCGACGCCCGTACCGGGTGGTATTCGAGCCGTTGCGCGGCGGCGAGATTCGGCGGCGGCGGGACCGGCGGCAGATGAAACGCCGCCTGGCGCGCTGCGATCAGGCCTTCCTTCCAGTGCAGCCTCTGGACTTGCCAGGTGCCTAGGCCGATGAGAATCAGGAAGCCCAGCGCCGCCCAGATGCTGGGCCAGAGCAGCGAGCGCCTCACGGCGCCGCAGGCCCACCGCCAAGCGCGCGATGCCGGTATTGCAGGGCGATGAGGACGGCCTTGAGCGGCCGCAACATCAAGACCGCGCCTACGAACGTTACCGGCGGCCACAGCACGGCATGCACCCAGAGCGGCGGTCCGAAGATCGCCTCGACGAGCAGCGCGCCGGTGACGACCAGCGCGCCGAGCGCGAACATCACCAGCACCGCCGGGCCGTCGCCGGCATCCTCGGCGCGGAGGTCGAGCCCGCAATGGGCACAATGCGGCGTAATCGCGAGCAATCCGTTGAACAGCCGTCCCTGACCGCAACGCGGGCAACGGCAGAACAGCGCGACCGTGAGCAGAGAAACTGGCGGCTGCTCCGCGTCGGTCATGCGCTCAGTCGGCAACGTAGATGCCGCCCGATCCCCACCAGTAGACGCAGATGAACAGGAACAACCAGACCACGTCGACGAAGTGCCAGTACCACGCCGCAGCCTCGAAGCCGAAGTGATGGTCCGGCTTGAAGTGGCCGGCGATGGCGCGGAACAGGCACACGGTCAGGAAGGTGGTGCCGATGATGACGTGAGCGCCATGGAAGCCGGTCGCCATGAAGAAGGTCGACGGATAGATGCCGTCCTTGAAGCCGAACAAGGCGTGGCTGTACTCGTACGCTTGCAGCGAGGTGAAGGTGAGCCCCAGCAGGACGGTGACGAGCAGGCCACGCACCAGGTTCTTGCGGTCGTTATCGAGCAGCGCGTGGTGCGCCCAGGTGACCGTCGTGCCCGAGAGCAGCAGCACCAGGGTATTGAGAAACGGCACTTCCCACGGATCGAACGGCCGGATGCCCTTGGGCGGCCAGATGCCGCCGGCGGGATAGAGCGCCGAGGAGAAGAACGCCCAGAAGAAGGCGGAGAAGAACATCACCTCCGACGCGATGAACAGCGCCATGCCGAAGCGCAGGCCGATCTGCACGACGGGCGTATGGAAGCCTTGGAACTCCGCCTCGATGATGACATCGCGCCACCACACGAACATGACGCCGAGCACACCGAGCACGCCGGCCGCCATGAACCACGGCGGGCCGCCGTGCAGCCACCACACCGTACCGCCGGTGAGCAGGCCGGCGACGACGGCGCCGACCAGCGGCCACGGGCTCGGGTCGACGAGGTGGTAGGGATGCTTGTGAGCGGCGTGGCCCGTGGCGTGGCTGGTCTCGGTCATGGCTTGTCCTTCAGCGAAGCTGCGCCGGGGAGCCGTCGGACGCCGACGCGGTCTGGCCGCTGCCGTCCTGGTCCTTCGCGCGGAACATGGTGGAGCTCAAGGTCGCGGTGTCAATGCGCAGGCGGAGGCTCACGACCACACCCCCAGCCGCACCAAGGCAATGAGATAGAACAGCGCCACGACTCCGAGCAGCAGCAGTAGCAGAGCTCGATTGCGGGACCGGATGCGGCGCTGGCGCTCGTCCATGAGCGCGATCTCGCTCATGCCCCGATGCCCGCGACCGCGAGGAGTCCGGGCGCGCGGTCGATCGCCATCAGGGCAAAAAGCAGGAACAGATAGAGGATCGAGAAGCCGAACATGCGCCGCGCCGCGCCGTCACCGGCATCGCGCAAGACGGCGACCGCACACAGCGTGAACAACGCAGACAGCGCCAGCGCCGCGGCGCCGTAGAGCCAGCCTGTCGCATGCAGTAGGGCCGGCGCCACCGCAACTGGCCACAGCACAAGCGTATAGATCAGCATCTGCTTCTTGGTTTCGGCCTTGCCGGCGACGACCGGCAGCATCGGCACGCCGGCCTTGGCGTAATCGCCAGCACGATAGAGCGACAGCGCCCAGAAATGCGGCGGCGTCCAGAAAAAGATCAACGCGAACAGCGCCAGCGCCGCGACGCTGACGTCGCCGGTCACCGCCGCCCAACCGATCATCGGCGGAAAAGCGCCTGCGGCGCCGCCGATGACGATGTTCTGCGGCGTGCGACGCTTGAGACCGACGGTATAAACGAAGACATAGAAGCCGATCGCCAGTGCCAGCAGCGCGGCGGCAGCGGTATTGATCGCGAGGCCCATGACGATGACCGAGCCGACCGCCAGCACCGCGCCAAAGCCGAGCGCGTCGGCCGGCGCCATGCGGCCCGCCGGCAACGGCCGGCGGCGCGTGCGCTCCATCAGCGCATCGATATCGCGCTCGTACCACATGTTGATGGCGCCCGCCGCGCCCGCGCCGACGGCGATGCACAGCACGGCGACTGCCGCCAGCAGCGGATGGATGTGGCCGGGCGCCAGATAGAGGCCGACGAAGCCGGTGAACACCACCAGCGACATCACTCGCGGCTTCAACAACGCGACGTAGTCGCCGACCGCCGGAACGAAGTCGCGCGGCGTCGCGCGCGACAGCGCGACGGCGGCGGTATCGAGCGCCGGCGGGCTCATCGCTCAGTGGCCCGAGGTCGTGGTCGTGGCGATGTGCGGCAGCTCGTCGTAGCTGTGGAAGGGCGGCGGCGACGGCAGCGTCCATTCGAGAGTCGTCGCGCCTTCTCCCCAATAGTTCGCCCCCACCTTCCGTCCGGCGAAGAGCGTGTGGAAGACGACGAAGACGAAGAACAGCGTCGAGGCGAAGGAGATGAACGAGCCGATCGAGGCGACCATGTTCCAGCCCGCGAAGGCGTCCGGATAGTCGCTGATGCGGCGCGGCATGCCGGCAAGGCCGAGGAAATGCATCGGGAAGAACGTCAGGTTGACGCCGATGAACGTCGTCCAGAAATGGATCTTGCCGAAGGTCTCGTTGTATTGCCGGCCCGACATCTTACCGATCCAGTAGTAGAAGCCGGCGAACAGGCCGAACACCGCGCCGAGCGACAGCACGTAGTGGAAGTGCGCTATGACGTAATAGGTGTTGTGCAACGTGTGGTCGACGCCGGCGTTGGCCAGCACGACGCCGGTCACGCCGCCGACCGTGAACAGGAAGAGGAACCCGATAGCGAACAGCATGGGCGTCTTGAACTCGATCGACCCCTCCCACATGGTCGCGATCCACGAGAAGATCTTGATGCCGGTCGGCACCGCGATGACCATCGTCGCCGCGGTGAAATAGGCCTGCGTGTCGACGCTGATGCCGGTCGTGAACATGTGATGCGCCCACACGACGAAGCCGATCACGCCGATCGACACCATCGCATAAGCCATGCCGAGATAGCCGAAGATCGGCTTCTTCGAGAAGGTCGAGATCACCTGGCTGATGATGCCGAAGGACGGCAAAATCATGATGTAGACCTCGGGGTGGCCGAAGAACCAGAAGAGGTGCAGGAACAACAGCGGATCGCCTCCGCCGGCGGGATTGAAGAACGTGGTGCCGAAGTTACGGTCGGTGAGCAACATGGTAATGGCGCCAGCGAGCACCGGCAGCGCCAGCAGCAGCAGGAAGGCCGTAACAAGAATGGACCAGACAAACAGCGGCATCTTGTGCAGCGTCATGCCGGGCGCGCGCATGTTGAAGATCGTGGTGATGAAATTGATCGCGCCCATGATCGAGCTGGCGCCCGCGAGGTGCAGCGAGAAGATCGCCATGTCGACTGCGGGCCCCGGACTGCCGATCTTCGCGGAGAGCGGCGGGTAGATCGTCCAGCCGACGCCGGCGCCGGCCGGATTGCCGACCATGGTCGAACCGAGCAGCAGCAGGATCGACGGCACCAGCAGCCAGAAGCTGATGTTGTTCATGCGCGGGAACGCCATGTCGGGCGAACCGATCATCAGCGGCACGAACCAGTTGCCGAAGCCGCCGATGAGTGCCGGCATCACCAGGAAGAACACCATGATGAGACCGTGTGCGGTGATGATGACGTTGTAGAGCTGGTGATCGTTGTGGAACAGAACGTCGCCTGGCCGCATCAGGTTGTAGCGCATGACGACCGACAGCGCGCCGCCGATAAGCCCGGCGGTGATCGCGAAGATCAGATAGAGCGTGCCGATGTCCTTGTGGTTGGTCGAGAAAAGCCAGCGGGCGACGAAACCGTAGCGTTGATCGGTGGGCTCGCCGTGCGTGATCGTTCCGTAAGTCATGTGTTCCTCGCGAATGCTACCGCGTCACGTCGGCGGCGAGCTTCAACGCGCCGTCGTCGTTGCTCGAATACTTCTTCTTGGCGTCGGCCGCCCATTTGGTGAAGTCGTCGGCCGAGACCGCGTGGATTTCGATCGGCATGAATGGATGGTTGATGCCGCAGATTTGGTTACACTGGCCGTAATAGACGCCCGGCCGCTCGATCTTGAACCACGCCTCGTTGACGCGACCAGGAACGGCGTATTCCTGGACGCCGAAGGATGGCACGAACCAGCTGTGGATCACATCGGTGCTGGTCACCAGGACGCGCACCACCGCGCCGACCGGCACCACCATCGGATTGTTGACGCCGAGCAGGCGCGGATCACCGGCTTGCTTGTCTTGGGCATCGGATAGGATGTTGCTGTCGAAGCTGACATCCCCCTGATCCGGATAGTCGTAGCTCCAGTACCACTGATGGCCGGTGATCTTGACGGTCATCTGGGCATGCGGCGTGTCGCCCATGAAGTACAGCAGCTTGAACGACGGCACCGCGATCATCACCAGGATCAGCACTGGCACCATCGTCCACATGATCTCAAGCAGCGTGTTGTGCGTGGTGCGCGACGGCACCGGATTGCGCTTGGCGTTGAAGCGAACCATCACATAGAGCAGCAAGGCCATGACGAACAGCGTGATCAGTGTGATGATCACCGTCAGCTCGGTGTTTAGGGCGTCGACGTGATCGCGGACCGGCGTCGCCGCGGGCTGCATGCCCATCTGCCAATCATACGGCTGCTCCGCCCATGCCGGCAGCGCAACGGCGAGCAAAGCCGGAAGCCCCAGCAGCGCGCGCGCGGCGCGGCGCGCGAAATCCGTGATCCCACCTGCCGGAACCCGTGCCATGGATATCCCCTCGTCCTCACCTGAATCGATACGTCGTCGCGACGCCGCGACGACGGTGCGGGACGCTACACGAAAGCCTCATGCCGCGAAACCGGCCCGCATCCGGCCTGTCATAGCGAACGGCAGCGGCCGAAGCCAACCGCAACGTTGCGACTTTATGCCGCATAAACTCGCCCGCAGCGCCGGAATCGCGCGGCGTTGGCGCTGGCGGAAACGGTCCTGGCACCCCATGTCTGTTTCTGGCAAGAAGCAGGACAGACAAGGAGCCGAGATATGACCGACCTGGCGCGCGCCGAGACGTTGTTTTTCGTCGGCACCGGCATGGATCGCGCGCGTGTCGATCGGATCATTCGCGACTCGCTCGCCGGCATGGATGACGGCGAGCTGTTCCTCGAATGGAGCCAATCCGAGGCGCTGGCTCTCGATGACGGCCGCATCAAGAGCGCGAGCTTCGACCAATCGCAGGGCTTCGGTTTGCGCGCGCTGTCGGGCGAGGCGGCCGGGTATGCGCATGCCTCGGAACTCTCGGAAGACGCGATCCGGCGCGCGGGCGAAACCGTGCGCGCGGTGAAGCACGGCCACGGCGGCGTGCTCGCGCCGCCGCCGCCCGGAACCAATCGTCAGCTCTATACCGACGCCAATCCCCTCCAGGTCGTGCCGTTCGAGGCGAAGACGAAGCTCCTGATGGAAATCGACGCCTACGCGCGCGCCAAGGACACGCGCGTCAAGCAGGTGATGGCATCGATCTCCGGCGAATGGCGGGCGATCGAGATCATCCGCGCCGACGGCGAGGCCCATGCCGATATCCGGCCACTGGTTCGTGTCAACGTCAGCGTCGTCGTCGAGGAGAACGGACGCATGGAAGTCGGCAGCCACGGCGCCGGCGGCCGTGTCGAATACGCGCGTTATCTCGATCCTGCGCAGTGGCGGGCGCAGGTCGACGAGGCGCTGCGCCAGGCGCTGGTAAATCTCGCGTCGGTACCGGCACCGGCGGGCGAAATGACCGTCGTGCTCGGTCCCGGTTGGCCGGGCGTGATGCTGCACGAGGCGGTGGGCCATGGCCTCGAGGGTGACTTCAACCGCAAGAAAACCTCGGCCTTCGCCGGCTTGATCGGCCAACGCGTCGCTGCACCCGGCGTCACCGTGGTCGACGATGGCACGCTCAAGGACCGCCGCGGCTCGCTCACCGTCGACGACGAAGGCACGCCCGGCTCGTGTACGACGCTCATTGAGGACGGAATTCTCCGCGGTTACATGCAGGACCGGCTCAACGCCCGGCTGATGGACATGCGGCCGACCGGCAACGGCCGGCGTCAAAGCTACGCGCATGCGCCGATGCCGCGCATGACCAACACCTATATGCTGGCCGGAGCGCACGACCCGGCCGAAATCATCGGCTCAGTGAAGCGCGGTGTCTTTGCGGTCAATTTCGGCGGTGGCCAGGTCGACATCACCTCCGGCAAGTTCGTGTTCTCTGCGTCCGAGGCTTATCTGATCGAGAACGGCAAGGTCGGTCCGTCGCTCAAAGGCGCCACGCTGATCGGCAACGGTCCCGACGCGCTGACCAAGATCACGATGATCGGCAACGATCTGAAGCTCGATGACGGCGTCGGCACGTGCGGCAAGGACGGCCAGGGCGTCCCGGTCGGTGTCGGCCAGCCGACATTGCGGATGGACGGGCTCACGGTGGGCGGCACGGCTGCATGAGGTTGTCCGGGGGGGTCGGCGCCGCTGTCGTCGCGGCGGCCCTCGCCGTTGCCTGCGCCCATTCCGCCGCCGCCTGCGATCTGGCGAACCCGCCGAGCACGCGCTGGCGGGAGGTCAAGCAGGACGGCCGCGCGTGGATGGTCGATCCCTGCGGCGCGCGCACCTTCTCGATCGGCGTCAACGTGCTCGACGACGGACGCTCGGGCGCCAAGCTGCACCGCCCGCACTACGATTGGCGCGCTCACTACGCGTCGGTGCATGACTGGATCAGCGCCACCGATGCGCGGCTCCGCGCCTGGGGTTTCAATGCCGCCGGCGCCTGGTCGCTGCCGCCGCAAGAGCTGCGCCTGCCGACGGTGATCGATCTCGAACTCGGCCGGCTTGCCCGCTTCCACTGGTTCGATCCGTTCCGGCCCGACATGGCAGCGATCATGGACGCCGAGGCCGCGAAGTTGATCGCACCCTATCGCAACAGCGCCTATCGCATCGGCTATTTCTCGGACAACGAAGTCGGCTGGTGGAGCGGCGCGCTCTTCACCTTTTATTCGCGGAAGCCGGCCGCCAATTACACCAAACAGCGACTCGTCGCGCTGCTGCGGACGCGATACGGCGACGATTGGCGGCGCTTCACGCACGATTTCGTACCGCCTGCCGGCGTGAACACATGGCCGCAGCTGCTGGCGACCCGCCGGACGACGCGGCTGCGGCCCGGCGGCGAAGGAGCCAAGGTGATATCCGACTGGACCAGCACCGTCGCTGCGCATTACTACGCCCTGGCCGCGGCAGCGATTCACAAGGCCGACCCCGGCGCGCTCTATTTCGGCGACCGGCTGCCGATCTACTACGATCCGGCCGCCATCCGCGCCGAGGCGCACGCCGTC
>DATLUT010000152.1:0-6526 GCA_035532975.1 Allostellaceae bacterium
GACTTCATGCTGGCCGAGAGCCACAACCTGGTGCGCGTCCTGCCCGAGGTGAAGCCTGTCGAGGCCGCGGCCTATTTCGTCTATCCCGAGGAACTGCGCAACTCGAAGCGCATCGGTGTGTTTCGCGATTTTCTGCTGCACAAGGTCGGCGAGAATCGGAACGGTGGCTGAGCAGCGCGTCGGCGTTTGCGACAGTTGTAAAAGATAGCGGCACTCGACACTGGCGGCGCACGCGCGCTAACCTTAATGAAGGTTAACGCATTCGCGCAGTGTCCGCATTTGCGCGCTGCGCGTGTCGAGGATGCAGATGCGCGATCGTTGGTCGGTATTCATTGCCCTGACAGTGTCGAGCCTCGCAGTGCTCGCGACCGGCGTTACCGCCGGCGTGGCGCTCTCGGTCGGAACGCAGCCGGCCGCGCTCGGGCTCGGTGCCTTTGGGATCGTCGCGGCATCCGCCGGCCTCCTCGCGATCATCCGCTGGATGCTCGACGCGGAGGAAACCTATCCGGATTACCGCTATCGCCGCGCAGTTGCCGCCGGCCCTGCGTCGTTCGCCGCCGTGATGACTGGCAACGAGGCGCCGCGACCGCAACCATTGCACCAGGCGCGTCCCGCTCCGCCCGAAAACCTCGGCGACAACGTCATCGCCTTCGACCCGGCGCGTGCGCGGCGACGAAAGGGTCGCGCGCTTTAAAGGCAATTTGCGGCGAAATTTCGCGAAGCACGGTTAAGCGTGGTTCACCGTGTTTCACTGATTGTTCCATTTTTTACCAAATGCCAATCTTGCTTTACGGTCCTTTATCGGATTTCGCGCTAAAACCGGGGCTCCTCTCCGCGGACCAACGAGCCCATGAGCGATCGAGACGAAACACCGGAACACGAGCGCCGTAACGGCGGGCTTCGGTCGCCCAGCCGGCGGCTGATTCTCGGCGGCATCCCGGTCGCCGTAACGCTCGCGAGCAAGCCGGCATTGGCGATGACGGGCGAGTGCTCGGTATCGAACGCCCTGTCGGGCAACCTTTCGCATCCGCTGCCCGAAGGCACCAACTGCGGCCTGACGCCCGAAAGCTGGATCAAACTCGCCGGCACCGAGCAGCTCTGGTCGCGCACCGGGTTCGCGCCTTCAACCACCTTTCTCTCGGCCTGCGGTTCGCAGCCATTCGAATCCCAGTGGACCTGCGGCGACCAATCGCTGCTCGCTGCCCTCGAAGGCGACCTGACCGTCGGCTGCAAGTTCGGCAAGGATTCCGTCGCGCTCAATGCGGGCACGTTCGGCGCTCAGATGGCTGCGGGAATTCTCAACGCCGGCTGCTTCTCGCCGACGAATTATCCGCAAACCGTATCGCAGGTTCGCAGCCTCATCGCCGCGATCTGGTCGAGCCAGCCGAAGACGCAAAGCGTCGCGCAGGCCGAGCTCGACGCGACGACCGATCGCGTTTCCTCCCTCAACATCAATTCGTAATCAGCGTGACCGCGCCGGCGCCAAGCACGCAAACCGAGACATGGCGGATCGCCGCCGAGGTCGATTGGCGTGCGTGGTCTGGCGAAATCGTTGCCTATAATGGTCGGAGCGGCGACACGCATCACTTCGCTGACTTTGCCGGCTGGCTGTTCGCCCGACTGGCGGCGCGGCCGGCGAGCGCCGCGGCGCTCGCTTCGGCAGCAGCCGATACCGTCGAGCTGCGCTCCGGCGAGGCACCTCGGCAAACCGTCGAGCGCACGTTGGCGTTGTTCCGGCAGCTCGATCTTCTTGAGCACGTGGCGTGACGGCCATGATGCGGCACGAAACCATCCATCTCCGGCTCGGCCCGTTTACCGCGGCGTTCGCCACCGGCTTCGACGACGTCGTCGACGCGCTTGACCGTCTCTATCCGCCGCAATTCCGGGAGCAAAAGAGCGATTTCAGCGATTTCCACGTAGCGCTCGTCCCAGGCAAAGGGCTGCGCCGTTATGTCCGGCCGCAGGCGCGGCTGCTCATCGACGGCCAAGATCCGTTCAAGCCATTGCCCGCGGACCAAGCCTTGCCGTTGGTCGAGTGGGGACTCAATTACGCAATCGCCGGCCTGGCGCATCAGTATCTGATCGTCCACGCCGCCGCGATCGAGAAAAACGGCCGCGTCGCAATCCTGCCGGGTGCGCCGGGCTCAGGCAAAAGCACCCTCGCAGCCGGACTCGTCCATCGCGGCTGGCGTTTGCTCTCGGACGAACTGGCACTGATCCGCCGCGACGACGGCCAAGTCGTGCCCCTGGCGCGGCCGATCAATCTCAAGAACGCATCGATCGACGTGCTGAAAGCCTTCGTGCCGGGTGCGGTGTTCAGCGACGCGGTGCTCGATACCGTCAAGGGAACCGTGGCGCTGATGCGCGCGCCCGACGACAGCCTGGCACGGGTCGACGACGTCGCACCGGTCGGTTGGATTGTCTTTCCACGCTGGCGTTCCGGCGCCCCGGCACGGTTCACGCCGTTCTCCAAGGCGGCCGGATTGATCGAGATCGGCCACCACGCGATGAATTACAGCCTGCACGGCGCGGAGGGCTTCGCGCTACTCAGCGAGATCCTGGAAAAAAGCGACTGCTACCGCTTTGCCTACGGCGACCTCAACGAAGCAGCGAGCGCGTTCGACGCGCTCGCCGCAGCGTGACGACGATGGTCGCGATCGGGCTAACGCCAGACCGGCTTGCCGAGATAGATCTGCGACGGATCGCTCAGTGCGCCGGCAGTGGCGCCGAGCGCCCCGCCGAACACCGCACCCGTCAACGGCATGCCGACCGCGGCACCGGCCAGCGCACCGACACCGGCGCCCATGACGCCGCCGGTCAGCGCACGATCACCCGGATTCGATCCGCAGCCGGCGACCAGAAGCCCGCTCGCGACAACCAAAATAGCCATACGACGCATGAGTTCGCTCCTCAAAGGCCGAAAGCGCGCGAGTATAGGTCGCAGATTTTGTGGAATACAATACTCTCAATTGAGTCAATGGCTTGTATGTCGCCGTTAAAGCCATACAAGAGCATAATTGAGTTAAATCAAGTAGTTACGCCGATTTCCGATTCGTGTCGTCGTCCGACGCGAGCTGGTCTCGGCCCAGAAACGACGAATCGAGGACCCAGCGAGAATCGCGTCCACGCCCAAGGATGTAACCGACGCCACCACCCGCACGACGGAGAATTCAGGTGATCTCGCTCTTGCTCTGGCTGATGCGCATACCTGTCCCGGTGCTGATCCTGCTCTACTTGTTCAAGGTCATCTGACCGGACGCGAGCGGGCCGGCACGACCGCGGCTCAGCGGAACAGGTTTTCGCCCTTGATGCCGTCGTACATCGCGGCGACGTATTCACCGTAGCCGTTCCAGATCAGCGTCGGCCGTCGTGTGTTTTCACCGAGTTCCCGCTCGGTCGCCTGGCTCCAGCGCGGATGCGGCACCGCCGGATTGACGTTCGCCCAGAAGCCGTACTCGTTCGCTTGCAACGCCGTCCAGAACGATACCGGCTGTTTGTCGGTGAACGTGAACTTGACGATCGACTTGATCGACTTGAAGCCGTACTTCCACGGCAGCGCCAGACGCAGCGGCGCGCCGTCCTGTTTCGGCAGCGGCTTGCCGTACATGCCGGTCACCAGGAAGGCGAGGTCGTTGTTGGCCTCGAACATGGTCACGCCCTCGACATATGGCCAGGGATAGAAAAACGCGCGCTGTCCGGGCGCCATCTTCGGATCCATGAACGTGACCATGTGGACGTACTTGGCGCTGCCGAGCGGCTTCGCCATGTCGACGAGCGCCTTCATCGGAAAACCGGTCCACGGCACCGCCATCGACCAGGTTTCGACGCAGCGGTGGCGATAGAGCCGCTCTTCGAGCGTCACCTTCTTGAGCAAATCGTCGATGCCGAGAGTCATCGGCTTCTCGACCATGCCGTCGATCGCCACGGTCCACGGCCGCACGTTCAGCGCGTCGGAATACTCGTAGACGTTCTTGTTGCTCGTATACTCGTAGAAATTGTTATAGGTGGTCGAAAGCTTCTCCGCCGTGATCGGTCGGTCGAGCGTGTACTTGGGATTGCGTTTTGCTGGATAAAGGCCGGCTGAGGGATTCGTGTCGGCGAACGCCGGCAGCGAGCCGGCACCGCTCGCCGCGACGAGCGCGCCCATGCCCATCGCCTTGATCAGCGCGCGCCGATCGCGGAAGACCGCCTCCGGCGTCGCCTCGCGCTCGGGGATTTCCCAGCCCCGCCACCGTTTCACCCACATGACCGACCTCCGTCGCTGGAACCGCAGCGATACCGCCAAGCCGGTTTCACATCAAGTCACGCTCGCGCGACCGCCGCCGAATCGACGCCGCGGCCAAAAATCCGCGCTATTCGGCGGCTTCGCCGGTTCGCGCCGCCAGCACCTTTTCGGCAAGCTTGCCTGTCAGCTCCTGGAGCCGATCAAATTGGTGCACGAACGTGCCGGTGCCGAGCGTCGCCGAGCGCAACTCGATGATCAGGTCGTGCATTTCGGCGACTGGCATGTCGGTCGCGACCACGTCCCAGCCGGTCCAGTCGGGCTTCGCGTCGTAGCCCAGGATGTGACCGCGCCGCGCCGAGACGATGCGCTGGACGCGCGACGTGAAGGCATTCGGCACCGAGATCTCGACGCGATGGATCGGTTCGAGCAGCACCGGGTCGCATTTCGGCAACGCCTCGCTCATGGCCTGTCGCGCCACGGTCTTGAACGCCTGATCCGAGCTGTCGACGGCATGGAATTGCCCGGTTACCAGCTTGACGGAAAGGTCGACGACCGGACAGCCGAACGGGCCATGACGCAAATATTCCCGCACGCCGTCCTCGACCGCCGGAATGTAGTTGCGCGGAATAGCGCCGCCGACCACGGCATCGACGAAAGCGAAGCCGCCGCCGCGCGGCAGCGGCTTGACTTCGATCTGGATGTCGGCGAATTGGCCGTGGCCGCCGCTCTGGCGCTTGAAGCGCGAATGCAGCGCGGTGCTCTTGCGGATCGTCTCGCTGTAGGGAATTTGCGGGCGGCGCGCCTGGACCGCGAGATTGAATTTGTGCCGCAACCGCTCGAGCGCGATCTGGAGATGAATGTCCCCCTGACCACAGAGCACCAGCTCCTGTAGTTCCGGATTCTGCTCCCGCGACAGCGTCGGATCCTCCTCGATCAGCTTCTGGATCGCACCGGTGAGCTTGACGTCATCGCTGCGCTTTTCCGCCACGATCGCGAGGCCAAGCACCGGGCTGGGCGGCGCGATGGACGGCAGCTTCGGCGCCGAACCGGTCGCCAAGACCGTACCGGTTGCGACGCCATCGAGCCGCGCCAACGCCGCGATCTCTCCGGTTCCGGCGCCATCCGGCAACTTCTCTGCGCCTGCGCCCTGGAGCCGCAACACGCCGCCGACGCGCACGCCGTTGAGGCTCATCCCTTCGGTCACGGTGCCGCGCCAGACGCGCACAAGCGACAGCTTACCGGCATGCGGCGGGTTGTAGGTTTTGACCACCTGCGCGACTACCCCCTCGCCGCGGCCGACGCCCAGACGTTCGGCGGTCGCGGTTGCCGCGGGAGTCTCGTGCCGCAGGGCCTTCCATAGCCGCCGCACGCCGTGATCAAGCGACGCC
This sequence comes from Allostellaceae bacterium, assembly GCA_035532975.1. Taxonomy (GTDB): domain Bacteria; phylum Pseudomonadota; class Alphaproteobacteria; order ATCC43930; family CGMCC-115725; genus REEB95. The sequence goes on from DATLUT010000152.1 coordinate 5,614, forward strand.
GAGCCGAGAAACACCGGCACGATCAGGTCGCGGCGCAAGTCCTGCGTCAGCTGATTGTAGATTTCGTCTTTCGACGGCTGAACGTCCTCGAGCAACTGCTCCAGAAGCTTGTCGTCGAAGTCGGCGAGCTTTTCGACCAAGGAAGCGCGCGATTCCTGCTCGGTCGCGGCGATTGCGTCGGGCAGCTTGATCAGGTCGGAAGCCGTGCCGGGCTGATAGCGGTAGGCGCGCTCGCTGACCAAATCGACATAGCCGGAAATGGCGTTGTCCGCGCCGGGCAACGGCACCTGGCGCAGCACCAATGGCCGCGTCGAGATCGATTGCAGTGCCGCCAAGACCTCCGAAACGCGCGCCGACGTCTGGTCGATCTTATTGACAAAGATCATGTGCGGAATCTGGCGGTCGTCGAGGAATTTGAGCAGTGGCGACAGCGCGAGAACGCGGTCGGGCACCGCTTCGCACACGACCACTGCGACATCGGCCGCGAGCATCGCGGTTTGCGCTTCGGTCGCAAGCTCGACCGATCCCGGGCAGTCGAGAAAGAACCAGCGATCGCCGAGATAAGTCGCGTGCGCCGGATTGATCTCGGTCGACATCTGCCGCGCCCGAGCTTCGGGAGCAGAGTCGCCTACAGTGGTTTGGTCTTTTTGGGTGCCGCGTCGGTGGATGGCATCGGCGGCGAAGAGCAGGGCTTCGAGGAGGGTCGTCTTACCCGACAGATAAGGTCCGACCAGGGCCGCCACACGCGGCCCGCCTGCTCTTTCGCCCATGTCTGCCTCCGCTTCGCGCCGTGCGCCGCGTCCGGCCCGGGTTCGACCCGTCTCGGGGCTTCGTCAGGAACGCCCCGCCCGCTGGCGACGCACCTCCTTGTTCAATGGTCGCGCCGCCGCGCGACCGAGGCAACCGGAATCTG
>DATLUT010000153.1:0-4496 GCA_035532975.1 Allostellaceae bacterium
CCGGCGAGCAGAGGCGCAAGCCGCTTGGCCGCATCGCGATAGCCCGGACCGTCAAGCACGGCGCGCACGGCGGCGACGATATCGTCGACCGCCGGCTCTTTCGGTAGCGCGCGGCCGGCGCCCCATTCCTGTACCGCGGCGCCGACGAACGGTTGATCGTCCGCCAGCGCCGGCGTCAGCACCATCGGCACGCCGTGGCGCAGCGCGCGCATCGCCGTGCCGTGGCCGCCGTGCGTCAGGATCATCGCGACGTGCGGCAAAAGCGCATCGTGCGACGCGTAGCGCAGGAGGGCGGCGTTCGGCGGCGGCGTCAGGTCGGCGGGATCGACGATGTCGCCGGTGGTCGCGACGATGCGCACCGGCAGCGTGCCGAGCGCGTCGAGCGCGCGTTGCAGCATCAGCGGCGAACGCTGCTCGTGTACCGTGCTGAAGCTGAGCAGCACGAGCGGCCTCGTATCGTTCGCGGGCCATGGCAGCTGCGGCGCGACGGCTCGCGTTTCTTCGAGGAGCACTGGCCCGCCATGGCGCAAATTGGCGAGTGGTGTCATCGCCGTACCGTCGAGCACAGCCAGCGTATTGGCATGGACAAGATCGCGCGCGCCCCACAGCTCCTCGATCGGCGGCAGCTTGGCGAAGCCGGACTGCGCGCGGCCATCGCTCTGGCGCGTCAGGTTGCCCTTCCAGGCGTCGTACATGCGGCGCACGAAGGTGTGCACGACCACTGCCGTCGGCGTGTTGAACTGCGGCGCGACGTCGAGCGCGGCGCCGAACATGGCGTCGATCACGACCGCGTCGGGCGCTTCCTCGCGCACGACCGAGACGATCTCCTCGCCGACCGCGGGCGAGCCGAGATAGCCGAAGACGCGGGCGAGGGGATGCCACGAGAACCGGTCGAGCAGCGCATAAGCCTGGGTCAGCTCGCGCGTGGCGAGGCCGGCGGCACGTACGCGACCGACCATCTCGGGCCGGCCGGCGAAGACGACGGCATGGCCGCGATCGTGCAACGCCCGGCCGATACCGAGGCTCGGCGGCAGATTGCCGCCGCCGTCCCAGCACGCCCACAGGATCTTGCTCATGGTTCCTCCTTCCTCAGGTTAGCGCAGCAATCATCTGCGTCAGCATGCGTTCCACGTCCCGGCGATCGAGCTTCAGATCGCGCCGCAGCAGCTTCCAGGCATAGACGTCGGTGGCGACGCTCAGCGCGTGCAGCAGGTCGTCGCGGGCGCGGCCGCGGCGCGCACGCAGCTGCGGCGCGAACGCAGTCTCGATCCATTGGCGGTGCGCCCGCCGGCCGAGTTCGACTTTCGGCTTCAGCGCTGGCAGGCGCAGTTCGTCGGCGAGATATTGGATCACCTGGTCTCCGATCGCCTCGTAATCCTCGCACAGCGCTGCGACGGCGGCCGGAACGTCGCCCGGTGCCGCCGGCAGGCGCTGCCGGTTCGCCGCGGCGTCCGTCATCATCAGGTAGAGCGCGTCCTTACTGCCGTAGATGCGCAGCACCGTCTGCACCGACACGCCCGCGCGGCGAGCCACTTCGTCGAGCGTGAATTCGAACAGATGCGCGCTGTGCAGCGCGAGCGCGGCGTCGCGGATGCGGGTCTTGGTCGCTGCCGCCATGACGGCACGGCGTTCCATCGAATACGGGCGCTTGTGCTTGCGCCCGCGGCCGATGGGGGCGGTCGGCGATGCCTCGGTCAACGGTGTCACCGGTATCGCGGTCACTTTGACGGCGCTCCGCCCGGCTGCGGCAGCGCATTGTAGACGTCGGCCGGCTGGACCGACATGACGAACACGGTCGCCTTTTCCGTCGGGCCGAACGGGCCGGGAACCTTGTGCTTCACCGGCTTCAGGCTCTTGAGATAGGCGGCGATCGCGAACGCGTCGGCGCGCGTCAGATGCGAGAAGGCTTCATACGGCATGATTGGCGCCAGCACGCGGCCGTCGGGCCGCTTGCCGGTTGTGATCGCAGTGACGATCTGCTTCCTGGTCCAGGTGCCGAGGCCGGTTTCCTTGTCGGGTGTCAGATTGGGGCCGACGAAGACGCCCATGCCGGGAATGGCAAAGCCGACATCGGAGCCGCCGAGATAGCGCTTAATGTCGGACTGACCCATCAGGCTGCCCGGCGTGTGGCAATCGTTGCAGCTGCCGAGCATGACCAGATACTTGCCGCGTTCGACCTGACGATCGGCGGCATGTGCAGCCGGCGCGAGCGCCCCGGCGAGCAGCGTTGCCGCGAGCAGGCAGCGCAAGAGTCGGACCGGTTGCGCTTGTGCATAGGCTGTCATGGCCCCTCCCTAATTCATATTAGTAAGATCAACATGAAATCATATTTGTGTCAATCGCATTAATACGAATATCGCCGCGCCACGACTAACTCGGCCTTGACATAACGCACCAGTTATATAACGTAACAGTTATATGCTGAACCTCGACGCCACTTTTGCCGCCTTGGCCGATCCGGTGCGCCGCGCGATCCTCGCGCGGCTGGCGCAGGGCGAGGCGACGGTCGGCGAGCTTGCCGAACCGTTCGACATCTCGCAGCCGGCGATCTCGCGCCACCTGCGCGTTCTCGAAGCGGCGTCGCTCATCCACCGCGAGCGCCAGGGCCAGCACCGCCGCTGCCGGCTCGACGCGCGCGGCCTCGAACGCGCCACTGAGTGGCTCGAATTCTACCGCCGGTTCTGGAGCGCCAGCTTCGGCCGGCTCGATCGCCACCTGAAACGCAAGAAGGGAGCATCCCATGACTGACGTCGCCGCCATGCAGGAAGTTTCGCTCGAACTGTCGCATCGCTTCGACGCGCCGCCCGACCGCGTCTTCGACGCCTGGGTGACGAAAACCTGGTGCGAATGGCTGGGGCCGGCGGTCGCGCGCTGCGAGCTGGTGGCGATGGACCCGCGCGTCGGCGGCCAGTTTCATGTGCGCATGCACATGCCGGATCGCGTCGTCGACATCACCGGCGAATACCGCGAGCTCAAGCGGCCGGAGCGACTGGTGATGAGCTGGATCGGCGATTGCACGCGGTTCGATACGACCATCACGGTCACGTTCAGGCGCGACGGCGCCGGCACGCTGATGACGCTACGCCAGGAAGGCTTCAAGGACCCGACAGTCCGCGACGGTTTCGTCCAGGGCTGGTCGGCGCCGGGCAACTCCTTCGACAAGCTCGAACGGGTGTTAGCGCGATAGGCCGCGTACCCGATCGTCATTACCGCGTAAGCGGGAATCCAGGGCAAGCGACGTGCGGTCGCCCTGGGCCCCCGCTTTCGCGGGGGCGACGGGCAAATGGAACTTGGCTACCGCTTGCGTGCCAGCGTCACGCCGTCGCCGATATAAAGCAGCGACAGGTCGACGCGCTTGTCGTCGTGCAGCTTGGCGTTGAGCGCTTTGAGCGCGAGCGTGTCGGGATCGCGCTTGCGGCCGTCAGCGACCGAACCGCCCCACAGCATGTTGTCGAAGACGATGAGGCCGCCGGTCCGCGTGAGGTCCAGCGCGCGCTCGTAATAGGCGTCGTAGTTTTCCTTGTCGGCATCGATAAAGACGTAATCGAACGTGCCGGCGTCGCCCGATGCCAACAGCGCCTTGAGCGTGTCGAGCGCCGGCGCGAGCCTGAGCTCGATCTTCTTGTCGATTCCGGCCTTGGCCCAATAGCACCTGGCGACCGCGGTGGTCTTCTCGTTCACGTCGCAGCAGATGAGCTTGCCGTCCGCGGGCATGGCCGAGGCCACCCACAGCGCGCTATAGCCGGTGAAGGTGCCGATCTCGATGCCGCGCCGCGCGCCGATGAGCGTCACCAGGAAGGCGAGAAACTGGCCCTGCATCGGCGGGATCTGCATGCCGGCGCCGGGCATCTTGGCGGTCTCCGCGCGCAGTCGCGCCATAAGCTTGGTCTCGCGCGACGATACTGAAAGCATGTAGTCGTAGAGCTTGGGCGTGAGGTCGAGCAGGCGGACGGTCATGCGGAGCCTCGCTTTCCGGCGCTGTCCTTGCGCTTTTGCGCCGAAGCGTATAGCAAATTGCGGCCTCGGGGCGTAGCTCAGCCTGGTAGAGCACCTGCTTTGGGAGCAGGGGGTCGCAAGTTCGAATCTTGTCGCCCCGACCATTAAGAGAGGTTTCGATGCCGCACGCGCGGATCTATCGCCCGAGCAAGCCGGCCACGCAGTCGGGCCGCGCGCCGACCAAGACGTGGCTCCTGACCTACGAGGTCGAGACGCCACGCGTGCCCGATCCGTTAATGGGCTGGACCAGCGCTGCCGACACGCTCAACGAGGTCAGCCTGCGCTTCGACACGCTCGACGAGGCGATTGCCTTCGCCAAAAAGAACGGCTTGGACTATTCGGTGATCGAGCCGCAGGAACCCAAGTTCAGACCCAAGAGCTACGCCGACAATTTCCGCTGGCAGCGCCCCGTCTGACTGCGGATGATCGTCCTGTTGCGCCCATAGCTCAGGGGATAGAGCAGCCGCCTTCTAAGCGGCAGGTCGCTGGTTCGAATCCAG
>DATLUT010000154.1:0-37409 GCA_035532975.1 Allostellaceae bacterium
GTCAGGCGCGGCCGGCCGATTTCCGTCAGGCTCTCGACGATGAGCTTGGCGTTGTCGCGCCGCAGCGCGTCGCGGCCCTTGCGACCGATGGTGAAGATCTTGACCTGCTTGCCTTCGCGCTGGAGGCTGCGCAGCGTCCGCCGTGCCTCGCGCAGGATGCTGGCATTGAAGCCGCCGGCGAGACCCCGGTCCGACGTGGCAACGAGCAGCAGATGCGTCTGGTCGTTGCCGGTGCCGGCGAGCAACTTCGGCGCGTTCGGCTGGTTGCGCAGATTGGCGGCGAGCGAGGTCAGCATGCGCTCCATCCGCTCGGAATAGGGCCGCGCGGCCAGCGCCTGCTCCTGCGCGCGGCGCAGGCGCGACGCCGCCACCATCTTCATCGCCGCCGTGATCTTCTGCGTCGAGCGGACGGAGCGGATGCGATTGCGCAGGTCTTTGAGGCTTGCCATGGCGCTAGTGCCCGCGTGTGATCAGGCGAAGGCCTTGGTGAAGCCATCGAGAAAGGCCATCAGCTCTTTCTCTGTATCCTGGCTCAGCTCGCGCTTGTCGCGGATTGAATCCAGGATCTTGGGCGCCTTGGCGCGCAACTCGCCGAGCATCTGCGCCTCGAAGCGGGTGACATTGGCGACCTCGACCTTGTCGAGATAGCCGCGCGTGCCGGCGAAGATCGCGACCACCTGCTCCTCGACCGGCACCGGCTTGAATTGCGGCTGCTTCAGCAGCTCCGTGAGCCGGGCGCCGCGCGCCAGCAGGCGCTGGGTCGCTGGATCGAGGTCCGACGCGAACTGGGCGAAGGCCGCCATCTCGCGGTATTGCGCGAGCTCGAGCTTGATGCGCCCGGCAACCTGCTTCATCGCCTTGATCTGCGCCGCCGAACCGACGCGGCTGACCGACAGGCCGACGTTAATCGCCGGTCGGATGCCGCGATAGAACAGGTCGGTCTCGAGGAAGATCTGGCCGTCGGTGATCGAGATGACGTTCGTCGGGATGTAGGCCGACACGTCGCCCGCCTGGGTCTCGATTACCGGGAGCGCCGTGAGCGAGCCGGATCCGTGGTCGGCGTTCATCTTCGCCGCGCGTTCGAGCAGGCGCGAATGCAGATAGAAGACGTCGCCCGGATAGGCTTCGCGGCCCGGCGGCCGGCGCAGCAGTAGCGACATCTGGCGATAGGCGACGGCCTGCTTCGACAGGTCGTCGTAGACGATGACTGCGTGCATGCCGTTGTCGCGGAAGAACTCGCCCATCGCGCAGCCGGCATAGGGCGCGAGGAACTGCAGCGGCGCCGGCTCGGAGGCGGTTGCGGCGACCACGATCGAATAGTCGAGCGCGCCGTAATCGGCGAGGGTCTTGACGATCTGCGCGACGGTCGAGCGTTTCTGGCCAACCGCGACGTAGATGCAATAGAGCTTCTTTGACTCGTCGTTGCCCGCATTCACGGCCTTTTGATTGACGAAGGTATCGATCGCCACCGCCGTCTTGCCGGTCTGGCGATCGCCGATGATCAGCTCACGCTGGCCGCGGCCAATCGGCACCAGCGTATCGATCGCCTTCAGGCCGGTCTGCACCGGCTCGTGCACCGAGCGACGCGGGATGATGCCCGGCGCCTTGACCTCGACGCGCGTGCGCTTGACGTCCTTCAGCGGACCCTTGCCGTCGATCGGCTCGCCCAGCGCGTTGACGACACGGCCGAGGAGACCGCGACCGACCGGAACGTCGACAATGGCGCCGGTGCGCTTGACCGTGTCGCCCTCGCGAATGCCGCTGTCGTCGCCGAAGATCACGACGCCGACATTGTCGGTCTCGAGGTTGAGGGCCATGCCCTTGACGCCGTTCGGGAACTCGACGAGCTCGCCGGCTTGGACCTTGTCGAGGCCGTAGACGCGGGCGATACCGTCGCCGACCGACAGAACCTGCCCGACCTCGGCGACGTCGGCCTCGGTGCCGAAATCGGCGATCTGCTTCTTCAGGATCGCGGAAATTTCTGCCGCGCGAATTTCCATATCAACCAACCCCCTTCATCGCCAGCGCGAGCCGCGCCAGCTTGCTCTTGAGCGACGCGTCGACCATGCGCGAGCCCACTTTGACGACAAGTCCGCCGAGCAGGCTCGGATCGACGCGGAAATCGACCACGACCTTGCGGCCGACGGCCTTGCGCAGGCGCTCGTCGACGGCCTTGCGCTGCGTCTCGGACAATTCCTGCGCCGCGATCACATGAGCCGTCACCTCGCCACGGCGCTCGGCGAGAATCTGCAGAAATCCCTGAATCATTTCCGGTAGCGCGAACAGCCGCCGGTTTCGCGCCAACAATCCGACAAAATTGCGGGTCAGAGGATTGAGGCCTGCGCGTTCCGCGATGGCGCCGATGGCACGCGCCTGTTCGCCGCGCTGCAGCACCGGGCTGCGGATCAGGCGGCGCAGGTCGGCGCTTTCGTCGATCAATTGGCGCAGGCCGGTGAGATCGGATGCCACCGCATCGACGGCCTTGCGTTCGTCGGCGAGCTCGAAAAGCGCCGCCGCGTAACGTTCCGCCAGACCGGCTACGCTTTTCGCTTCGGATGCCACGTCGAGCTTGTGTCCTTAAATTCCCCGGACGAGACCGGCACGGAGGCGGCCTCAAAATGAACGCGCCCTCCGCTGGGTTTTCGCCGCTCGAAAACCCCCACTGCCACGATCCCGCCGGAAAGCGCGGCGGTTCTAACATAGGCTTTTCGGGCACGCAACATGGCCGGCCGGCGCCGCCGTGGCACGTCGCCGCAGTCAAAAAACCCAAGCTTCAGCGGGCTTTTCCGGCTGATGCGGCGCGCGCTGCGAGCGCGGAAATTCGTCCGGCTCGCGCGCCGCGTCAGAAGCCGCCGAAGGCGGGGTAATCCCCTGAATAGCGGTAGGTCAGCACAACGGCGAGGCTGATCACCAGCACGGTCGCAGCGAAAGCGAGCAGGCCGATCGCCATCTTGAGGTTCGCGGCCTGGCGACTGGCGACGAATTCGGCGACCGTAGGAACGACCATGCCAGCGGCGTGCAGGCGTGCCGCCGCGCGCTCCTCCTGTCGAGCCCAGCGATAGATCATCAACAGGCTAGTTACGGCGAACATCATGCTGCCCGGAATCCACATGGTCAGGCCGCCGAACCGCTCGTCGATGGTCGGGCTTAACCACAAACGGCCCATGACGTCGTAGGCGTGATAGAGCACACCCTGTTTGAAGCTCAGGTAGGAACCCAGCACGATGTTCCCGATCGATGCGAACCAAAACATGCTGAGCCGCACGCCCAGCGATGCGCCGAGTGGGTAAGGCCGCGGATCGAGAAGTCGCCAAAAGAAGACAAGGCCGCTAAGCAGCAGCGTCGTGTGCCAGAGGTAATGAATTGGCTCGTCGAGGATCGCGAGATCGTGGTAGCGCGGGACCATCCAGAAATAGGTCGTGCCGACGAACAGCACGGTCGCGATCGCGGGTTGTCCGAGAACGCCCGGAGCACGGATGATTGGGCTACCGACCAGCGGCGCCAGGACGCGGCGGCGAGTCCATGACGGCAGTCCCCGCATCAACGCTGCTTGTGGCGCCGCGAGCATCAACAGCATCGGGCCGGCGGTGCGCAACAGCATGTGTTCGACCTGATGCGCGACGAAGAGATGGTCGGCGAGCGGCTCGATCGGCGATTGCAGTGCGACGAAGATCGCCGCAACGCCGCCGAAGAACGCAAGATGGTGCAGCGCGCCCGGTCGATCAGGCACCTGCGCAGCCGCGACGTCGCGCTGACCGGTAATGTAGAGCCATGCTATCCCGAGCGTGCTCAACGTGATGCCGGGCGTAAGCGGCCAAATCGTCCAGATCCTGGCCAGGGGCAGAATATGGTCCACGCGAAGCACCGGCGGAACGATCGCCAACAGCGGCAGGAATGCGGCGACGATGATCGCGGGCCACAGCAGTGACGGCTCGATCCATCGGACACGCTTTGCTGCCGGTATCGACATTCGCTGGCCGTCGATCCTCGCCCGACTATCCCTGCCGTTTGATCAGCGAACCGACGGCCGCGAGTAGCTGTTGCGAGCTGACGGTGTCGGCGTTTTCATAAACCTTGCGAATCCGGCCGCGCTGATCGACCACCTCCAGGACATCGTCATGGACGATGTCGTAATTCACGTGCGATTGAGCGGCGAGTTTGTTCGCAACCTCGGGCTGCACGATGGCGGAGTTGCCGGTATCGTTCGCGGCTTGCGAGGCAAGGTTCACCCGCTTGTACCAGACGCCGAAGCCGTGGCTGACAACGCGGCGAACCTCCGAGGGCGCGGCCACGAGATACTGCCAATGCAGGTCTTCGGGGTTCCAGCCATATTGAGTCAGGAAGGCGCGCATCTGCCGCGGCCCACTATTTTGCGGATCGATGTCGAACGAGACGATCACCACCTTGTCGGCGAGACCGGCGGGACGCAACGCCTCGGTTTCGAAATTGATGAGATGCGCGGCGATGAGCGGGCACATGGTCGTGCAATATGGGAAAAGGAACGTGACGAGCTGAACTTTGCCGTGCAGCGCGTTCGATGAAACCGTCTCGCCGAGCTGGTTGACCATGGTGTAGTCCGGGGCGGTCGTCAGGACCGGGAGCGCCGCCCGGCGATCGGCTGTGCGTTCCTGGCCCAGCCAGAAACCGACCAGGCCGGCGGCCAGCAGCGCTCCGGCCGAGGCCGGCAGCCACAGCCGCCGGAGAAGACTCAACGGATGACGGCGCGGTTCCGATGCCGATGTCACGAAATGCTCCTTCGCTTGCGGCGTCCGGTCAACGCCGTCAATCCGCGCGCCAGTCGATGTATTCGACGAAAAATCGATTGCGCCTGTGTCGAGTCCGCCGCGGATCGATCTTCAGCATCGTTCGTAAGTTACGCGTCCGCCGGCCGCAAGAATCAGCTGCACGTATCGCCGCGGCAGATGGTCGCCCCCGTATCATGCGGCACATGAGACGGCGGAACCGGCCGCTTTCGCATTACCGCCACGTTATGTTAAGCCAGACAACTAATTGTTCCAGCGCTATAAGGTCCGCACTTCCGAAGCGCTGAATTACCCACCATCCCATTGAGGAGCCAAGCCACTATGTCGCCCGAGGCAGCAACAACCACGCCCGATCGCGCCATCGCGCCAACGCAGCTCGGTCTGGTTCAACTCTCGCTGCTTGCGGTGTCAATCGGCATTGTTGGCGGTGTCGGCGCGGTCGTGTTTCGCGGCCTTATCGCTCTGGTCCACAACGTCTCGTTCTCGGGCATCCTATCCGTCGTCTATGACGCGAACGTCTTCACGCCGCCGAGTCCGTGGGGCGCAGCCGTCATTCTCGCACCGGTGATCGGCAGCATTCTCGTTACCTTGCTGGTGACGAAATTCGCACCCGAGGCCAAGGGCCACGGCGTGCCGGAGGTGATGGACGCGATCTATTACAACGAGGGCAAGATCAGGCCGGTTGTCGCCGCCGTCAAATCCCTGGCCTCGGCGATCAGCATCGGCACCGGCGGCGCGGTCGGGCGCGAAGGCCCGATCATCCAGATCGGCGCGTCGTTCGGCTCGACCATCGGTCAGGTCATCCGGATGGCGCCGTGGCAACGCATCACCCTGGTCGCGGCCGGCGCGGGCGCGGGCATCGCGGCGACGTTCAACACGCCAATCGGTGGCGTCATGTTCGCCATCGAGCTCATGATGCCGGAGGTCAGCGTTCGCACGTTCCTGCCGGTGGCGCTGGCGACCGGCACTGCGACTTTCATCGGCAACCTTGCACTGGGACCCAAGCCGGCCTTCGCCGTGCCCCCCCAAGCGCTGATCGGCAGCCATCCGGCGTCGTTGCCGGCGCTGCTGCTGTTCGCGCTGCTCGGTGTCGTCGTCGGCGTTGCGGCGGCGGCCTTCGTACGCATCCTGCCGTTCGCCGACGATCAGTTCGATCGGATCAAAAACCCCTATTTGCGCCACGCTATCGGCATGATCCTGGTCGGGGCGCTGTTCTATGCGCTCTTCCGCATCTACGGGCACTACTACGTTGAGGGCGTCGGCTACGCCACGATCCAATCGCTGCTGCTCGGGCAGATGGGGTCGACGCTGTACCTCCTGCCGATCCTCTACGTCTGCAAGCTGGTGGCGACTTCGCTCACGCTCGGCTCCGGCGGCTCGGGCGGAATTTTCTCGCCGTCGCTCTACATGGGCGCGACGCTCGGCGGCGCGTTCGGTGCGCTCGTCAACGCCATTCATCCCGTGGCCGGTGCGACGACCGGAACGTTCGCGATCGTCGGCATGGCGGCGATGGTTGGCGGCGGCACCGGCGCAGCGATGACGGCGGTCACCATGATCTTCGAGATGACGCGCGACTACGGCATCGTCATGCCGATGATCCTCGCGGTGGCGCTCAGCATCGGCGTGCGCCGGGTGCTTTCACGCGAGAACATTTACACCATCAAGTTGGTCGATCGTGGCCATTTCATTCCCAAGGCGCTGCACGCCAATATGTTCCTCGTGCGCCACGCCCAGGAGGTCATGGACTCTGATGTGCTCGTTCTGCCGACAAGCACCGACTTCGACGCCTTCCTGCGTCAGCCGGAGCACAAGGGCGCCCTCAAGCACGTGGTGGTGACGGACAGCGACCGGATCGTCGGTGTCATGCGCGTCAACACCGGCTTCCGCCGCGGGCTCGAGGCGGCCTATACCGGCGTCACGCTCGGCGACGTAGCGCAGAAGAACTTCACCATCGCGCACGAGGACGACATTGCCTTCGACGTCATCGATCGCATGTGGCGCGAGGACGCCGCAATGGCGGTGGTCGTGCACGCCACGACGGCGCCACGCGCCGGGGACGTGCGCGGCATCATTTCGAAGGAACATGTCGCCGATTCGGTGGCGGAGAGCATCAAGCCGTACGCGTGAGGCACGACCCTCAATGCGTGGGCGGCACCGCCGGCAGCACGTAGGGGCCGTGATCGACGACGATATTGCCGCCGGCTGCGGCGTCGAGCTTGGTGCGATCGACCGCGGTCGGCGAGGCCGCAGTCGGCGACGTGCGTAGCGGCATCTGCTCGGCGACGTCGGGCGGCGGCGGGGTCACCGGCGCCAGGATGCCGGTGCGCGCGAGGCCGGCGCGCTTGACCGCTTTCCAGTCCACCAGATCGTGGTGATCGCCGGCGGCCGCGGCCACGCGTCCGACCAGATCATCGGGAATCTCCGGCGTCACTGGATCGCCGACATCGATCTGGTCGGTCTGCGACTGGCTCGGATGGACCGCGACGTAAAGCCGGCCGCCGATCCACGCGGTCAGCACCGGCTGGTCGACGACGCGCACAGGCGTGCCGATCGGGATCTCGCTGAAAAGATGCTGGATGTCCTCCGGATAGAGATGGATGCAGCCATGACTGACATTGCGGCCGACGCCGTCGGGCTTGTTGGTGCCGTGGATCAGATAGTCCGTCCAGCCGAGGTGCAGCGCATAAGCGCCCAGCGGATTATCGGGCCCGGCCGGCACGAATTTTGGCAGGGTCGGATCTTCCGCGTGGATCGAGGGCGGCGGATACCAAATCGGATTCTTTTCCTTTGACACAACGGTCGTCGTGCCGACCAGCGTTTTCTTGCCCTCGACACCGACGCCGACGGGGAAGGACTCGACTGTCTTACCGTCGCGATGAAAATAGTAAAGGCGGCGCTCGCCCAGGTTGATGACGATGCCGATATGCGGCGCATCCGGCAGCACGAATTGCGTCGGTAGTACTACGTGCGTACCGTCGCCCGGCAGCCACGGATTGATCCCAGGATTCGCGGCGGCCAACTCGGCGTAGCCGATGTCGTAGGGCCGTTGCAGCGCGATGAGCGTGTTGCTTGCCTTGGTCGTATAGCTCTGGAGCGATCCGAGGACGGTTTGATTCGGCGCGAGCGTGAACTGCGCCGCGCCTGCCGGGGGAGCGGCCAACGCCACCAGCATCGCGATAACGCTAACGGCGCGTCGGGGACGGTGAACGCTCATGCAGTTCTCCCGCCGATTCCAAACGAGGCGCGGCGCGCCAGGAAGGCGCGGCCCCTGCCGCGCGATCCGGCGCTCCGCGAACTCGCCTACTTCTGCAGGCTGCGCTGATACTGACGATTGTTCTGCGCGTTGGCCTGCTGCGCTTGTTTCAACGCCTCCTGCGCCGTCGCCAGCGCCTGATCGGCCTTCTGGTTGGCGGCCGCAACTTGCGCCTCGAGCGCCGAGTTGTTGGTCGGCTGGCTCGCGCAAGCGGCGAGAGCCAAAGGCGCACAAATCAGCAGAAGTTTTGCACCACGCAACATGACTGCCTCCTTGCAATGGATTGCACACTGACCCGGCCCACTGCGCAGCGGACGAACGGCCTTCGGAACCGGCGGGGGCCGGCGGCGCCGACTGCGATGCTGCGTTCCGACCACACAAACGCGAACGATACCCTTCCGTGCCACGGTTAAAACAATTTTATCGTCACCGCAGTCACAGATCGGTCATAAGGCTCGATGAAGGCCTATCAAATATCAAATGAAGCTGTAGGGATCAATGTCCGCCTGGACGCGGATGGAGGCGGGTAATTTCACCACATCGAGCCACGTTCGCAGCATGCTCTGAAGCGGTGCGTCGCGTTTCGCCTTGACGAGGAACCGGCGGCGATGCCGGCCGCGCAGCATTGTCAACGGCGCCGGCGCCGGCCCCAGGATTTCGATGCCCTCGACACGTGGCGCATGATGGGCGAATGCGCGCGCCGCACGGTCCGCGTCGTCGGCATCTGGCGCTGAAATAATCACCGCGGCCAGTCGCCCAAACGGTGGCCAATTCCCCTCGCGGCGCGTTTCCGCTTCGACGGCAAGAAAGCCATCGCGATCGTCGGTCGCAAGCGCACGCATCACCGGATGTTCGGGCATATAGGTCTGGAGCAACACGACGCCGGGCCGCTCGGCGCGACCCGCGCGACCCGCGACCTGATGCAGCAGCTGGAAGGTTCGCTCCGCCGCGCGCAGGTCGCCGCCCGATAATCCGAGATCGGCATCGACCACGCCGACCAGGGTCAACATCGGGAAATGATGCCCTTTGGCCATCACTTGGGTCCCGATCAACACGTCGACCTCGCGCCGCTCCACGCGCTCCAAGAGCTCCGCCATCGCGTGCGGACCGGTCAACGTGTCGCTCGCCATCAGCGCAATGCGCGCTTGGGGGAAGCGCTGCGCCGTTTCTTCCGCCAGGCGTTCGACGCCGGGACCGCAGGCGGCGAAGCTGCCGGCGGCGGCGCAGCCGGGACAATTCGGCGGCATCGGCGTCGCATAACCGCAATGATGGCATTGTAATCCGCCGGCGCGGCGATGCTCGATCAGCCACGCCGTGCAATTCGGGCATTGCATGCGGTGACCGCATTCGCGGCAGAGCGTGAGCGGCGCGTAGCCGCGACGATTGAGAAACAGCATGGCCTGCTCGCCGGCGCCGAGCGTGTCGCCCAAGGCCTGGACCAGCGGCGGCGAAAGGAAGCGCTGGCGCTCCGGCTTCTGCTTGCGCATGTCGACGACGCGAATCTCGGGCAACCGTGCCGTCCCATGTCGCGCCGGCAGGTGCACGCGTGCGTAGCGGCCCGATTGTGCGTTGATCGTGCTTTCGAGCGATGGCGTCGCCGACACCAGTACGATCGGCAGCCGCGCCAGTGACGCGCGCACCACGGCCATGTCACGCGCATGGTAGATCACGCCTTCCTCCTGCTTGAACGACGCTTCGTGCTCCTCGTCAACCACGATCAGGCCGAGGTCGCTGAACGGCAGGAACAACGCCGAGCGTGCGCCAATCACCACACGAGCTTGGCCCTCGGCGACGTGGCGCCAAGTGGCGCGGCGCTGCGCGTGGCCAAGATCGGAATGCCACAACGCCGGCGGCGCTCCGAAGCGATCGGCAAAACGCTTGAGCAACTGGGCAGACAAGGCAATCTCGGGCAACAGCACCAGAACCTGTCGGCCTTGCTCGAGCGCCGCCGCGATGGCCGCAAAATAGACCTCGGTCTTGCCCGAGCCGGTAACGCCGTCGAGCAGCGTCACGCCGTAACCGCCCCGGCGCACTTTCTCGATCAGGTCTGTCGCGGCGATCTCCTGCGCCGACGACAGCGGCGGACCCGCCGGCCGCCAATCCGGTACTGGCGGCGGCAAGGCGGCCGGAACGTCAACCGCCGCGAGCAATCCGGCAGCAGCCATGGCCTTGATCACGCCCACGCCGCAGGCGGCGCGATGGCCGAGATCGCCGGCAGTCGCCGCGCCGCCGTCTGCGGCGATGGCAAGCACGCGACGGCGCTGAGGCGTCAGCCGAGAGTCGGCCGTTGCGCACGCGAGCCGGCCGATGTCCGTGATCGTGTAGCCGGTGAGTGCGCGCGGCGGCTCGAGGGCATCGGGCACGCTCATTGTCATCCGCAGCACCGCGCCCGGCGGCGTTAGCGTGTAATTCGCGACCCATTCGACGAATCGTCGCAGTTCGTCATGCAGCGGCGGCACCGGCAGCGTCTCGGCGATGGGCTTGAGCTTCGCTTCGGCGACCTCGGCATGATTCGGGCCCCACACGACGCCCGCGAGTCGCCTCCTGCCGAGCGGCACGCGCACGAAGTCGCCGACGCCGACCTGCATGCCGTTCGCCACACGATAGTCATAGGCGCCCGCAAGCGGCAACGGCAGCAGCACGCTGACGCGATCGGTGCGTGGCGGTTCGGCGTTGGCAGGCTGCTCCGACATGGTCTACACTCTCTTATGAAAGGGGGCCTCGCCGGAAGCAGTAGAGAGGCACGCAATGAAGTTTTTCCTCGACACCGCCGACATTGCTGACATTCGCGACTTGGCCGCGACCGGGCTGGTCGATGGCGTGACGACAAACCCCTCGCTGGTGGCGAAATCGGGCCGCAATTTCATCGAGGTGGTACGCGAAATCAGCACCGTGGTCGCGGGCCCCGTGAGCGCCGAGACCACCGCCACCGACCACGCGACGATGCTCGCCGAAGGTCGCAAGCTGGCAAAGATCGCCAAGAACATCGCGGTCAAGGTGCCGCTGACGCCAGACGGGCTCAAGACCTGCAAGGTGCTGCGCGCCGAAGGCACGATGGTCAACGTGACGCTGTGCTTTTCCGCCGCTCAAGCGATTCTGGCCGCCAAGGCAGGTGCGACGTTCATCTCGCCATTCGTCGGCCGGCTCGACGACATCGGCGAGTCGGGAATGGCCCTGATCCGCGACATCGTCGAGATCTATCGCCAATATCCGGGCTTCAAGACCGAAGTGCTGGTGGCGTCGATTCGCCATCCGATGCATGTCGTCGAAGCGGCGAAGTTCGGCGCCCACGTGGGTACCATGCCGCCCGCGGTAATGCGCCAGCTCTTCGCCCATCCGCTGACCGACAAGGGTCTTGCCGCTTTCCTCGCCGACTGGAAGAAGACCGGTCAGTCGATCCTGGGCAATGAGAAGCCCGCAGCGGCGGCCGAATAGCGGGATGACGGTGGATCGCACCCGGGATAAAGCCGCCGCACCCCCCGCTCCAGCGGTTACCGAGCACACCGCGACAGCCACCCAGGTCGTTGCCTATCTCAAACGGCATCCCGATTTCTTCGCCGAGCATCCGGCGATACTCGACGCGCTGACCCCACCGGCCGCGCGCAGCGGCACCGGCGTTGTCGACATGCAGCAGTTCATGCTCAAGCGGCAGCGCGATGACATTGCCAAGCTCAAGGGGCAGCAGAAGCAGCTGCTCGGCACCACGCGCGCCAATCTGGCGAGCCAGACGCGCGTGCACAGCGCGGTCCTCACCCTGCTTGCCGCCAGCAGCTTCGAGCAGCTGATCCAGATCGTCACCACCGATCTCGCCATGCTGCTGGATTCCGACGTCGTCACCATCGGCGTCGAAAGCAGCGGCGGGACGAAGCCGCGCCTGCCGCATCCCGGTGTGCAGATTCTCGAGCCCGGCACGGTCGATCGCGTGCTTGGGCCGGAGCGCGACGTGGCGCTCCTCGCCGACACCACGGGCGATCCGACGCTGTTCGGCGCCGGCGCCGATCTCGTGCGGTCGGCGGCGCTGCTCCGGCTCGCCGTGAGCCGGACCGCGCCGGCGGGATTGCTGTGCATCGGCGCGCGCCGGCCGGGAAAATTCCATGCTGGCCAGGGTACCGAGTTGCTGGGCTTCCTCGCGCGCGCACTTGGCATCACCATCGCCGCATGGCTCGACCTTCCGGTGTAACGGGCGCGCATCCCCTTCCCCGGTCCCTCCGGCCCGAGCCGGTTCCACTGGTCCGTTTCGCCGCCTCGCAAGAATTGGTCGAGGCCATCGCGCTGTGGCAGTCATGGCTTGTCGGCGAGCGCCGCGCTTCGCCGCACACCGTGGTCGCCTATGGGCGTGACCTCGCCGGATTTCTCGAATTCCTCACCGGCCATCGCGGCGGCGTGCCGGGATTGGCGACGCTCACCGCGCTCGAGCCCGGCGACTTCCGTGCCTTCCTCGCCCGGCTCGCTCGCGAGGACGCCGCGCGCGGCACGACGGCGCGTAAGCTGTCGGTGCTGCGGACCTTCTTTCGCTTCCTCGACAAACGGAAAATCGTGTCGAACGGCGCGTTGACCGCGGTCAGGACGCCGAAGCTCGGTCACCCAGTGCCCAAGGCGCTGACCGAGAGCGAGACGCAGGCCGCGCTTGAGCGCGTCGCGTTGCTCGATACGCGGCCATGGATAGCGCGGCGCGACCTTGCGATTCTGATGCTGCTCTATGGCTGCGGCCTACGCATCGCCGAAGCGCTTGCGCTGACGCGTGGCGCGGCGCCCGAGGCAGCCGGCATGCTGCGCGTTGTCGGCAAAGGCGGCAAGACGCGGCTCGTCCCGGTGCTGCCGGCGGTTGCTCAAGCGGTGCGCGACTATCTCGCCGTCTGTCCTGCGGATTTGGCGGCCGGTGATCCGCTTTTCGTCGGCGCGCGTGGTCGCGTGCTGAATCCCCGGCAGGTGCAGGCGACCATGGCCAAGCTGCGCGGCGCCTTGGGCCTGCCGGAGCACGCGACGCCGCATGCGCTGCGCCACAGCTTCGCGACACATCTGCTGGCCGGCGGCGGCGATCTGCGCGCGATTCAGGAATTGCTCGGGCATGCCAGCCTGTCGACGACGCAGCGCTACACGGCGATGGACCCGACGCGCATATTGGCGGTCTACGACAAGGCGCATCCGCGCGCCAAGGACTAGGAGCCTAGAGACCGCGGATCGCGAACAGCGCCGCGAATGAACCCGCACCCATGGTCACGAACGCGAGGCCCCAGGCGAGATAGCTGTTGCCGCCGCCGGCGAGATCCAGCACGAGGCCGACCGCCAACGGCCCCACCACGCCACCGCTGAAGCCCAACACCGAATGGACGGCGAGCGTAGCGCCGCGCTGGCCCGGCACCGAACTCGCCACCGCGCCACCCGTGAGCGCAGCCGAGTCCGCCATGATCAACATCGAATAGAGGCAACACAGCGCCGCTACGACCCAGACGGGCAGACCGCTGCTGAACCCCGCGGCGATCGACGCGAGGACTGAGAGGATCATCACCCGGGCGATAATCCGACGCCGGTCGGTGCGCGCTGCGACCTCGGCGCCGTAGATGCTCGAGACAGTGCCGACGAGAACCGTCAGCGTTGACAGCCAGCTTGCGTTCGAGATATCGCCGCTGCCCCCGCGCACACGATCGGCGTAGATGAGATAGGCATTGAGCCAGCCGCGCAGCGCGAAGAGCTCGAAGGTATGGCCGGCGTAAGCGAACACGAACGCCATCGCGGCCCGGTTCTTGAAGACCGGTCCGAAACCAAGGCGGCGCATGCCGCCGCTACTTGTTGACACGCGCGGACTCGGTGGCACCAGAAACCGAATCAATGCCAGCGCGACGAAGGAGCCCACCGCCGCGCCCCAGAACGCCGCCCGCCAGCCCAGCCAATCCGTCACCTCTCCGGTGAAGGCATAGGAAAACGCCGTGCCGAAGCTGAAGCCTGCGGTGTAATAGGCAATGTATCGCCCTTGGCGCGGACCGTGATAGCGATCGGTCAACAGCTTGAGTCCGGGCATGTAAGTGCCGGCGAGACCCATGCCGGCAAAAGCGCGGATGATCGCCGCCGACCAGAAGCCGTGCGCCAGGAGCGCGTAGGCCACCGAGGACGCCGCGCCGAGAATCAACGAGCCGAGATAGATGCGGCGCGGATCGACGTGATCGGTCGAACCGACCAGCAACGGCACCGCCGCAACGTATCCGGCAAAGAACAGCGCGCTGATCCAGCCGGCGTCGGTATTGGAAAGGCGCCACAGCACCTGGAACTCGGGCAACAGCGCGGCAAAGCTCGAGCTGCCGAGCATGCCGAAGATCGATGTCGCGGTGAGGATCGCGACGAGCGCCTGGGGCGACGGTCCCGGTGCTGATTCGGCCGCCTCAGATGTGGATGGGATGGCCATCGACCGCGAGCGCCGCTTCCTTGACCGCTTCCTCGAGCGTCGGATGAGCGTGCACGGTGCGCGCGATATCCTCCGCCGACGCGGCGAACTCCATCGCCAGCGCGGCTTCGGCGATCATCGTGCCGGCGTCCGGGCCGATGATGTGAACGCCGAGAATCCGATCGGTCCGGGCGTCGGCCAGTATCTTCACGAAGCCCTCGGTAAAGCCGTTGGCGCGAGCGCGCGCATTCGCCGAGAACGGAAACTTGCCGGTCTTATAGACCGTACCCGCCTGTTTCAATTGCTCTTCCGTCCGGCCGACCGATGCGACCTCGGGCCACGTATAGATCACCGCGGGGATCGCATCGTAGTCGAGCGCAGGCTTGCCGCCGGCAAGGGTCTCGACCAACACGACGCCTTCCTCCGACGCCTTGTGTGCCAGCATCGGTCCGGCGATCGCGTCGCCGATCGCGTAAATGCCCGGAACGTTGGTGGCGAAACGGCCGTCGACCTTGATGCGCCCCTTGTCGTCGCATGCGACGCCGGCCTCCTTGAGGCCGAGATCGGCGGTGTGCGGCAGGCGACCGACGGCGACGAGCACGACATCGGCCTTGAGGGTCTCGCGCGTACCGCCCTTCGCCGGCTCGAGCGCGAGCGCGACGCCGTCCTTGCCGGGCTTGGCCTCGACGACTTTGGTGCCGACGCGGAACTTGAAGCCCTGCCGCTCCAGGCTGCGGTGCAGCGCCGACGATAGCTCGCCATCCATGCCCGGCGTGATGCGATCGAGAAACTCGATGACCGTGACCTCGGAGCCGAGCCGTCGCCAGACGGAGCCCATCTCCAACCCGATATAGCCGCCGCCGATCACGACGAGATGGTTCGGCACGGCGCCCAGCGCGAGGGCGCCGGTCGACGACACGATGCGCTTTTCGTCGACCGTGACGCCGGGAAGGTTGGCGCTATCGGAGCCGGTCGCCAGGATGATCGCCTTCTTGGCGGCCAGCTCGCGCTGGCCGCCGCCATTGAGCGCGACCGCAACGTGGTCGCGCTTGACGAGGCGCGCCATGCCTTTGACGTATTCGACCTTGTTCTTGCGGAAGAGAAATTCGACGCCGCGCGTGTTGTCGCTGACGACCTTGTCCTTGCGCGCCAGCATCGTCTTGAGATCGAGCGTTACGCCGGCGACCTGTACGCCGTGCGCGGCCAGGTCATGCTGGGCGGCGGCAAAGCGCTCGGACGATTGCAGCAGCGCCTTGGACGGGATGCAGCCGATGTTGAGACAGGTGCCGCCGGGCGCGTCGCGCTTGTCGACGCAAGCGACGCTCATGCCGAGCTGCGCCGCGCGGATCGCCGCGACATAGCCGCCGGGCCCCGCACCGATGACGATGACGTCGAAGGCGTCGGCCATCGCTCAGACGCCGAACAACAGGCGCTCGGGGTCTTCGACGCACTCCTTGACGCGCACCAGGAAGGTCACGGCTTCGCGACCGTCGACCAGGCGGTGATCGTAGCTCAGCGCCAGATACATCATCGGCCGCGCGACGATCTGGCCGCCGACGATGATGGGCCGCTGCTGGATTTTATGCATGCCGAGAATCGCCGATTGCGGCGGATTGAGGATCGGCGTGGACATCAGCGAGCCGTAGACGCCACCGTTGGTGATGGTGAAGGTGCCGCCCGACAGTTCCTCGAGCTTCAGCTTGCCGTCGCGCGCGCGCCGGCCGAGATCGGCGACCCGCTTCTCGATGTCGGCGAAATCGAGCGCGTCGGCGTCGCGCACCACCGGCACGACGAGCCCTTGCTCGGTGCCGACGGCGACGCCGATGTCGTAATGGTTCTTGTAGACGATGTCGTCACCGTCGATCTCCGCATTGGCGGCGGGAATTTCCTTGAGCGCGACGATGCACGCCTTGACGAAGAACGACATGAAGCCGAGGCGGACGCCGTGCTTCTTCTCGAAGCTCTCGCGATAGCGCTCGCGCAGCGCCATGACCGCACTCATGTCCGCCTCGTTGAAGGTGGTGAGCATGGCAGCGGTGTTTTGCGCCTCCTTGAGACGCTCGGCGATCCGCTTGCGCAGCCGCGTCATCCGTACCCGTTCCTCACGCGGCCCCGTCTCGCGGGCGACCGCGGGGATTGCGGCTTGGACCGCCGCGGGCGCGGAAGCGGCAGCGCCCTTGTCGAGCGCCGTCAGCACATCGCCCTTGGTCAGGCGACCGTCGCGGCCCGATGCTGGAATGCGCGCCGGTTCGACCTTGGTCTCCTCCACGAGACGGCGTACGGCGGGGCCGGAACGGGCGACCACATCCGCTTGCGGCGCGGGCGCCATCGGAGCCTTCGGCACATCGACCTTCGGCTGCGGCGATTGGATCGGCGTACGCAGCTGCGGCGCCGGCGCAGCCGGCGCGGGCGCCGCCGTCGGCGCGGCCTTGCCCTCTGCCTTGGCGGCCGGTTTGCCGTTGCCGTCGGCGATGCGGCCGAGAACGCCGCCGACGGCGATATTGC
Organism: Allostellaceae bacterium; assembly: GCA_035532975.1. Taxonomy (GTDB): domain Bacteria; phylum Pseudomonadota; class Alphaproteobacteria; order ATCC43930; family CGMCC-115725; genus REEB95. Next base: position 16,901 of record DATLUT010000154.1, read on the forward strand.
CGTCCTTCGGCACCAGAACCTCCGCCAACGTACCGGCGGCGGGCGCATTGACCTCGAGCGTGACCTTGTCGGTTTCGAGCTCGACCAACGGATCGTCAACCGCGACCGCGTCGCCCGGCTGCTTGAGCCAGCGGGCGACCGTTGCTTCGGTTACAGATTCGCCGAGCGGCGGGACGATGATATCGGTCGCCATGGTTCTCCTGCGGTCAGGGCGCGAGCGCTTCGTTGACGAGCCGCGCCTGTTCGGCGGCGTGGCGCTTGAACAAGCCGGTCGCGGTGGCGGCGGCCTCTGGCCGGCCGACATAGCGCGCCCGCTTCGCCTTGACGGCGAGAGAGCTTAGCGTGTTTTCAATCCGCCGGTCGACAAAGCTCCAGGCGCCCATGTTCTCGGGCTCTTCCTGGACCCAGACGAATTCGGCGTTGGGGTAGCGCACGGCGAACTCCGCCAGCGGCCTGATGGGGAACGGATAGAGCTGCTCGACGCGCAGAATCGCGACGTCGCCGATCTTCTGCTCGCGCCGCGCATGGAGCAAATCGAGGTAGACCTTGCCGCTGCACAAGAGGACACGGCGGATTTGCGAATCGGGAGCGAGCGTATCGACCTCGCCGAAGACCCGATGGAAGGAGGTACCCGGCCCCATATCTCCCAACTTCGCGGCGACCTGGGGATTGCGCAGCAGCGACTTGGGCGTCATCACGACCAGCGGCTTGCGGAAGTTGCGTCGCACCTGCCGTCGTAGCGCGTGGAAATAGTTGGCTGCGGTCGTGAGATTGCAGACCTGGATATTGTCCTCGCCGCAAAGCTGCAGGAAGCGCTCGAGCCGGGCCGACGAGTGCTCCGGCCCCTGCCCTTCGTAGCCGTGCGGCAGCAACAGCACGACGCCGGACATGCGCAGCCACTTCGCCTCGCCCGAGGCAATGAACTGATCGATGATGACCTGGGCACCATTGGCGAAATCGCCGAACTGACCTTCCCACAGGATCAGCGAGCGCGGATCGGCGAGGCTGTAGCCGTATTCAAAGCCCAGCACCGCCGCCTCCGACAGCGGGCTGTCGATCACCTCGAAGTGCGCCTGACCGTCGCGGATATGATTGAGCGGCACGTAGCGTGCCTCGGTCTCCTGGTCGAATAGCACGGCGTGGCGCTGCGAGAAGGTGCCGCGTCCGGAATCCTGCCCCGACAGGCGGACAGTGGCGCCTTCGGCCAACAGCGTGCCGAACGCCAGCGCCTCGGCGGTTGCCCAGTCGATGCCCTCGCCTTTCTCGATCGCCCCCCGCTTGGCTTCGAGCTGGCGCGCGATCTTGCGGTTGAGGTTGAATCCCTCCGGCGCGCGTGTGAGAGCCGCACCGACTTGCTTGAGCAGAGCCAGGTCGACGGCGGTCTCACCGCGTCGATCGTCGCTGGTGGCGATGGTAAAGCCCTTCCACTCGCCCTCGAGCCAATCGGCTTTGTTCGGGCGGTAGCCCTTCGCCGCATCGAATCCGGCTTCGAGCCGCGCCAGAAAGGCCCACTCGATTGCATCGGCGTCGGCGGCGGTAAGCAGCTCCTCGTCGATCAGCCGCTGGCGATAGATCTCGCGCGTCGTCGGATGCGCGGCGATCGCTCGGTACATCAGCGGCTGCGTGAACGCCGGCTCGTCGGTCTCGTTATGGCCGTAGCGGCGATAGCAGAAAATGTCGACCACCACATCCTTCTTGAAGCGGTGGCGGAACTCGGTAGCGATCCGCGCCACGTGGACCACGGCTTCGGGATCGTCGCCGTTGACGTGGAAAATCGGCGCCTGGATCGTCTTGGCGACGTCGGACGGATACGGCCCCGAGCGCGCGTACGCCGGACTCGTGGTGAAGCCGATTTGGTTGTTGACGATGACGTGGATCGTGCCGCCGGTGCGATAGCCCTTGAGCTCGCTGAGCTCGAGCGTCTCGGCGACCAGTCCCTGCCCGGCGAACGCGGCATCACCGTGCATCAGCAGGCCAACGACCTCGTCGTGCGACTGGTCGGCGCGTTGACGCTGCTTGGCGCGCACCTTGCCCAGCGTGACCGGGTTGATGGCCTCGAGATGCGACGGATTGGCGGTCAGCGACAGGTGCACGATGTTGCCGTCGAAATCGCGGTCGGACGAGGTGCCGAGATGGTATTTGACGTCGCCCGAACCCTGAACGTCCTCGGGATTGGCGGAGTTGCCCTGGAACTCCGAGAACAGCGCGGCGAAGGGCTTGCCCATCATGTTGGTGAGGACGTTGAGCCGGCCGCGATGCGGCATGCCTATCACCAACTCCTTCATGCCGAGCTGGCCGCCTCGCTTCAGAATCTGCTCGAGCGCCGGGATCAATGCCTCGCCGCCATCGAGCCCGAACCGCTTGGTTCCGGTGTAGCGCCGATCGAGGAAGCGTTCGAGAAATTCGGCTTCGACCAACCGCTCGTAAATCGTCCGCTTGCCGCGCTCGGTGAAGTCGGTCTGGTTGCGCGGCACCTCGATGCGCGCCTGGATCCACTGACGCTGTTCGAGCTCCTGAATGTGCATGTACTCGACACCCACGTGGCCGCAATAAGTCGCGCGCAGCGCGGCGACGATCTCGCGGATCGTGGCGGTCGAAAAGCCGAGCAGGTTGTTGACGAAGACCGGGCGATCGTAATCCGCCTCGGTGAAGCCGAACGTCGCCGGATCGAGATCGGGATGATACGTGCGCCGATCGAGGCCCAACGGATCAAGATCGGCAATGAGGTGCCCGCGCACGCGGTAGCTGCGGATCAGGTTCATCGCCCGGATCGAATCGAGCGCAGCCTGATGGACGTCAGCCGGCAGTGCCGCCACCGCGGCCGGTACGGCCGACGTCGGCAGGTGGCCGTTGCCCAGCATCGCGGCACGTTTCACGCCCCAGCCGGGACCTTCCATCTCCTTGAGGAAGGCCTTGGGCTCGTCGCCAAGCCCGGCAAAGAAACTTTGCCAGCTCGGATCGACCGATTGCGGATACCCGAGATAGCGCGCGTAGAGTTCGGCGATGAAGGTCGCGTTTTGACCGGTCAGGAAACTGTCGTCATCGAAAGGTGGCATCGTCGTCAGCGTCCTTCGGCGGCTTGGTCTCTGGAACGAAGCACGGCCCGTGCCAGAATCGTCCGCTTAGACCTTACATAGGCAACGGCCTTGCCGATCCGTAGCGCCCCGAGGCTCATGACTGCCATACGCCGCATACGTTAGAATCTAGAAGAAAATTCAATGGTTTATGGTGATTAGGGTTTCCCGTCGGCGAGCAGCTTCTTGGTCGCCTCGAGCAGCGTTTTGACCGCGCTGACCGATTTGTCAAAAGCGGCCCGCTCCTCGGGATCGAGCGCAATCTCGACCACGCGCTCGACGCCGCCGGCACCGAGCACCACCGGCACGCCGACATAGACGCCCTTGACGCCATACGGGCCGTCGAGCCATGCGGCGCAGGGCAGTACGCGCTTCTTGTCGCGCAAATAGGACTCCGCCATGGCGATCGCCGAGGCCGCGGGCGCGTAGAACGCCGATCCCGTCTTGAGCAGGTTGACGATCTCGCCACCGCCGTCGCGCGTGCGCTGGACGATCTTGTCGATGCTCTCCTTGGTCGCCCAGCCCATCTTGATCAGGTCAGGCAGCGGAATACCCGCGACCGCCGAATAGCGCGCCAGCGGCACCATGCTGTCGCCGTGACCGCCGAGGACGAAGGCGCTGACATCCTCGACCGAGACCTTGAATTCCTCGGCGAGGAAATAACGGAAGCGGGCGCTGTCGAGCACGCCGGCCATGCCGACGACTTTGTTGTGCGGCAGGCCGCAGGCCTCGCGCAACACCCAGACCATCACATCGAGCGGATTAGTAATGCAGATGACGAAAGCGTTCGGCGCGTTCGCTTTGATCGCGGCGCCGACCTGGCGCATGACCTTGGCGTTGATGCCGATGAGGTCGTCGCGGCTCATGCCTGGCTTGCGCGGCACGCCGGCGGTGACGATCACCACGTCGGCGCCGGCGATCGCCGTATAATCGTTGCTACCCGCGTATTTGGCGTCGAAGCCCTCGACCGGCGTCGCTTCGGCAAGGTCGAGCGCCTTGCCCTGCGGCACGCCCTCGACGATGTCGCAAAGCACGACGTCGCCGAGCTGCTTCAAACCGGCAAGGAGGGCGAGGGTACCGCCGATCTGGCCGGCGCCGACCAGCGCGATCTTGTTGCGTGCCATCGATGACCTCTTCTTGGGCAGTGCAAGGCCGCGCGGGGGGCGCGGAACGGCGCGGGTTTAGCGCGATTCCGCGCCTGCGGCAAGTCCGGACGACGGTGACAAAGCGTTAACCCGCTGCCGCAGCTAGGTATTCCATGCTTTGCATCTCATGCAGCCGCGATGCCGTGCGCTGAAATTCGAACGCGCCATCGCCTTCGGTATAGAGCCGATCGGGCGGCGCGTCGGCCGACAGCACAATACGACCGTGCGTGTCATAAAGCGTATCGATGAAAGTATTGAAGCGCTTGGCCTCATCCCGGCGCGACGCAGCCATGCGCGGAACGCCTTCCAAGACAAACGTGTGATACCGGCGGCACAACTCGAGATAGTCGGGCGGACCCAGCGCGCCGCCGCACAGTTCGCGAAACGTGAACCAGGCGACGCCCCGCGCGGCCCGCGGCACCGTCAGAGCGTGCCCGAGCACGGTGAGCGTCTGGCTGTGCGCCGATGCGTTGTCGGTCAGCGCCATGAAGGCGCGCTCGAGGGCGCGATAGGCGTTGTCGTCCGCCGGCGTGAAATAGGTCTGGCGGCCGATGAGGCGCGCCAGCCGATAGTCGTGCCGACCGTCGAGCGCGACAATGTCGAGCTTGCGCCCGATGAGATCGATGAAGGGCAGGAAGCGCTCGCGCTGCAGCCCGCCTTCGTACAGCGCGCCGGGGGCCCGGTTTGACGTGGCGACGATAACGACGCCGAGATCGAGGAGTGCCTCGAACAACCGGCCGAGAATCATCGCGTCGGCGATATCGGTGACGTGGAACTCGTCGAAGCAGAGCAAGATCGATTCCTTGGCGAGCGCCTCGGCCACCCGCCGGATCGGACCGCCCTTCTCCGTGCGACGGGCGTGAATGCGGTCATGCACCTCGGCCATGAACGCGTAGAAATGGGTGCGACGCTTCGACGACAGGTTGACCGAGTCGAAGAACATGTCCATGAGCATGGTCTTGCCACGGCCGACGGCGCCGTAGATGTAGAGTCCCTTCGGCGGCTCCGCATTCGACCACGGCAACCGCAGCTTCATGCGCCAGCCGCGGCTCTCGCGAAGCAACCGGTCGTCAACCAGCGCGGACCACAGCGCCTGGAGCTTTTCGACGGCATATTCCTGGGCCGGATCGGGCAGCAGTTCGCCGGCGGCCACCCGCGCACGATAGCGGGCAAGCGGACCGGACGTCTCCGATATCGGTTGAGCGGCGGAGGGCGGGCCGGAGAAGTCCATCGACGGCGCTGTCATAGCCAAAATTGCGCCGCGGTTACATAGTCGTCTAAGACGACGTCAGACTTGGCATGCCACAGCACAGCGGAGGCACCCGGTGAATGAAGATCGGTTCAACATGGAAGTGCGGAAATTCCTCAAAGCCGTCGGCGTGACCTCGCAGCGCGAGATCGAGAATGCGGTGCATGCAGCGGTCACAGCGGGAAAACTCAAGGACCCGGGCAAAGTTGCCGCCAAGATGACATTGCGCATTCCGGAAATCGGGCTCGATCACGTGATCGAGGGGACGATCGAGTTCTAGATCGCGCCTCAGGCGCGGGCGACCAGCTTCTTCTTGATCTCGCCGATCGCCTGGGCCGGGTTGAGACTCTTGGGGCACGTACGCGTGCAGTTCATGATCGTGTGGCAGCGATAGACCTTGAACGGGTCCTCGAACTGGTCGAGCCGCTCGTCGGTCTTGGTGTCGCGGCTGTCGGCCAGCCAGCGGTAGGCCTGGAGCAGCACGGCCGGGCCGAGATACTTGTCCGGATTCCACCAATAGCTCGGGCAGGCGGTCGTGCAGCAGAAGCACAGGATGCATTCCCACAGTCCGTCGACCTTGGCGCGCTCTTCGATCGATTGCAGCCGCTCGCCATCGACCGGCGCCGGCGTATCGTTCTTGAGCCACGGCTGGATCGAGCGATATTGTGCGAAAATGCCGTTGATGTCGGGAACCAAATCCTTGACCACCGGCAGGTGCGGCAGCGGATAGATTTTGACGTCGCCCTTCACGTCGTCGATGTATTTGAGACACGCGAGTGTATTGGTGCCATCGATGTTCATCGAGCACGAGCCGCAGATGCCTTCGCGGCACGACCGGCGGAATGTCAGCGTCGTATCGACCTCGTTCTTGATCTTCACCAGCGCGTCGAGAACCATCGGTGCGCACTGATCGAGATCGATGTCATAGCTGTCGAGGCGAGGGTTGCCGCCGGCCTCCGGGTCCCACCGATAGATGCGGAAGGTCTTGACCCGCTTGGCGTCGGCGGGCGCCGGATAGTGCCGCCCTTCGACTACCTTCGAGTTCTGCGGCAGGAAAAAATCGGCCATGGCAGTTTCCTAATAGACTCGTTCCTTGGGCGGGAAAGGCTGGACATCGTTCGACAGCGTGAAGTTGTGGACCGGCCGGTAGCCAAGCTCGACCTGGCCGCCGCCGTTCATCCACGACAGCGTGTGCTTCATCCAGTTCTGGTCGTCACGCTTCGGAAAATCCTCGCGCGCGTGGGCGCCACGGCTTTCGGTGCGGGCACGCGCGCCATGCAGTGCGACCGTCGCCTGCGCCATCAGGTTATCCAGCTCGAGCGCCTCGACCAGGTCGCTGTTCCAGATCATCGAGCGGTCGGTGACACCAAGCTCGCGCGTCGACGACACGACCTGCTCCAGCTTGCGCACGCCTCGTTCGAGCAGCTCGGCCGTTCGGAACACCGCGCAGTGATCCTGCATCACCCGTTGCATCGCCAGGCGGATCTCGCCGGTCTTGAGCTTGCCCTTGGCCTGGCGCATGCGATCGAAGCGCGCCAGCACCTTGTCGTCGGCCGAAGGCGGCAGCGGCTTCTGCGGCGCGCCGGGCTTGAGAATCTCCTGCGCACGCAGCGCGGCAGCGCGGCCGAAGACAACGATATCGAGCAGCGAGTTGGTGCCGAGCCGGTTGGCGCCATGCACCGAGACGCAGGCCGCCTCGCCGATCGCCATCAGGCCCGGCGCGACCCGTTCCGGATCGCCGGGCGTGGGCGCCAGCGCTTCGGCGTGTACGTTGGTCGGAATGCCACCCATGTTGTAGTGCGCCGTCGGCAGAACCGGGATCGGCTCGCGCGTCACGTCGACGCCCGCAAAGATCTTCGACGTCTCGGCGATGCCCGGCAGGCGCAGGTGGATCACTGCCGGATCGAGATGCTCGAGATGGAGAAAGATGAAATCCTTCTTGGGGCCACAGCCGCGGCCGTCGCGAATCTCGATGGTCATCGCACGGCTGACAACGTCGCGCGAGGCGAGATCCTTGGCATGGGGCGCATAGCGCTCCATGAAGCGCTCACCCTCGGAATTGGTGAGATAGCCGCCTTCGCCGCGCACGGCTTCCGTGATGAGGCAGCCGGCGCCGTAGATGCCGGTGGGATGGAACTGGATGAATTCCATGTCCTGAAGCGGCAGGCCGGCGCGCAGCACCATGGCGTTGCCGTCGCCGGTGCAGATGTGGGCCGAGGTGCAGGAGAAATAGGTCCGGCCATAGCCGCCGGTGGCCATCACCACGACCTGCGCGCGGAAGCGATGGATCGACCCGTCGTCGAGGCACCACGCGAGCACGCCGCGGCAGGTGTCTCCATCCATCAGCAGATCGAGCACGAAATACTCGACGAAGAATTCGGCGTCATGCTTGAGGCACTGCTGATAAAGCGTGTGCAGAATGGCGTGGCCGGTGCGATCGGCGGCAGACGCCGCCCGGTGCGCTGGGTCCCTGCCGTATTGGACGGTGTGGCCGCCGAACGGGCGCTGATAGATCTTGCCGTCCTCCGTGCGCGAGAACGGCACGCCCATGTGCTCGAGCTCGATCACGGCCGGGGCCGCCGCGCGGCACATGTACTCGATCGCATCCTGGTCGCCGAGCCAATCGGCGCCCTTGACTGTGTCGTACATATGCCAGCGCCAATCGTCCTCACCCATGTTGCCGAGCGCGGCGCCGATACCGCCCTGCGCCGCCACAGTGTGGCTGCGGGTCGGATAGACCTTGCTGATGCAGGCCGTCTTGAGACCCGCGGCACTCATGCCGAGCGTTGCGCGCAACCCGGCGCCACCGGCGCCGACGACAATGACGTCGTAGACGTGTTCGGTGACTGGATACGTCGTGGACACGATCAGAATCCGAACGCGAGGGTGGCGACCGCGGCGAGCGCGACCAGTGCCAGCGTCCAGCAGGCGACTCGGTTTGCGATCAAAGCCGCCGCCAAGCGGCCCGGCGTGTGCACGTAATCCTCGAGTACGACGCGAACGCCGAGCGCCAGGTGGAAGAACGTCACGCCGATCAGGGCAGCCGCGAGCGCGGCCGGAACCGGCTGACCGAGCCATGCCTGGATCTGCAGACGGTCCTCGCCGAGATGGGCGAGCAGTGACTCGACGAGCCATAGCATGAGCGGGATCAACCCCAAGGCGCTGATGCGCTGCGCCCGCCAGTGACGCACGGCCGCGCCACTCATGGTGAACCCCACGCATAGAGACCGCCGCCGAAAGCGAACACGGTCAGCAACACGCTGCACACCACAACCGTCCAGCCGGTGCGGTAGGTCGAGCGGAGATCAAAGCCGATGCCGACGTCCCACAACAGGTGACGCACGCCGTTGAGCAAATGATAGAACAGCGAAAACGTCCAGCCGAGCAGGAACAGCTTGCCGAGCCACGAGCCCCAGAACGCTTGCGCCGCGTTGAAGCACGCGTCGCTCCAGGCTGCGCCGGAGAGCCACCACACAAAAAAGATCGCGCCGACGCCGAGCGCCAGACCCGTGCCGCGATGCGTAATCGACAGCACCGAAGTCAGTTGGGGCCGGTAGATCTGCAAGTGAGGGGAAAGCGGCCGCTCGGCAGGAGTCATGAACGAGAAACCTACGCTTTCGCATGTGCGAAGAGGGTTTTGATTTAACCCTCCCCTTTCGCCGCGTCAACGCTAGGTCGCACACAGCACGCTTGCAGCCCGCGAATGCGAGGCGTCCGCTCAGCCGTCAGTTCGTGGCATGCCAATCGCGGCGGCCAGCGCCAAGACGCGCTCGGCATCGGCGACGTGGAGCCGTTCGACGAGCCGTCCGTCGAGAACCGCGACGCCCTTGCCTTGAGCTTTGGCGGCATCGAAGGCCGAAATCACGCGCCGCGCATGATCGAGCGCGGCTTTGTCCGGCGCAAAAATACGGTTGGCCGCGGCAATCGTGCTCGGATGGATGAGCGTCTTGCCATCGAAGCCGAGCATGCGGCCCTGCCGACAGGCGCGCTCAAACCCCTCTTCGTCGGTAATATCGAAATGGACGCCGTCGAGCACCACCAGACCATAGGCGCGCGCCGCCAGGATGCAGAGGCCGAGCGCCGTCGTCATCGGTTCGCGCATCGGCGTCTCCTCGGCATGGAGCTCCTTCGACAGGTCGGCGGTGCCCATGATGAAAGCCCGGAGCCGCGGCGTCGCGCCCGCGATGGCCTCGGCATGCAGAACGGCGCGCGCCGTCTCGATCATGCACCAGATGCCGAGATCGAGCGGCGCGCCAGCCGAGATCAGGGTCGCCTCCGCCTTGCACGGATCCGCTTCGCTCTCGACTTTGGGAAGAAGAACGGCGTCGAGCTTCATCTGCGCCGCCGCCTTCAGATCATCGTCGGCCCATTCGGTACCGAGCGCATTGATCCGCAGGATCAGCTCGCGGCGACCGTAGCCGCCGCGAGCGATCGCCGCGGCGATCGCCTCGCGCGCCTTGCCCTTCGCGTCCGGCGCGACCGAGTCCTCGAGATCGAAGATCAGCGCGTCGGCGTCGAGACCCCGTGCCTTGTCGAGGGCACGAGGGTTCGCGCCCGGCACGAAAAGGACGCTGCGGCGCGGATGCACGTTTCGGCCGGTCAGCCGGCGCGGGCCGGTTCCGCCCCCGCAGGTTTCTTCAGATGGTCGCGCACCAGCAATTCGGCAATCTGGACGGCGTTGAGCGCCGCGCCCTTGCGCAGGTTATCGCTCACCACCCACAGATTGAGGCCGTGCGGAACCGTTGGGTCGCGGCGGATACGGCTGACATAGACCGCGTCCTCGCCGGCCACCTCGACCGGCGTGACGTAGCCCTCGTCGGTACGATGATCCACCACGATCACGCCTGGCGCCCGCTTCAGCGCGGCCCGCGCCGTTGCTTCGTCGAGCGCCGTCTCGAACTCCACGTTGACCGCCTCGGCATGGGCGATGAAGACCGGAACACGCACGCACGTCGCCGTGACCGCGATGTCGGGATCGAGGATCTTGCGCGTCTCGACGTCCATCTTCCATTCTTCCTTCGTCACACCGCCGTCGCGGAAGACGTCGATTTGCGGAATGACGTTGAACGCGATCTGCTTGGCGAAGAGTTCACGCTTGATCGGATCGTTGACGTAGACGGCACGCGTTTGTGTGAAGAGCTCGTCCATCGCTTCGCGGCCCGCGCCCGATACCGACTGGTAGGTGGCGACGACGACGCGCTTGATCCGCGCCAAGTCATGCAGCGGTTTTAGCGCCACCACCATCTGAATGGTCGAGCAGTTGGGATTGGCGATGATGTTGCGCTTCTTGTACTGCGCCAGCGCTTGCGGATTGACCTCCGGCACGACGAGCGGCACGTCCTTGTCCATGCGGAACTGCGACGTATTGTCGATGACGACGCAGCCCGCCTTGCCGGCGCGCGGCGCATGAACAGCCGAAACCTTGGCGCCTGGCGAGAACAGCGCGATGTCGACGCCGGCAAAGTCGAAGGCGTCGAGGCTCTCGACCTTGAGCACCTTGTTCTCGCCGAACGAAACCTCGGCGCCGATCGAGCGCGTCGATGCGACCGCGTGGACCTTGTCCGCCGGGAAGTTGCGCTCGCTGAGAACGCTCAGTATTTCGCGACCGACATTGCCAGTAGCGCCGACCACCGCGACCCGATAACCCATTGAATGCTCCTGCAGAAACTGCGGTTGACTTAAGCCGCTTCACGCCCAATGACAAGCCCGGCATGGCTGCGATGAGCCGGCCCGAAACGACTGCTGCCCAAATTTGTTGCACTGCAGTATAGTCGCGCGATTCAACCGTGGAGTTCCTTGGCATGAGCGTCGTGGCCCCGGACAGCAAGAAGCGGACACCTGCCGAGCTTGCGCGGCGTAAGGGCGGTGAGCCGATCGTCGCGCTGACCGCCTACAGCGCGCCGATGGCGCGCATCCTCGATCCGATCGCCGATCTTCTGCTGGTCGGCGATTCGCTCGGCATGGTGGTCTATGGCTTCGAGAGCACACTGCCGGTGACGCTCGAGATGATGATCGCGCACGGTGCGGCCGCGGTGCGCGGTGCAGCGCGCGCCTGCGTCATCGTCGATATGCCCTTTGGCACCTATCAGGAGAGCCCCGCCCAGGCCTTCAAGAATGCCGCGCGCATCATGGCCGAGACCGGCTGCGCCGGGATCAAGCTCGAGGGCGGCGAGGCGATGGCCGACACCGTGCGCTTTCTGGTCGAGCGCGGCGTTCCGGTACTGGGCCATATCGGCCTGCAGCCGCAATCGGTCAACGTCATCGGCGGCTTCCGCGCCCAAGGCCGCAACGAAGCCGAAGCCGACCGGGTCATGGCCGACGCGCGCGCGGTCGCCAAGGCTGGTGCCTTCGCCATTGTGATCGAAGGAACGAACGAGCCGGTGGCGCGCCGCGTGACCGAAGCGATTCCGGTGCCGACCATCGGCATCGGCGCATCGCCCGCATGCGACGGCCAGATCCTGGTTACCGAAGATCTGCTCGGCCTGTCAGACGGACACAAGCCACGCTTCGTCAAGCGCTATGCCGAATTGAACCAGGCGATCGCCGCCGCGGCTGCCGCCTATGCCGAAGAGGTGCGCACGCGCGCGTTTCCAGGCCCCGAGCATTGCTACGGGCCGACGACGATCGATCGGGGCCACAAGCCGGCCGCATCCAACCGGCGCTAATGCGGTTCAGCCGCCGGGCGCGTAGCCCTTGGCGATCATGCACTGCGAGACGATGTCGGACGATTGCGTCTGGTTGCGCGCCTCGTAGGTCTGCTGCACCGTGAAGAGCGCGCCGGTGTCCTGCCAGTCTTTGGCGCGGGCCGCGAGAATATCCTGATTGATGCGCGTATCCCGCTGCGTTGCGCTCGCAGCAAGGCTATTGCAATCGGCCAGATCCTTCGCCGCGAATTCAGGCGTCGTGCCGTCCTTCGTCCACGGCGTGCCCGAACAGCCGCACAGTACGAGGGCGACGGCGACAACTGCGATCCGTTTCATGCCTTCGCCTTCCCCCGTAACCTGCGCGAATCCTACTCTTAAAACCGACCCGATTGGTAGTCGGCAATCGCCTGCCGGATCTCGTCGGGCGTATTCATGACGAAGGGACCGTAGCGCGCCACAGCCTCATTGAGCGGCTTGCCCGCCGCGAGCAGCACGCGACCCGGACCACCGGAGAGCTTCACCGCGTCGCCGGAACCGAGGATCGCGACATGCCCGCGCGCGACTCGCGTGCCGGGCTCGCCGACCGCCGCCTCGCCGTCGAAGACATAGGCGAAGACATTGTGCGTGGCCGGCACCGGCAGCAAAACATCGCCGGCGCCCACGAGCGCCACGTCGAGCAGCAGTGGATCGGTGACGATGCCGGTGACCGGGCCCGTGCTGCCATTGAACGCCCCCGCGAGCACGCGAATCTTGGCGCCATCGGTGAGCGCGACTTCGGGAACCTGCGCCGGCGCAATGTCCTGGTAGCGCGGCGGCATCATCTTGTGCGTCGCCGGCAGATTGACCCAGAGCTGGAAGCCCCACATCAAGCCATCCTGCTGCTCGGGCATCTCGGAGTGGACGATGCCGCGTCCGGCGGTCATCCACTGCACGCTGCCAGGCGTGAGCAGGCCGCGATTACCCTTGTTGTCGCCGTGACGCATGCGCCCGGCGAGCACATAGGTCACGGTCTCGAAGCCGCGATGGGGGTGCTCGGGAAAGCCGCCAATGTAGTCGGCGCCGTCGTCGGAACGAATCTCGTCGAGCAGCAGGAAGGGATCGAGAGAATCGAGCATCGGGCTGCCGATGACGCGCGTGAGCTTCACGCCAGCGCCGTCATTGGCCGGAATCCCGCGGACGACCTTCGCCGCGGCCCGAATCGTCGCTACTGAATCGCGCATCGGGGAACCCTCCTAGGGACGGTATATAAGCGCGCGGCGCGGCGTTTGCGAACGCGCCAGCGCATGGCTGTCATCCATCGCGGCGGGCGGCAACGGCTTCCAGGATGCGGCGGCGCGCCGGATCGTCGAGGGTCGGCCAAGCCGCGATCTCCGCAATCGTGCGCCAGCAGCCGCGACAAAAGCCGGTGCCTGGGTCGACAACGCAGACCTGGATACAGGGCGACGCGACGCTGTCGCTCACGACGACTTGGCCGGCTCGATCAAGCTCGCGAGTGTGGTCTTGAACAGATCGGCTTTGTAGCCGGGAAAGGCAAAAAGCCAGCCGCGGGTCTTGGCATTGATCGCGTGCGCGGACGCGGCCGCGGCGCCAGTGCCGGTCGCGCTGATCCGCACCCAGCTCGTCTTGCCCTGCTCGGCGATATCGAGCGTGAGCGTAAGTCCGTCGAAGGTCGCGAAGCGCGCGTGCGCGATCCCCGTCTCCGGAAAAGCGAACGCCGTCGCCGGCTGTACGTCGACAAGCTCGAGCGACGCGAGTGCGCCGGCCGGCTCGTCGAGCGCATCCGCGCTCTTGAGCTTCTTTCCCTTGGGAACAGCGTTCGCGAGGCGGAACTTATCGGCCGGCGCATCGCGCAAGATGTCGACCCTGGTGCCGCTGGCGGTGGTGAATTCCGCGTCCTTGATCGTGGCCGCGGGAACATCGAACAGCGTCTTGTCGAGCCAATCCGTCGTGCCGCCCGTCAGGTCGAGCGAGCCGCGCGCGAGCCAACTCTGGACGTCGCCGGGCTTGCGGAAGTAGAGCCCGTCATTGCCGCCGCCGAGCTCATCGTACTTGCTTTTGCCGGCGATGATTTCGCCAAGCAGCTTGCCCTTGCCGTCGGCGACGGTGACAAGGGTCGACTTGGAATCCGGCTTGCCGGCATCCTCGACGGCAAGCCGGGGGTAAAGGCGCCGCTCGCGCGTTTTGGGCTCGACGTAGCGAAGCTCGGCGAGACCGAGAAGCAAGCGGCGCACGCGCTGTGGATTGGCGGGCCAGTCACCCTTTTCCTCGACTTGCCAGCCACCGGTGCCGCGCTTGAGGGTCAATTTTTGCGCACCGTGCACCATCGTCACGCGATCGATGGTCTGGAGCTGCCGACCGAGATCGGGCAGCACGAGTGTGCCGATCAGCGGGTTGCTCTGGCCGGACGAGCCGCCGAGGCTCGACACGACGGCGAGGATCACGGCCGCCGCCGCCGCCGTCAACAAAACAAAAAAGCTGCGTTGCCGCATGCCGCGCTCCTGTCTCAGCCGACTTCCGCACGGCGTTGCCGCCGCCGCACGCGTACGACACCGATCACCATGGCAGCAATCGCCACCAGGATCGGAATCAACGCGATGTCGAAGAATTCGACCCAGATCTGCAGCCGATTGATGTTCTCGCGCTCGGCCAGCTGAACGTGGCGCAGCTGTCGCCGTGTCGCGAGCAATTGGCCACGGAAATTCTCGATCGCCTCGTTTTGCGCGACATCGACCCTGCCCGCCTGCCGCGCGCCCTTGTCACGCAGATCCTTGAGCTTCTGCTCGGTGTCCTTGAGCTTGGCCTCGAGCCCCTTCTGGCTCGCCTGGTAGCGCTCGTCGGCGGCCCGCTGGATATCCTGCACCAGCAGGAACGGGCGGACCGCGGTGCCGCGCGTGCGCAGGCCGATGAGGTCGGCCCCCCCGGACAGAACGTCGATCGCATCGGTGACGAAGTCGCCGTTGTTGGCATTGGGCACGGCGACGCGCTGGCCGAAGAAATTCTGCACCTGAACCCAGAACTGGTCGTCGAGAATGTCGGTGTCGGCAACGGCAACGACATCGACCGGCTTCACCGCAGTCTTTACCTGCGCCGGCGCGGCGTCACCCTTCGTGTCGGTTGCGGCAGCCTTGGTCTTGTCGGCGGGTTTCGGCGGACCATCGGGAAACGCGGTCGTCGCCGGACCGATGACTTGTGCCGCGATCACCAGCTTGTTGCCGCTTGGCTTGAAGCCCGCAAGCAGCGCGGCCGGATCGGGCGTCTGGAATTTATCGGCGGCGATTTCCATCGAGTCCGTCGATGTCGTGATCAGCGGCGTGAACGCCGTCTTCGCTCCGGCCAATGGCTCGAGAATACCTGGCGTCGCGACGTTGATCTGCGACAAATCGGCTGTGATGGGATTGTCATGATTGAGATTGGCGGCTTTGAGCGTCAGCCATCCGACGTAATCGACAGGCTCGACGTCGGTCGCGCTGCCGGCATTGACGCGCTGCGCGTCGGCACGATCCGCCGCGACCATTTTCGGCACCAGCCGAAGACCCCAGGCGGCAAACAGACGATCGACGCTGCTGTCGTTTGGCGTGCCGGGTGGGTTGAGCTGACTCGGATGAAGTCGCTGGGTTTCCGAATCGGGGTCGACGAATATCAACGCCCGCCCGCCTTTGAGCACGAACTGATCGATGGCATAGAGCGTCTTGTTCGAAAGCTTTTGCGGGTGCGCCAGCATCAACACGTCGATATCGCTCGGAACCGCGTCAAAATCGGTGCCGAGCGACTTGACCGTGTAGAGTTGCTGCATCTGGTCCAGCACGACATACGGCACCAGCGGGCGGCCCTGCATTGCCGCCATCAGATCCCCTTCGAGCGGCAGCTGCGTGGCGAGGCCGACCACCGTCTTGTGCGGATTGGCGAGGCCGGCGATGAGCTTCGTCAGATCGTACTCGAGGAAGCGTTCGCGATCCGGCTGAAAGAACGAGATGGTCGCCTGGTCGTCGGTCGAATTGGTGCCAGCAAGGCCGAAATAAACCTGCTCGCCGCTCTGGTCGAGCGGCACACCCTGGAGGCCAAACGCAACGGCGCGATCCTCGACCGCCGAGAAGGGCTCCGGATCGAGAATCTCAAGCACGATCTTGCCCTTGGCCAGCGCCGCGTATTCGCGCAGCATCTCGCGCACGCGATCGGCAAAGACCCCGTAGGTCGGAATTTCACGGCCGAGTTGGGGCGAATAATAGAACCGCAGCGTGATCGGCTCGTCGATCTTGGCAAGCGTGGCGCGCGTCGCCGGTGACAGCGTATAGAGTCCCTCTTCCGTAAGATCGACCCGCATGCTGGCGAGCCAGTTGCCGGCGATGACGTTGACGGCGACGAAGAGCACGACCGCCGCAGCGAGGGACACGAGCGCGACAGCGCGACGGGACAAATGAAAGTTCATCGCCCGCCTCAATCCGCCTTCTTCAGCTCGACGATGGCGGCGTTCACGTAGAGGAACAGGGCGATCACGGATACGAAAAAGACCGCGTCGGGCACCTCGATGACGCCGCGCATGATCGCGTTGAAATGCGTCAGGAAGCTGAACGATGCGACGAAGTTTATGAGTGCGGTCGGCGCCCACGGTGTCAGGAAGCCGAGCACGATCGGCGACCCGCTGACGGTAAAGATGAAGCACGCCGCCGCCGTGATCACGAAAGCGATGACCTGGTTCTTGGTCAGGGCCGACAGCGCCGCGCCAATGGCCAGGAACGCGCCAGCCATCAGCAGGCTGCCGATATAACTCGCGAGGATTACGCCATTGTCGGGATGACCGAGGACGTTAACGGTGATCCAGAACGGAAACGTCAGCGCCAGGGCAATGGCGGCGAAGGCCCAGGCAGCCAGAAACTTTCCGAGCACGGCGGCGCCGATCGATACCGGCAGCGTCAGGAACAATTCGATGGTGCCGCTCTTGCGCTCCTCGGCCCAAAGCCGCATCGCCAGCGCGGGAATGAGCACGAGATAGAGCCAGGGATGGAAATTGAAGAACGGCAAGAGGTCCGCCTGACCGCGATCGAAGAAATTGCCGACGAAGAACGCGAGCGCGCCAGCCATCGCCAGGAAGATGACGATGAACACGTAGGCGAGCGGCGTGGTGAAATAGCTCGCCAGCTCGCGTCGGAAGATGACCCAGGTGGAATGCACGCGCGCCTCAGGCTGTAATTGTCCGGAACACCTCGTCGAGCCGACCGTGCTCGACGCTCAGGCCGCGCACGGCCCAGCCGGCAGTGCGCACTAGGTCGGTCACTTCGCCGACGATCGGCTGGCCGCCGCGCGGCAGGACGAGGAGCGTCCCGCCCTCGACAGTGGCAACCCGCTCCACTGCGGCGACGCCGGGCAGCCGGCGCAGCGCCTTTTCGGCTTCATCGTGACGGTCGGCGAGGTCGACGCGGACTGCATTGTGGAGGCGCGACCGCGCGGCGAGCTCGATCGGCGTGGCATCGGCCAGGAGCCGGCCGGCGGCGATGATGATCGCGCGCGTACACACCGCATCGACCTCTTCGAGCAGATGCGTCGAGATCACGATCGCCTTCTCGGGCGCCAGCGCTTTGATGAGCGTGCGCACCTCGTGTTTCTGGTTGGGATCGAGGCCGTCCGTCGGTTCGTCGAGGATCAGAACATCGGGATCGTGCAGCAGGGCCTGCGCCAAACCGACGCGGCGCTTGAAACCTTTGGACAGCGTCTCGATCGGCTGCTCCATCACCGAGGCCAGCGCGGTGCGCGCGACCGCCAATCCGATCCGCCGCTTGGCCTCATCGCCGGCGAAGCCGCGGATTTCGGCGATGAAGCGCAGGAAGCTGCGCGGCGACATATCGGGGTAAGCGGGCGCCCCTTCCGGCAGGTAGCCGATGCGGCGCTTCGCCGCGATCGGCTCGTCGACGATGTCGGCGCCACATACGACCGCCGTGCCTTCGGTCGGCGCGAGAAAGCCCGTGATCATCTTCATGGTCGTCGATTTGCCGGCGCCGTTCGGGCCGAGAAAACCCAGCACCTCGCCGCGACCGACCGTGAACGAGACGTGATCGACCGCGCGTATGGTACCAAACCGGCGGGTGAGGTCGCGGACCTCGATCATCTCGGCCATGGGAGTCCGGTGCAGGATTCGGTGTGCATGATGGTCTTGCCGCGAAGCGCCATCTGCGGCGTTTCACGCCCCAGAATCAAGCACGTTCAAAAGCATGCTCGACACTTAATTCACTGTAATGTCGATCACTCGGCGATGCGTGTATGTGACGATCGACCAACGGGTCGGGTGCATTAAGGCTGGGGCGGAAAGCGCGCCGCGTCCTTGCGCGCGTAACCGGCAACGCGGAGATCGGCCGCTTGTACGGCCTTGAGCCGCTCGATCAACTCGGCCAACCGGTTGCCGGGAAGCGCGAAGGTCAACTCGGTGTCCGGCATGCCCGTGCGCTCGCGGCTTAGCGCACAGCCGGTCGAAGCCGCGATCTCGCCGGTCTCCTTGGCGATCGCGACAATGTGGCATTGCGGCTTGCCCTCGAAGCGCAAATCCGGATAGGCCGCGTGCAGCTTCATGAGTTGCCTGCCGTTGACGCGCAGGAAGACAACATCGGGGTCCAGCGTCGCCGCCGCCAGCGGCCCGTAGACGATCGATCCCGGCTTTCGGCCGACAGTCGTGATCCGCGGAAACGCCTCGGCCACGACCCAATTCGTTTCTACCAGGCCGGCGACGTCGGCGCATTTTGCGGCTTCGGTCAGCGTCTTGAAGCCGTGCGTCAGGCTGCCAACGCTGCAGTTCCCGTGGTCTGCGGCAACTGTGGCGAACGTCCGGCGGGTTGCCATCATCCAGAATACGCAGCCGGCGGCGACCGCGCCCGTGCGTCCGTCCGCGGTCGGCGCCGGTTTCGGGCCCTCGAGCCGCGGCACATCCGCGGGCGGCGCGTCGAAAAACGTGATTGAGATCGGCGGCACACCGAGCGCGAGCAAATCGATCAGTACTTGATTGAGCCGCGTATAGTCCGTTTTTGCCATGTGCCCTGAGACTTGGTGCGAAATTTCCCGCGCCGGCCGCACCGCGACCGCAGCGATGCTCCCCAGTCGATTGCACCGTCTGCGTGTGTCGCTGAGAGAGAACGGTCGGCGTTTTCCCGCTTGGTTATCGCTTGATTAATTGCCGGTCAGGTTTAACGCCGCGGCCGCGGCTGTCAATGATAAAGTCGCAGAACTTCGTGTTATTCCGTTGTGTTATACCGGACAGAATATGTTGATAACCGCCGGCCTCGACTTAAGCAATTCCCAACCGGGCGGTCGCTAGGATCGTCGGGT
Source organism: Allostellaceae bacterium (assembly GCA_035532975.1). GTDB lineage: Bacteria > Pseudomonadota > Alphaproteobacteria > ATCC43930 > CGMCC-115725 > REEB95. Next base: position 36,321 of record DATLUT010000154.1, read on the forward strand.
CATGTTCTACCAACTGCGCAAGCGGATTCGGACACGCCGCTTCGAATGGGCCACGCGCGGGATCCACGCGACCCCGCCGGTCCGCGTCACGCCGGCGCCATGGATGTTTGTCAGCATGGTCGGCGACGACGACGTGCACCTCTACCTGCTGGCGATGAAGACGCTCTATCGTCGGCTGCGGCGTGGCAACATCGTCGCGATCGTAGCGCGGACCATGCCGCAGGCGCGTCGTGAGCTCCTCGCTGAGCATCTCGAAGGCATCCGCTTCGAGGCGCTTGAGGCGATCGACACCGGCCGCTGCCAGCGCGGCGGCACCTGGGAACGACTGGTTTACATCCTCGATCGCGCACGCGACGGCTACGTCATCCAGGTCGATAGCGATACCCTGACCCAGGGTGGCGACCTCGACGAGGTCGCGTATTGCGCCGCCAATAATTTGCCGTTCGCGCTGAGCGACGGCTGGCCTTTGGTGACGATGCGCGCCGCCGCGGAGGCGGCACGCGCCATTCCCAGCAACCAGCCGGGCATCGTCGCCGAGCGCGCGCTCGATCGGTATCCCAATTGCGATCGGTTGCTCTACGTGCGCGGTTCGTCCGGATTCACGGGCTTCGCCAAAGGCGTGTTCAGCCGCGACCGTCTCGACGAATTTGACGCCAACATGTTGGCACTGACGGGCGCCGGCTGGCGCGGCTGGGGCACCGAGCAATGCGCGTCGAATTTCGTCGTGGCGAATTCACCCGGGCCGGTCGTGCTGCCGTTTCCGTCGTATTCGTGCTTCTTTCCGGGCGGGCCGCGCAGCGAGGCGAAGCTGCTGCATTTCATCGGCAGCCACCGCTTCGCCGAAAACTTCTACGCCCAGCAGGCGCTTGCCGCGATCGCCGAGCTCGCGACATCCGGCGAACAGCCTGCGACCCGCCGCGCAAAACGGGCCGTCGGCTGACCATCGAACGTCGCCGGCCCGCTGGCCGCTAACCCAGCAACTGGACTATGGTCCGCGGCGCGTTCCGCCGGACCGGAGACATGCTGGCCCTCACCTTCGCCAAAGGAGTCGTCGTCGGCCTTATCCTTGCGATTCCCGTGGGCCCGGCC
>DATLUT010000155.1:0-4157 GCA_035532975.1 Allostellaceae bacterium
GCCTGAGAGTTTCCGGGGCGGTTGCTCCTTCGGCGCCGGGTCGAAACCCGGTCTCTCCTGGCAGGGCGCCAAGCCCGCGGAATCTAGCAGATTTGGCGCTCGAAGGCCAGCCGGCGGGCCGTTGCCCCTGCCTGGTTCGCACGTTAAAGTCAGCGCCAATCGGCGGCCATTCGCGGCCATACCAAGAACACGGCACACCTGGGGGAGAGGCGATGACTTATCGACACCATGCGTTGATGCTTTCGGCTGCCGCGCTGGCGGCCGTTGTGCTGGCCGGCCCCGCGCCGGCATCGGCGGAGACCATCAAGATCGGCGTGATCTCGACCTATTCGGGGCCGATGGCGACGCTCGGCGAGGAGATCGATCACGGCCTCAGCCTCTACGTCAAAACGCACGCGAAGGACCTGCCGCCGGGCGTCAAGGTCGAGCTCGTCAAGCGCGACGATACGGGCCCGACTCCCGACGTCGCCAAGCGACTCGCGCAGGAGCTCGTGACGCGCGACAAAGTCCGGTTCCTGATCGGCGTGGTGTGGACGCCGAACGGCTACGCCATCTGTCCGATCGCCAACGAAGCCAAGGTGCCGTTCATCAGCACCAATGCCGCTGGCGTCGACATGCCGCGCAAGACGCCCTATTTCGCGCGCACGTCGTTCACGCTGTGGCAGGAAGGCCTGCCGATGGGCAAGTGGGCCGCGCAGCACGGCTACAAGCGCGCCTATGTCGCGGTCAGCGACTTCGCGCCCGGTCACGAGGCCGGCGCCGCCTTCATAAAGGGCTTCACCGATGGCGGCGGCAAGGTCGTCGGCTCGGTGGCGTTCCCGCTGCAGAATCCGGATTTCGTTCCGTTCCTCCAGCGCGTCAAGGACGCCAAGCCGGACGTGCTGTTCCTCTGGGTGCCGGCCGGGCCGCAAGCAACGCAAGCGATGAAGGCCTATAACGATCTCGGTCTCAAGGCTGCCAAGGTGGCGGTCGTCAGCACGCAGGATCTGGTGCCGGACGAACAGTTGCCGCTGATGGGCGATATGCCGCTCGGCCTGGTCACCGCCGGCACCTATTCCATCGCCGCCAAGCGGCCCGCCAACGAAGCGTTCCTCGCCGCGTGGCAACAGGCCTACGGCAGTTCGATGATCCCCGATTACATGGCGGTCGACAGCTGGGACGGCATGGACCTGCTGTACACGGTGATCAAGGACACCAAGGGCAAGTTCACCGGCGACCAGGCGATGGCGATCATCAAGCGCTGGAAGGACCCCAACAGCCCGCGCGGTCCGATCAGCATCGATCCGGCGACACGCGACATCGTGCAGAACGTCTACATCCAGCGCGTCGAGAAGGTGAACGGCAAGTTGGCGAATGTCGCGTTCGATACCATTCCGAACGTGAAGGATCCGTGGAAGGAAATGCATCCGGCGCCATAGCCGACGTGGCATGCCAGCGGACAAGGGTAATGTCTTAGTTTGGCCTCGTCCTGAGGAGCCCAGCGCCCTCGTGCTTCGAGATGCTACGCTCCTCAGCATGAGGGCGCGGGGCGTCTCGAAGGAGAGCCAAACTGAGATACCACGCCGCTGGCGCGGGCAATCGCCCACGCCGGCTTTTTGCTGGTCGATTGTCTGGTGACCGCGCCGCGCCTAGGATGCATTCTATAGAACAATTGAAGGTCGGCGCCGCGAGCGCGGACCAAAAACGGGGAGGGCGTCTCATGCATTTGCAGCGTAAGTGGATCGGTGCCGTCGCTGCCGCGGTGGTGGCCGTGGCGTTGGCGTTTCCGGCGGCGGCACAGACCGTCAAGATCGGCGTCATCACGACCTATTCCGGGCCGCTGGCGCCGCCGGGCATCTCGATGGACAAGGGCCTCACGCTTTACGCCAAGCTGCACAGCAAGGACCTGCCGAAAGGCGTGACGGTGGAGATCGTCCGCCGCGACGACACCGGCATTGCGCCCGACGTGGCGAAGCGACTGGCGCAAGAACTCATCACGCGCGATCACGTGAACATCATCGCCGGCGTCGTCTATTCGCCGAACGCCCTGGCGATGGCGCCGATCATGACCGAAGCCAAGATGCCGTTCGTCGACATGAACGCGGCGGCGGCGGTGCTGACCACCAAGTCGCCCTATATCGTGCGCGACTCGTTCACCCTGCAGCAGATTTCGGCGCCGATGGGCGAATGGGCGGCGAAGCACGGGCTCAAGAGCGCCTACACCGCGGTCAGCGACTATGCGCCCGGCTGGGACGCCGAAGACGGCTTCAAGATCGGCATCACCAAGGGCGGCGGCAAGGTCGTCGGCTCGGTGCGCTTCCCGGTGCAGAATCCGGACTTCACGCCGTTCCTGCAGCGGATCAAGGACATCAAGCCGAAGAGCCTGTTCATCTTCGTGCCGGGCGGTCCGCAATCGACGCAGATGATGAAGACCTATAACGAGCTCGGCCTGAAGCAAGCGGGCATCACGCTGGTGACGACGCAGGACCTGCTGATCGACAGCGAGTTGCCGCGAATGGGCGACATTCCCCTCGGCGTGGTCAGCTCTGGCAGCTATTCCGTGGCGGCCACGCGGCCGGCGAACAAGGCCTTCGTCGCCGCCTGGCACAAGGAGTTCGGCGCGAACGACATTCCGGACTTCCCGGCGGTCCAGGGCTGGGACGGCATGGCGATGATCTTCGACGTCATCAAGAAGACCGGCGGCAAGTTCACCGGCGATCAGGCGATGGCGATCCTCAAGAACTACAAGACGACAGACAGCCCGCGCGGACCGTTCATGATCGATCCGCTGACCGGCGACATCATCCAGAACATCTACATCCGCCGGGCCGAGAAAGTGGGCGGCAAGATCGCCAATGTCGAGTTCGAGACCTTCCCGATGGTCAAGGACCCGTGGAAGGCGATGCACGCGCCGGCGAAGTAGGGCGCGTCCGGATTGCAGCGACGATCGCCGACGTTCAATCGTGCGCCGGCGATCGCATTGCCTGAACAGCGCGCGGTTGTGGTAAGAAATTTTCGACCGGCAACCATATCGAAGCGGCCGAGGAGAACGGGGCATGACCGGAAAACGCAAATTCACCGCCAGCATCTGGCGCGAGGGTAAATGGTATGTCGCTCAATGCCTTGAGGTCGACGTCGCGAGCCAGGGTCGCACGGAGAAGGTCGCACTCAAGAACTTGACCGAAGCATTGAGCTTGCACTTCGCCGCGCCGGCGGCGACGGCCTCGCCGAAGGTGCGTCGCGTTCAGATCACGTTGCGTGCCGCTTAGGAACCTGACCTATCGTGAGGTTCGGCGCCGACCGATCGCGGCGGGCTTCAGAGAAGTCGCTCAAGCTGGCAGCCATGTAAAATTTGCGATGCGGACAGCGCAAGGAACTCGCACGGCGATCGTACCGAAGCACCGCGAGATAGCGGCGGGCACATTGCGCAGCATTCTCCGTCAGGCCGGTATCGGCCCTGAAGAATTTTCGGACCTCTAAAAATAGGCATCGAAGGTGAAGGTGATGCGCACCGGTTGTCGATCATATTCGTCCTTCGCTTACCTGACCGGCTTACAGGCGATCGCGTCTCCGCCGCGTTGCCTGAGCGCCGCCAAACACCCTATAGTGAGTTTCGGGATCACGCCTTAAATCCTTGACAGAATGAGCGAAATTCTCTCGGCCGCCGTCAGCATCGCGTTCTTCGGCCTGGCGTTCGCGATGGTCCTGTATCTGATCTCGGTCGGCCTGTCGGTGACGATGGGCTTGATGGGATTCGTCAACCTGGCGCATGGCGTCTTCGCCATGTTCGGGGGCTATGCCGTCACCACGCTGATGAACGACTACGGCATGCCGTTCTGGCTGTCGCTGATTTGCGCCGTCGCCGCCGTCGCGGCGGCCAGCGTCGTGTTCGAGCGCCTGCTGTATCGTCATCTCTATGGCGGCGCCGAGCTCGACCAGGTGCTGCTCACCATCGGCCTCATCTTCATGTCGGTGGCGACCGCCAAGTATTTCTGGGGGCCGCTTGCCCAGCTCTTCCAGCCGCCGCCCGAGCTGCGCGGCCAGATCGATCTCGGCTTCCGTGCGTTCCCGACCTATCGCAGCTTCCTCATCGTGTGCGGCGCGGTGCTGGTCACCGGGCTCTGGCTGACGCTCGACCGCACGCGCTTCGGCGCCAAGATCCGCGCCGCCGTCGACAA
>DATLUT010000156.1:0-11338 GCA_035532975.1 Allostellaceae bacterium
GGAACGCCGACCTCGACCTGAGACTCACCCACATAGAGCGACGGCAGCCGCGACAGCACGACGAGCGCTACGACACCGAATGCCGCCGTGACCGCGAGCACCATGACGCGGTGCCGCCAGATGCGCCGAAACGTATCGAGCAGATCCTGGTGCGGCGGACCGGCGGGCGCCGCCGCCACGTACTGGACAGGCGCGCGCTCGTAAATCTCGCGGCGCAGGCTCGTCTGGCGCGAATGCGACGGCTCGAGAAATGACATCAGAAGAACCGCTCGGGAATGGTGATGACGTCTCCGGGACGGACCGGCGTGTCGTCGCCGGCATCAACCTCGACACGTTTGCCGCCCTCGAGGCGTTTGATCTCGAAACTGTCGTCCTTCGCGCGGTAGGTGAAGCCGCCGGCGAGCGCGGCCGCGTTGAGGACGGTCATGCCGCTGACGTAGGGATAGGCGCCGGGTTTGTTCACCTCGCCGAGAATGTAGAACGGCCGATAGTTCAGGACCTCGACGCTGACGCTTGGATTGCGGATGTAATCCGGACTCAATTTGTGGGTGATCGTCTGCTGCAACTGCGCCGCGGTCAGGCCACCGGCGTGCACCCGTCCGATCAGCGGAAAGGCCAGCATGCCGGCGCCGTCGACCTGGTAGTTGTTGGTCAAGTCCTGCTGGCCAAACACGGTGATGTGAAGCTGGTCGCCCGGCCCGAGGCGATAGCCCGGATCGTTCTGCACCGGCGCGGCTGCGGACCCCGTCGACGCCAAGTTCTGCTGCTGCGGCAAACCCTGCGGCGTCGGCATCGCCGGGTTGTAGTACGGCATCGCCGGATTGCCCGGCGCCGATTGCGCTACAGCGGACGCCGAAAATGAGAGAAGGGCGGCGAAGCTCAGCGCCGCCGCCGATGCCGTGATCGATGCAACACTACGCTTGAAGCGCGGCATGAAATCACTCCATCGAATCAATCGTTGCGCTGGCCGTCCAGCGGACGCTAAACGGCTGCAGCGTCACGCATGTATTGTGCGGCGCGGCAGGTGCCACCGGTTGTGATCAAACCGGGCCCGTACTTTGCCAGCGCGGGCTGCCTTCCAAGGCCGGATTTCGCCACGGCGGCGCCCGGGAATCACCGACCACGCCCGGCGTCAGCGCCGGGCGCTGTTCTGCCCGCGCTCGATTGCCGCAGCGACGGCGCAGTCGCGCTGGTGGGCGGCGTCGACCACGTCCTTGAGCCGCCCGAGCGCGGCGTCGATCAACTCGAGCGCGCGCCGGGCGCGCAGGTTGTCCGCCGGGACCGCGCGCCGCAACGGCTCGATCGACGACTGGATCGTCGCCAGCGATCCCTTGAGGGCATGCGCGGTCTCATCGGCCGCGGCGCGCATGTCCCGCGCCATGTCAGCGAGCGCATCCATCGACACGCCGCCGTCAGGCGGGCTGCGCCGGTCCCGTGCGCCAGCGGTAGCCGAACGCTGGGAAGTTCTCGATTTCGGCGAACTCGCCGTCGAGTGCGCGGAACTTGTTGCGGATCCGCTTGATCGACGAGCGGACATTGGTGCGATAACCCTCGTCACCGTTGCCGGCGACGAACCCAGCGTGATGGACGCAATCATAGATCGAGCGGTACGTCACATGCTCGCCGGCATGCGACACCATCAGATGCACGATGTTGAACTCCGTCACCGTGAGACTGACGTCCTTGTTGTCCCAGAACGCGCGGCTCACGTCGGGCCGCAGCGTCAACTTGCCGCAAGCGAGCGCCGTCTTCGCCGGCGTTTCACGCGCGCGGCGATGCGAATCGAGGATGAGGCGGATACGCTTGGCGAGAATCGGAACGCCGCGCGCCTTGTCGACAAAATCGAGCGCACCACGATCGAGTGCGGCGCTCTCATACGCGGTCGCCGGCATGCCGGTGAGGAACATGACCGGCAACCGGATGCCTCGATCGTGCAGCTTCGGCAGAAGATCAATGCCCAGCCCAGCCGGCAATTTCCAGTCGAGCACGATGATGTCGGCATCGTTGTTCTGCGCGAAGTATTCGAGCATCTCGTCGCCACTGGCGAACGCAAACACGTCGAAAGCGAGCTCGGTGAGCTCCGCCGATGCCGCTTCGCGATAGTCCGCGTCGTCGTCGACCAAAACCAGCTTGACGCGGGCTCCGGTGGACGACTCGACCTGATCCGCCTGACCCGTTGCGCTCGGCGCGAGCGCAAGGTCCGAGTTCGACCAGGTAGAGGCGCTTTCCTTCTGTAGCGTCGTCATCGCTGTTCACCTCACAAAAAATGGGCCCGACACACGCGTCTTCTTGTTTTTTGTCGACGTGCGGACAGACTAGAGCGAGATCGACCGCGGTATTCCCCGCCTCCCTCGTTCGTGGAGCGCCAAAGTGCTATGGCGCCCCCACAACGGACCTCCGACGCGCGGCCTGCGACGGCAACCGTGGAGGAAATCTAAACGCTGAAATGGGGCACAAATTTGACGCGGTCCGGGCGGCCTGAACGGCGCGCCCCGGCACCGTCGGAACACGAAATGGTCACATTTGACCCTTGCGCATCGGCGGCCCGGACCCTCGTGCCACCGGTCCGCATCGCGTCATCGTCCGGCCGTCAGGACGACATGCGGCACGCTGAGCCAGTCGCCGCTGCTCAGCATCGACAGCGCCGCCGCTAAGAGAACGGCCGCCGCCGCGCCCACCGCCAACGCGCGGCGCCCGCGTGCCAGTGCCAAGCGGCGGGCGAGTTGTGCACTGAGATAGCCGACCGACGGCGACACCGACGACGGTTCGCGCCCTAGCTCCCGCAACAGCCGGTTCTGGCGTCGGTAGGCGGCGGCCTCGGCCGCGGCGGCCGGATGCCGCACCAGAAATAGCTGGACGCGCTCGCGCCGTGCCGGATCGAGCGCGTCGTCGACAAACGCATGCAGTTCGTAGTCGCTGATCGCTCCGTGGGGCGGCGATGTCCCATCGGACCGTCGCCGTTCGGCGCGCACCGGCAGACGCAGCAATGCGGCGATGGGCGACCGCGCCCGGCGGCGCGGCAACATAATGACGTTGCTATGGTGCGCTTCTGACATGACGTCGTCCTCGCAGGCAATTGTGCCCGTGAGACATCCATAAGACGGCACCGACGCGAGCTTATTCCATGCGCCGGCAGGGACGGCGCGCGATGCAAGCCCGCTGCCGCGCTCCGATTGGGATGCGGACGCCGGAATAACCAGGGCGTGGCGCCGTCTTTACTCGGCGGGGTCATACTAGGCGGACATAGGATGCAGCGATCCATGAAATCACGAACCGTTCGCAGAGCGATCATCCCGGCAACCGGATTCGGCACCGCATTTCTTCCCGCAACCAAGGCGGTACCAAAGGAAATGCTGCCGCTAGTCGACTGCCCGCTCATTCAATATGCCGTCGAGGAGGCGTTTGCCGCCGGCATCGAGGAGATCGTGATCGTGACCGGCCGCGGCAAATGCGCGATCGAGGACCATTTCGACCACGCGACCGAGCTCAACGATGCCCTGCACCGGGATGGCGCGCGACAGGCGCTGGACGCGATCGAGCGCAGCGAACCGCGGCCCGGCGCCATCGCCTATATAAGGCAACCGGAGCCGCTAGGCCTCGGGCACGCCCTGTGGTGCGCACGCTACGTGATCGGCAACGAACCGTTTGCTGTCCTCGTGCCCGAGGATGTGATTCAGGCACGACCTCCCTGCCTGGCGCAGATGATGGCGGTCTATCAGCGGACCGGCGTCAATCTGGTCGCGGTGGCGCCCGTCACGCGCGAACGGCCGACGCGGTACGGCGTGATCACGGCGACCTGTCGCGAGGACCGGTTGATCACCGCCTCTGACGTCGCGGCGCAGATTGCGCCCGGCAAGCTGGCGTCGGATTCGGCGGTGGTCGGCCGCTTTATCTTCGATCCGACATTCATCGGTCTGCTCGACGGACCGCGATCGGCCGCGGCTGGCGATATCCAATTCACCGATGCGCTGGCCGGCGCCGCGGCCGGCGGCGCGCTGCACGGATACGCGTTCGCCGGCCGACACTTCGATTGCAGCGAGCCGCTTGGCCTGCTCGACGCCAACATCGCCTTCACCTTGGCACGCGCCGACCTCGCGCCGGCGGCGCGACGGGTGCTGGCTCGGCATACGCGGTCGGCGGACTCCGCGCATCGCGCAAATCCGGTTGAGACACCCGGCGTGACGGTCTCCGCATGAAAATAAACGGCACGCACTATCGCGCGGACGGCGCATTCGCCGGCGGTCGCGTGCGCCCGGAGCGCATCGCATCGCCGTCGATGCGACGCGTGATCGGCAGCCGCATGATCGATCCGGCAGTTCTGCGCGATGACGACATTCGTGGCATCGTCGGCAAGACGCTCGATGACGCGGATGCAGGCGCGCTCGGCGCGGCGTTCGGCACGCTCATATCCGAACGGGGCGGACGGAGCGTGGCGCTGGGCCTCGACGGTCGCGTGACATCGCGCCGTCTCGCCGTCGCCTTCGCGCGCGGCATGATCGCGACCGGAATGCACGTCATCCGCATCGGTCTTGGACCGACGCCGATGCTCTATTTCGCCAACGCAGAGTTGCGGACCGATGCGGCGGTCATGGTGACGGGATCGCACGATCCGCCGGAGTATAACGGCTTCAAGCTGATGTTCGGCGGCCAGTCGTTGCGGCATGCCGACCTTCGGCGTTTGGGCGAGCTGGCCGGCACCGGCGCGTTCGCGTCGAACAGTGGCCTGATACTCAATCGGCCGATGATCGACGCTTATGTCGAGCGGCTCGTCGGCGATTTAGCGCTGGCGCGACCCCTCGCGGTAGCTTGGGACGCGGGCAATGGCGCTGCGGGTGCGGTGTTGACCAAGCTGTGCGCCCGCCTGCCGGGCCGCCACGTCCTACTGAACGAGATGGTGGACGGCACCTTTCCCTCGCACCACCCCGACCCGGGCCTGCCCGACGCGCTCGAACAGCTGCGCCGGATCGTCGTCGCCGAGGAATGCGACCTCGGCTTCGCGTTCGACGGCGACGGCGATCGCATCGGCGTCATCGACGGCGAGGGCCGCGTGCTCTTGGGCGATCAGCTCCTCCTGCTGCTGGCGCGCGAGGTGCTGCGCGAGCGTCCCGGCGCGACAGTCATCGCCGACGTCAAAGCGAGCCAGACCTTGTTCGACGAGATCGTCAGGCTCGGCGGCCACCCGGTCATTTCACGAATCGGCCGCGCGCCGATCGCGGCCAAGATTGCCGAGACTGGTGCACCACTCGCAGGCGAGATGAGCGGCCACATCTTCCTCGCCGATAAGTACTACGGCTATGACGACGCGCTCTACGCCGCGGTGCGGCTGATGAATCTCGTGTCACGGGCCGATCGCAGCCTGGCGGCACTTCGCGACGCGATGCCGCAGACTTTCAACATGCCGGAATTGCTGCTGCCTTGCGCCGATGACCGAAAGTTTGTGGTGATCGACGAAATCCGCGCCCGGCTTGCCGCGGCCGGTGTTGACGTCGTTGCCGTCGACGGCGTCAGGGCGAAGACCGACGATGGCTGGTGGCTGCTCCGCGCGTCGAACAAGCGGTCGGCACTGGTCGCGCGCTGCGAAGCGACGACCGAAGCGGGCCTGATCCGGGTGAAAGAAACGGTGCGCGCGCAGTTGGAGCGCAGCGGTGTCTCCGCCGGCGCGCTCGCCGAATTTTACGAAGACCGGCTTGCGGCGATCGACTGATCGCCGGCGATCGCCGAGCCCGGCTCAAACCACCCGCAGGTGACCGCGCGCCGCGGTCGTCCGTACCGGCAACGCCCGGACGCGGCGCTCCTTGCCTTCCGTCATGCGGCGGAGCGCATCCCGACCGCGCGATAACCGCGACATCACCGTGCCGATCGGCACGCCAAGCGTTTCGGCTGCTTGCTGGTAGCTCATGCCCTCGAGCCCGACGAGGAGTACGACCTCGCGCTGCTCGGCTGGAAGTTGCGGCAATGCGCGCTCGAGATCCTTGAGTTCCACGGCGGCGGTCTGCGCTTCCGCGCAGGCCGCACTAGCGCCGACCATGAGCTGCAGCTCGACATAGTGCCGTTGCCGACGATGGCCGGCGAGCCAGTCGACGTAAGCATTGTGCATGATGGCGAAAAGATAGGCGCGTGGGTCGCGAATACGGTTCCACACCCGTGCCTGGGCGATCGCGCGAACGAGACACTCCTGCACGAGCTCGTCGGCCTCGCCCATGTGTCCGACCAGCGCGCGCGCATAGCGACGCAGGTCGGCGGTGTATCGCCGGATGGATTCCTCGAGCGCTGCGCTCATCCGCCCCTGCCTAGTTCCGCGTTGCAGAAATACTCCGCGCGACAGGGCCGGACTCGTGACAAAAACGCGCTTTGCATCGCGGCGCATCGACCCGGCATCCGAATTCCGCCACAATTGCCGGATCGGATCGGCTACTGAACGCCGAGGTCGAGGAGTCGCGGGTGGAGATTACCGCAACCGACGTCGCCGCCGCCCAGTCGCCGCCATTGTCGCGGAACGACGCGCTGTTCATCGACTTCGACGGCACGCTGGTAGAGATCGCGGCGACGCCCGATCGCGTCGAGGTGATGGCCGGCCTGCCTGAGCTGCTGCAGCGTGTCGCCGCGCGGCTCGGCGGCGCGTTGGCCGTGATCAGCGGCCGCCCACTGGCGGACCTGGGACGCCTGCTCCCGGGCTACACCGGCGCCGCGGCCGGCATCCACGGACTCGAACGCCGATGCGCTTCCGGTGCGATGCAACGCGCGGCGCCCGATCCCACACTCGACCTGGTTTGGCCCGCCGTGCGCCAGTTCGCTGCGATGACCCAGGGCGTTCTGATCGAAGACAAGGGCCTGGCGATCGCCATCCATTATCGTGGGCGGCCCGAGCTCGCCGACGCCAGCCGGCGCATTGCGGAGCAGGCGGTTGTCCTTTCCGAGGACCGCCTTGCGATGCTTCCCGGCAAGATGGTCATCGAGCTCCGGCCGCGTACTATCGACAAGGGCCAGGCGATTCATGCGTTCCTCGCCGAGGCGCCCTTCCGCGGCCGTCGGCCGGTTTTTGTCGGCGACGATCGCACCGACGAAGACGGCTTCGCGGTCGTCAACAGCCTGGATGGATTGTCGATCCATGTCGGCGCCACCGCCGACAGTGTCGCGCGCCATCAGCTCGACAGCGTCGCCGCCGTGATCCACTGGCTCGAGAAATTTCTGGCGGCCTAGGCGGCGCGCTGACGCAGCCGGCTCATCTCGCGCGCGAGCAGCTCGCGATAGGGCCCATCGCGGCGCGCGAGATCGTCCGGCGCGCCGTCCTGCATGACGTGGCCGTCGGCCAGCACGACAATGCGGTCGAAGCCGCGCAACGTTGCCAGCCGGTGCGCGATGGCGATCACGGTGCGGCCGCGCATCAGGCGATCGAGCGCGTCCCGCACCGCTTCTTCCGATTCCGTGTCGAGCGACGAGGTTGCTTCGTCGAGCAACAGGATCGGCGAGTCCTTGAGCAGCGCACGGGCGATGGCGATGCGCTGACGTTGCCCGCCGGACAACATGACACCGCGCTCGCCGACGATGGTGTGAATGCCCTGAGGGAGCGCGGCGATGAAGTCGTCGCAATATGCCGCGCGCGCCGCCGCCGCGACATCGGCGTCGCTCGCGTCGGGGCGGCCATAGCGGATGTTCTCGAGCACCGACCGATGCAGCATCGACAGGTCTTGCGGCACGTAGGCGATCGCGTCGCGCAGGCCTTGCTCCTTCAACCGCGCGATGTCCTGTCCGTCGATCACGATGCAGCCGCCTTGCACGGCATGGAAGCGCTGAAGCAGCGCGAAGATCGTCGACTTGCCGCCGCCCGAGGGGCCGACGAGCCCAGTGCGTTTGCCGGCCGCGAAGCGCAGGCTGAATTCGTGGAAGACCTTGTGGCCCCCCGGATAGGCGAAGGTGACGCGCTCGAAGGCGACGCCGTGGCCGACCGGACGGAACGACGTTGCCTCGGGATGGTCCGTCAGCGCATGCGGCACGAGCAGTGTCGCGATCGCTTCGGATAGCCGTGCCATGTGCTGCGTCACGTCGACAAGCGCGACGGCGAGATCGCGCGAACCGTGGAGGACGGTAAATCCCAGCGTGCACACCAGCACGACGTCGCCGGTGGTCGCTTGGCCGTGCTGCCACATCAGCAACGCCCAAGCCAGCAGCGCGAAGGTCAGAACGATGGTGATGCTAGCGTGAATCAGCCGCAGCTTCTCGAGGTAGACGAGGCTCTTGCGCCGCGCATCCATCTCCTGGCCGACGGCGGCATCGAAGCGCCGGTGCTCGCGCCCGAGAGCGCCAAAGGCGCGGACGAGTTGCATGTTGCCGATGACGTCGACCATTTCGCCGTCGACGCGCGCCGCTTTGTCGGCAAAGCCGCGATGAAGCGGCGTGCCGGCGGCCGCCAGGCGATAGAGAACGGCCGCGAGTCCGACGGAAACCACCGCAAGGCTCGCCATCATTGCCGGGCTGACGAGCGCGAGATAACCGATCGCGCCGATCACCGCGATGCAGGGCGGCAACACGTTCCACACCAGCATGTTCTCGACGGTGAACACCGCGTTCGACGTCGCGGTGATTCGTCCGCTCAGCATGCCCGGTAGCCGCTCGTTGAAGAAATGCGGCGCGTGACCAGTAAGATGGCGGAACAGGTCGCCGCGGACGTCGCCGGTGACGATGACGAAGGCGCGGCTCGCGATGAAGCCGCCCACGCGCCAGAGCAGATTGTCGGCGGCGATCAGGGCGACGAGCAGCGCGAAGGCCTGCCAGACATGGGCGCGCGGGCCTGCCGCCAGCGTGTCGACCAGGAACTTAATGCCGTATTGCTGGCTGACCGAACAGCCGACAGCGCAGAGGACAGCGAGGAGAATGGCGGCGTGCGCTATGGGTCGTTTGACGATGTAGCGCCAAAAGAAAGCGATCGGCCGCAAAGCATAGGCGGTCAATTCATTCATCATCCGAAATCATGGGCGGTCGTCAGCGGCAATTGCTGTGACAAATCCGCGTTTACGACTGACGCCCGAAATACGCCGCTTTCCCCAGCGACATTATGTCGGACGTAAATGAGACAAGCCGTCGCCTATCTCACCTTTGCCGCTCTTCTGCGCTCGAAGAGCATTTGGAATGGAGGCTATCCCTTATGCGTATTGCCCAAATTGCGCCGCTGACGGAGGCAATCCCGCCTAAGTTTTACGGGGGGACCGAACGCGTCGTGTCGTGGCTGACCGAGGAGCTGGTCGCGCTTGGACATGACGTAACTCTCTTCGCGAGCGGCGATTCCGTGACCGCGGCCAAGCTCGAACCGATGTGGCCCCGCGCCTTGCGTCTCGATGGTTCGATCCGCGATCCGATCGCGCTGCATATGATGATGCTCGAACGCGTCCGGCAGCGCGCACCGGAGTTCGATCTGCTGCATTTTCATCTCGATTACTACCCGTTCTCGTTGTTCTCGCGGCAAGCGACGCCATTCCTGACGACGCTGCATGGTCGGCTCGATCTCTACGAGCATCAGCCGGTCTTCGACCTCTTTCGCGACGTGCCGGTGGTGTCGATCTCGGACGCGCAGCGGCGGCCGGTACTGAACGCACACTGGGCCAAGACCGTCCCCCACGGACTGCCGGAAACACTGCTGACGCCGCAGCCGGTCGCGCCCGAATATCTGGCCGTTCTCGGCCGGATCTCGCCGGAAAAGGGGATCGATCGTGCCGTCCGCATCGCCGCTTTGGCGAAGACGCCGCTGCGGATCGCGGCCAAGGTCGACCCGGTCGATCGCGGCTATTTCGAGCGTGAGATCCGGCCGCTGTTTGCCCAACCCCATATCGAATTCATCGGCGAGATCAGCGACCATGAGAAGTCGGACTTTCTGAGTCGCGCGAAGGCGCTCCTGATGCCGATCGAATGGCCGGAGCCGTTCGGCCTCGTCATGATCGAAGCGATGGCGTGCGGCACGCCGGTCATCGCTTACAACAGCGGCTCGGTGCCGGAAATCGTCGAGGACGGTCTTACCGGCTTCATCGTTGATGGCGAGCAGGCGGCCGCCGAAGCCGTCCAGCGTCTCGATCAGCTGCCGCGCGCCCGCATTCGGCGCCGCTTCGAGGAGCGTTTCACGGCTCGTCGAATGGCCCGCGACTACGAGGCCATCTATCACTGGATGGTCACAACGGCGAAGCCGCGGCTGCGTGTGGTCGGATAAACCACCGCGGTGCGGGCGATGTGTGTCGGCCCGACTCTAGTCACACGGCGTGACCAATCGGTGCGGGCTCATTTCGCCCTTTTCGTGCCTAATCCATCGGCTATATGGGAGTCAGACGCGTAGAGCGTTGCCAGCGCCTTCCCTGTCGATCCTCCCCCCACCGGCAGGGTGGCCAGCGCGCTCTACGCGCCGCTTTTTTTGGGGCTCGGCTGCCGCGAGGTACCGCGGCCCTCGGCCCGGCTCAACGACTGTCGAGGCGTCTAAGAAGCGGACTGCCAAGTTCAGCCTCGCGGGCTGCAACGAGCGGCGCCGCACGAGGATTCGTGTTGCGCCGTTCGTTTTGCGATCGTCTAAGCCGCGCCGGAGATGAACTGGCGCAGCGACGTCGTCTCGAATTCCATTTCCTCGAGCCGGTTTTTCACCACGTCGCCGATGCTGACCAGACCGACGATCCGGCCGTGCTCGACGACCGGCAGATGACGGATGCGGCTGCGCGTCATCTCGGCCATCAACTCGGCGATCGTGTCGGCCGGCGCGCACGTCACGACCCGCCGCGTCATCAGATCGGACACACGCAGATCGAGCAATCCCGTGCCGCGGTCGGCCAGCGCGTGAACGACGTCGCGCTCCGACAGGATGCCGTCGAGCCGCTTAGCATCCGTGCTTACGATCAGCGCCCCGATGCCCATGCGGTGCAGCAACCGCACCGCGTCCGCCACGGCGGCGTCGGGCGCAATGGTCACGACTTGCCGCCCCTTGGCCTTGAGAATGGCTTCGACGTTCATCAGACCCTCCACACTGAGCTTGGAGCGGCCTTCGCCGGCGCGGCGAAAAGCCGCTCCCCCGGATCGCCGCCATTATAGCGCCAACGCGGCCGCTCACCTAATAGGCAGAGGACGGCAGTGCGCGCAGCGCCCCGACTTGGTCACGCCTTGTCCAATACTCGGGTAAAACCCTACAATTGGGCACAAATTGCGCGGATGACGCAGGCCGCGCCGGAGAGCGCAATGAAACGGGTTTTTGCCGTCAACATCGTGGCGACCTTGACGCTGATCGGCGTCGCGGCAGCCGAGCCGCCGAGCGCCAGCGTGCCGATCGAGCCGGCACCTAAGCCGATCATGCCGGCGCCGAGCGGCGCGCCGC
>DATLUT010000157.1:0-2428 GCA_035532975.1 Allostellaceae bacterium
CCAGGACACCCAGCTTCATTTCGTCGATGATGCCGCTCTCGGCGTGAACCGTGAACGACAGGAGCGTCAGCCCGACAGCCACGATCCTGGTGACAGGTCTTCCCTGACGCCGACTTTTTGGTCTCCCCCGCTGCAACCCAACCGGCGCGTTACTTTGGCCAAAAACCACCCGATTGCCAAGGAATTCCGGCGCTTGATCGGCGCGCTATCATAATGGTGCCAGGATGCCGGCCGCGCTCATGAGGCGGCCGTCGCGCCGGATCTCGCGTTCGAGGCGGGCCAGCACATCCGCCAACGTCGCGCCGGTGGCCAACCGCACGCGACGATGGAGCAGCGCATAGTTGCTGTGACGCGTCGTGTCGGGCGCGGTCTTGAGAACCGTGAAGAGTGGGCTCTCCAGGCTGTGCCGGAAGACCGAGAAGCTCGCAGTCCCGTCGCGCTGATCGATGGCGTAGTCGCGCCACACGCCGCGCATCACCTGCCGACTGTAGAGCTGGAGAAGTTGGTCGAGTTCGGCGCGGCTGAAGAAGGTACGTCGCTGCCTGCGGTGATCGCTGAGGCGGGTGACGGTGGCCATTGGATGACGCGGCAGGGGGTCGCCGAGACGGGGCATGGTTGGAGCTTCAGTCTTTCCCATTTCGCGGATGAAATCCAGCGCGGCCGGCCGTGCCGGAAATGGCCGCAAAATGCCGGGTCCGGGGTTTGCAGGAACCTCGCCAAGGGGTTATGGTACCGGGCGTTTTCGTGGGTCGGGGCTGAGTTTTGAGCGACATCTTCCGGGAAATTGACGAGGACCTCCGAAAGGAGAACCTCGCGAAGCTATGGGCGCGTTATGGCCGGTGGGTGATCGTCGCGGCCGTGCTGGTCGTCGTCGCCACTGCGGTTGGCGTCGGCTGGCGGCAATACCGTCAGCAGCGTAGTGCAGCCGAAGGCACGCGCTTCGCCGCGGCGCTTGATCTCGTTCGCGATGGCAAGGACAAAGACGCGGCCGACGCATTCGCCGCGCTTGCGCAGCAAGCCGGCGGTGGCCATGCCATGTTGGCACGGATGGAAGAGGCGGCGCTCAAGGCGCGCATGGGCGACGTTGCCGGCGCGTTGGCAATTTACGACCAATTGGCCAGTGATGGCTCGCTCGATCCGGTGTATCGCGATGCAGCGACGCTGCTCGCCGCGCGCGCCGCTCTCGACAAGGGTGACGCCGGCGGCGCGATACAGCGTCTCAAGCCGCTGACCGACGGTACCAGTCCGTGGCATCCCTTCGCGATCGAGCTGATGGCGTTTGCGGAGATGAAGGCGGGCAACAGCGCGAGTGCGCGTAAGAGCTTTCGGGAGCTGGCGGACGATCCGAATGCGCCGCCCGGAGCGCGGCAGCGCGCTGCGCAGATGATCGCGGCCCTGGGTCCATGATCTTTCGCTCGGCGACCTGCTTCGCGCTCGCTGCGTGCTTGGCGCTTGCGGGCTGCGGCGGTAGCAAGAAGGTTCACCTCGAGGGCACGCGCATTTCCGTTCTCGAGCTGGAAAAGACGCTGACGCCGGATCCCAAACTCGAGGCGACGCCGATCACGCTGCCGGCGCCGTTCGACAATCCGGCTTGGCCCGGTGCCGGCGGCTATGCCAACCACGCGATGTACCATCTCGCGCTGGGTCCCAATATCGGCCGGGCTTGGAAGGCCAATGTCGGCGAAGGTGCGTGGCGTTATGGTCGCGTGACGGCGCAACCCATCGTCGCCAACGGTCGCGTCTATGCGGTGGACGCCAATAACGTTGTCTCCGCGTATGACGCGAAGAGCGGGGATCGTATCTGGCGCTTCGATCCGCAGCCGAAGACCGACGAGGATCAAATGTTCGGCGGCGGCATCGCGTACGCCGACGGGCGCATCTTCATCGCTACGGGTTATGCGCAAGTCGTCGCCGTCGACGCGGCGAGCGGCAAGGAGATTTGGCGGCAGAATCTGGCGAGCCCGGCGCACGGCCCGCCGACGGCCGCCGATGGCCGGGTCTTCGCGATCACCGTCGACAACGAGATCGAAGTCCTCGCGGCGGCTGATGGCCACCGCCTCTGGACGCAGAACGGCATACCGGAGCCGGCCGACCTGCTGATCGGCGCCAGCCCGGCGGTCGAAGGCGACACCGTGATCGTCCCGTATTCGTCGGGCGAGCTCTATGCGCTGCGTGTGGAGAACGGCCGGTCGGTATGGTCGGACAACCTTGCGACCTCGCGGCCGCTCGGCGCTTTGTCGTCGCTCGCCGACATCCGCGGCCAGCCGGTGATCGATCGCGATCGCGTGTTCGCGATCAGTCATTCGGGAATCCTGGTGTCGATCGATCTGCGCACCGGCGATCGCGTGTGGGAACAGGACGTGGGCGGCACGCACATGCCCTGGGTCGCCGGCGATTACATCTATGTCCTGGCGAACGACCGCGATCT
>DATLUT010000158.1:0-5086 GCA_035532975.1 Allostellaceae bacterium
GGAAACACCGGCGTGCCCTTCATGAAGAGCACGACGGTGTTGTCGGAAATGTCCTGCTTGATGCGGTCGGTGACGATGGCGTCGGTGGTCATCTGGTCCTCTTGATGAACTCGGGTTATTCCTCGGGCGCGCTGGTCTGGAGCGCCAGCGCGTGCAATTCGTTGCCCATGCGTCCCTGGAGCGCGGCATAGACCATCTGGTGCTGCTGCACGCGGCTCTTGCCCTTGAACGCCGGCGAGACGACGTGCGCGGCATAATGGTCGCCGTCGCCGCGCAAATCCTCGATGGTGACGCGCGCGCCGGGCAGGCCTTCCTTGATCAGCCGTTCGATCGTCCCCGCGTCGAGCGCCATCCGCGTTCCTATTGCGCCATATAGGCCGGCAGCCACGCCTCGTTGAGGCGCTTGAGCTCCGCAATCGATATGGCATTGCCCTCCGCCAGAGTCAACGCGCCGCCGCCGGTCTTGCCCACAACGCGGGCGGGGACATTGGCCTTTTGCGCGGCCTGGAGCAGTGCGTCAGGCGCGCGGCAGGTCACCACGTAGCGCGCCTGGTCTTCGCCGAACCAGAAGCCGTGCGCCGGCCTGTCCTGTGGTGCTGCGAGCGTGGCGCCGATGCCGCTTGCCATCGCCATTTCGGCCAGGGCGACGAGCAGGCCGCCGTCGGATACGTCGTGACAGGATGTCACCGCGCCGGTCAGGATCTGCGCGCGCACGAAGTCGCCGTTGCGCCGCTCGGCCTTGAGGTCGACGGGCGGCGGCGCGCCTTCCTCGCGGCCGAGGAGTTCGCGCAGATAGAGCGATTGGCCGAGCCAGCCCGCGGTCTCGCCGATGACGACGACGATTTCGCCCTCGCGCTTGAAGGCGAGGGACATGCTCTTGGCCGCGTCGTCGATCAAGCCGACGCCGCCGATGGCCGGCGTCGGCAAAATGCCGCTGCCGTTGGTCTCGTTGTAGAGCGAGACGTTGCCCGACACGACCGGATAGTCGAGCGCCAGGCACGCCTCGCGCATGCCTTCAATACAGAGAGCAAATTGTCCCATGATCTCCGGTCGCTCGGGATTGCCGAAATTCATGTTGTCGGTGATGGCGAGAGGTGTCGCTCCCACCGCCGTAATATTGCGCCAGTTCTCGACCACCGCCTGCGCGCCGCCGCGCTTCGGATCGGCGGCGCAGTAGCGCGGCGTGCAATCGGTAGCGAGCGCCAGCGCCTTCTTGCGGCCGGCGATGCGCACCACCGCGGCGTCGCCGCCCGGCCGCTGCACGGTATGGCCCATCACCAGATGGTCGTACTGTTCCCAGATCCAGCGCTTCGATGCGAGATCGGGACAGGCGATGAGGGTCTTGAGCGCGGCGATCGGCTCGCGCGCTTCGACGTCCTTCGCCGCCAGCACGGGCAGGGCAGGGGCGGGCGTCCACGGCCGCTCGTACAAGGGTGCCTCAGTGACCAGGGGCCCGACCGGCATATCGGCGACGGTCCGGCCGTGCATCGTCAGCACCAGCCTGCCGCTTTCGGTGACGCGGCCGATCACCGCGAAATCCAATTCCCATTTCTCGAACACCTTGCGCGCGAATTCGGCGCGCTCGGGCTTCAGGATCATCAGCATGCGCTCCTGGCTTTCGGAGAGCATGATCTCGTAGGCGCTCATCGCCTCTTCGCGCGTCGGCACCTGGTCGAGTGCGAGCTCGATGCCGAGGCCGCCCTTGCCCGCCATCTCGACCGACGACGACGTCAATCCCGCCGCGCCCATGTCCTGGATGGCGACGATGGCGTCGGATTCCATCAGCTCGAGGCAGGCCTCGATCAGCAATTTTTCGGTGAAGGGATCGCCCACCTGCACCGTCGGCCGTTTGCTCTCGCTGTCCTCGCTGAACTCGGCCGAGGCCATGGTGGCGCCGTGGATGCCGTCGCGTCCGGTCTTGGCGCCGACATAGATCACCGGATTGCCCGGGCCCGCCGCGGCCGAATAGAAGATGCGGTCGGCGCGCGCCAGGCCGACGGTCATGGCGTTGACCAGGATGTTGCCGTTGTAGCTCGGATGGAAATTGCACTCGCCGCCGACCGTCGGCACGCCGACGCAATTGCCGTAGCCGCCGATGCCGCGCACCACGCCGTCGATCAAGTGCCGGGTCTTGGGATGGTCGGGGCTGCCGAAGCGCAGGGCATTCAGGTTCGCAATCGGCCGCGCGCCCATGGTGAAGACGTCGCGCAGGATGCCACCGACGCCGGTCGCCGCGCCCTGGTAGGGCTCGATGAACGACGGATGGTTGTGGCTCTCCATCTTGAAGATGGCGGCGTCGCCGTCGCCAATGTCGATGACGCCGGCGTTCTCGCCCGGTCCGCAGATCACGCGCTTGCCTGTGGTCGGCAATTTCTTGAGCCACACCTTCGACGATTTGTAGGAGCAATGCTCCGACCACATCACCGAGAAGATGCCGAGCTCGGTGAAATTGGGCGTGCGGCCCATGATGCGGCAGGCACGCTTGAACTCTTCGTCGGAAAGGCCGAACTGCCGCGCCTGGTCGAGCGTTGCCGCGGCGTTGGCGCCGGTGTCGGGACTCACGCCAGCGCCTCGGCGAGCGCGGCGAAGAAGCCCTGGCCGTCGGTCGAGCCGAGCAGCGGATCGGTCGCGTCCTCGGGATGCGGCATCAGTCCGAGCACGTTGCGCTTCGCGTTCAAGATGCCGGCGATGGCGCGTGCCGAGCCGTTGGCGTTGGAGGCGTCGTCGATCTCGCCGTCCGCGCTGCAATAGCGGAAGGCGACACGGCCTTCGCCTTCGAGCCTGTCGAGCGTGTCCGGATCGGCGAAGTAATTGCCGTCGTGATGCGCCACCGGCACGCGGATCACCTGGCCGGCGTTGTAGCGCCGCGTGTAGACGCTCTGGCTGGTCTCAACCCGCAGGTGCACGTCGTTGCAGTGGAAGCGCAGCGTCTTGTTGGTCAGCAGCACGCCTGGCAGCAATCCGGCCTCGGTGACGATCTGGAAGCCATTGCAGATGCCGAGCACCGGCGTTCCCGCCTCGGCGCGCTCCTTGACCTCGCGCATGATCGGCGAATGCGCCGCCATGGCGCCGCAGCGCAGATAATCGCCATAGGAAAAGCCGCCGGGAATGACGATCAGGTCGGCCTTGGGCAGCTCGCTGTCGCGGTGCCAGATCCTGAGCGGCTCCTTGCCGGTGGCGCGCTTGAGCGCGTCGTGCACGTCCTGCTCGCGATTCGAGCCGGGAAAGAGAATGATCGCGGCTTGCATGGGCGGGCGGCCTCGGGCGCGGAATACGTCCCTGACATAGCCCGCGCCGCGCGGCGGTTCAAGGCCGGCAGGCGGCGACTCGGTGCCGCGACGTTACGACGCGCGAGCGAGGGCGGGTCGGGCCGGACGCCGTGCCGGCTCGAGCACGCGCTCGACGCCGAAGCGGATGCGCACGGTCGTGCCGGCGCCGAGCCGGCTCTCGATTGCCAGATTGGCGCCGTGCAGCTCGACCAGAGACTTCACCAGCGGCAAGCCCAATCCGGTGCCGTCGTATTTGCGGGTATAGGCGTTCTCGACCTGGGCGAAGGGCGTGAGGGCGACAGTGACATGCTCCGGCGTCATGCCGATGCCCGTGTCGGCGACGGCCAGCTCGACGCCGCCGTTCGGCCTGACGCCCAGCCGCACGACGACGGCGCCGCCGGCCGGTGTGAACTTGACCGCGTTCGACAGCAGGTTGAGCAGGATGTGGCGCAGCGCGCGCACATCGGCGTAAAGGGTCACCGGCTCCGCCGGCAGCTCGCTCGTCAGCGACAACCGGGCTGCCTCGGCGCGCTCGCTCACCACGCGCATCGCCATGTCGATCAGTGACCCGAGATCGACCGGCTCCTCCTGCAACACCATCTTGCCCTGCTCGATCTTCGCCATGTCGAGCACGTCGTTGATGATGGCGAGGAGCTGGTTCGCGGCGGTGTTGATGTCGGTGATGTATTCGCCGTAGCGCGGCGGCTCGATCTTGCCGAAAGTGCCCCTCTGCATCAAGTCGGTGAAGCCGATGATGGCGTTGAGCGGCGTCCGCAGCTCGTGCGTCATGATGGTGAGGAACTGCGACTTCGCCTCGTTCGCCGCCTCGGCGCGGCGCCGCGCCTCCTCGAGCTCGCGGTTGCGCCGCTGTGTGCGCGCCATGCTGAGTCGCAACAGCGACAGCGCGCTGGCGACGCCGACATAGCGGCCGTCGAGCGTGACAATGAAGCCGCTCCGCAGCGCCGACGGCTTGTCATTGACGATGATCGCCTCGAGCTCGTCCACGCTCACCGACTGGTCGACGATCAGCGGCTGCGCGTCCATCAGATGCGTCACCGGCTTGTCGGCATAGAGCGCGTTGCCATATTTGTGCGCCAGGCTCGCCATGAACGCGGTGCGGAAGATCAGGCCGACGGGCTTGTCGCCGGCGACGACCGGGACGGAGATCATCTCGGCATCGGCGCGGAAGCGCTCGTAGACGACGGCGCTGGTGGTCTCCTGCGTCGCCGGCGCGACGTCGAGCAGCAAGTCGGCCAGGCTGGCGTCGCCGGCGACTTCCAGTACGGCGGAGGAGGGAGACAGCAATGGCATCCGGCAGTTCCGTTGACGACGGCCCGGACGCTAGAGCCCGACCCGCTAATTCTTCCTGAATAGACGGCGCTTGCCGGATTTTGTTGCGCGTTTTGTCGCGTCGACTGCAACACAACTGAAAAAGTCGCCGTGATTGTGACGCTGTGATTTCAGTTTTATTGCACCTGCGTATCCGCGCCGAGCGCGGCGGCAATCGCGTTAACCAACGGCTTGAGGTGGAACGCGCTGCCGGCGGGCATGATCGCGACGCGGCCGCCAATCTTCTCGACCGCGGCGTTCATCACCGGACCGATCGACGCGATCTTCGTGCGCGCCAGGCCGTCGCGCAGTTGCGGTTCGAGGCCGCGCGCCCGGGCGACCTCGGCGAGGCGTTCGATTTGCGGCGAGCTGGTGAAGGCAACGACGTCGACGGTGCCTGCCGCCATGGCGGCGATGAGCTCCGCGACGCGGCCGGTCTCGGCATCGGAGGCATAGGCATAGGGCAGCACGGGATCGGCGTTCGCGCC
>DATLUT010000159.1:0-2316 GCA_035532975.1 Allostellaceae bacterium
CGATAACGCGTGCGGGTCAAATCCTCGATCTTGGCTCCAGGCACGAGTAGGTCGGCGACTTCAGGGAAGAATTTCTCCGCCTGGTCGTTACGGAGCAGAATCCTCTCTTCGCGGTCGTAGAGGACGAAAGACGCTGGCATAGTCTCAATCGCGTCCTTGAGCCGGGCCTGCGCGGCCTCATGTTCTTTTTCGTGTTTCTTCAGCTCGGTGATGTCGAGGCGGACGCCGATGATGCCGCCATCGGAGGTGCGGCGCTCGATAATCTGCGACCAGCGGTTGTCCTTGTAGGCACGCGTAATGTTGGTGTTGCCGGAGCGGTGCTGCTTCATGCGCGCCGCAATCCAGCCCTCGACGTCGTCGCCCACGCCCGCGACGACGCCGCTTGCCGTATGGGCCCGCAGCAGATCCTCGTACTTGGTGCCGGGGATCAGCAGATGCGACGCCGTGGGAAAGAAGCGTTGCGTTGCGCTGTTGCAGAACACGATGCGGTCGTCGCGGTCGCACAGCATCAAGCTTGCCGGCACCGTCTCGATCGCCTCCATGAAGCGACGGTGCGCCTCGGCGGCGCGCCGCTCGGTCTCGACCTGCGCGGTGACGTCGCTGGCGATTCCGCGATAGCCGAGGAACTTGCCTTCGGCGTCGAAGAGCGGCTTGCCGCTAGCTTTGACCCAGCGCACGCCCTTGTGCGTGCTGATCGACGTGACGACGTCGCGGTACGGCTTGCGCGCGCGGATCGTCGCGAGATGATTCTGGACCTGCGGGTCGTTCGGTGCGCGGAAGAACTCCTCGATGTTCTTGCCGATCAGAGCCTCGGCCGGCGTGCCGAGGAGTTGCTCGATCGGTCCGGCGATGCGCGTGAAGCGCAGCTGGTCGTCGAAGTCCCACAGCCACGAGAGCGAGCTTTGCAGCGCGTCGCGCAGCATCGCCTCGGCATCGGCAAGCTGCGCCTCGGTCGCTGCGAGTCGCGCTTCGGCCACGGCGAGACGCGCCGCGGAATCGCTTGATCCTGCAACCGAATTGTCATCCCGAGAGATTTGCTTCTGCGCGGACGGCATAGCAGACGTCTCATTACATGGATGTGGAGGTCTGCTAACTATCGTTTGAGGACGTTAACGACCTGTGAATTTGCCCGATTCGTGAGCAGCTTAGGTAAGTTTGCTTGACCCTCGGGCGATGCCCCATTACACCGAACATGATCGATTTTTCGCCCGGCATGGCTGCGCGCGCCGCGCCTAGCCTTCATGTTGGGTTAACCCTCGGGGGAGGGCCGCGGCGATGCTTTATGAAACCTACCAGGCGCACCGTGACGTCTTTGACCCTGTTCGGATGTTCGCGCAGACCGTTCAGGGGGTCCTGAGCCAACCCTGGCCGGTGGTTGCGTACAACCCGATGGTGCGCGCCGCGGCGGCGGCTTGCGAAATGGTCGCGCGCGCCGGCATGTGGCACGAACGGCCGGCCTTCGGAATCAAGACCGTGACGATCGGGGGTCGCGTCCTGCCCGTCCACGAAGAGGTCGTCGCCCGTCATCCTTTCTGTACGCTGCTTCATTTCCGCAAGGAGGGCGTCGCGGCGGTGCAACCGCGTGTCCTGCTGGTGGCCCCGCTGTCCGGCCATTTCGCGACGTTGCTCCGCGGCACGATCGAGACGCTGCTGCCGGATTTGGACGTCTACGTCACCGATTGGACGAACGCTCGTAACGTGCCGATGCTCTATGGACAGTTCGGGCTCGACGATCACATCGCGCTGATGAAGGAGTACATGCGCGACCTGGCCGGCGATCTCAACGTGATCGCGGTGTGTCAGCCGGCAGTGCCGGTGTTGGCGGCGGCGGCGCTGCTTGCTGCGGACAACGATCCCGCTCAGCCGTGCACCATGACGCTGATGGGCGGGCCAATCGACACGCGCGTCAATCCGACCGTCGTCAACAAATTGGCAACGACGCGACCGCTGTCGTGGTTCGAGAAGAACGTCGTCGCCGCAGTGCCGGCGCGCTATCCCGGTGCGTTTCGCCGCGTCTATCCCGGCTTCCTGCAGCTCGCCGGATTCATGACCATGAATCTCGACCGTCACGTCACGGCGCATGTCGACCTATTCAACCATTTGGTGCGCGGCGACGGCGAGAGCGCGGCGACGACGCGCAAGTTCTATGACGAGTACATGTCGGTCATGGACCTACCGGCCGATTTCTACCTCCAGACGGTCAAGCGCGTGTTCCAGGAGCATGCATTGCCGCTCGGCACGTTGGAGTGGCGCGAGCAGCCGGTCGAACCGGCTGCGGTCAAGCGCACCGCGCTCTTGACCATCGAGGGCGAGAAC
>DATLUT010000160.1:0-3072 GCA_035532975.1 Allostellaceae bacterium
AGGCAAGCCTGAAATCGCGACGACCCAGCTACCGCCAGCGACTGCGCCGGTTGGCTCGCAGGCGATCGGGCCGCCGGGTCCACCGCCGCAGAAGCCAGAAGTCGCAAGCTTGCCGCCGCCGGGACAAACGCCGGCGGCACCGGCGGCTCGTGCGCCGGAGGCCGCATTGCCGGCGCCGCCGCCGCGCGGCGGTCGTTTCATTTGGCCGGTTCAGGGGCGCGTCATCGGCCGCTACGGCACGTCGGCTTCGGGCACGCATAACGACGGCATCAACATCGCTGCGCCGAAGGGCGCGCCGGTGCGCGCCGCCGATGCCGGTGTCGTCGCGTATGCTGGCAACGAATTGCGCGGTTACGGCAACCTGGTGTTGATCAAGCATGCCGGCGGGTGGATGACCGCCTACGCGCACAATGGATCCGTTCTGGTCAAGCGCGGCGAGGTGGTGAAGCGCGGTCAGGAGATTGCGACCGTCGGCGCCACCGGCATCGTCAGCCAGCCGCAGCTCCACTTCGAGATCCGCAAGGGCACGCAGGTGCTCGATCCCGCCCAATATCTGGCCGGCCCGCAAGCGAGCGCGGGGCGCTAGAGCCCTTGCGCGCGCCTACCGCGTCTCGAGCTTCTTGCCGAGGCGGCCAGCGAGATCTTGGATGTATTGCCAGGCCACGCGACCCGAGCGCGCGCCGCGGGTGATCGCCCATTCCGACGATTCTGCTTTGAGCTTGTCGGCCGGATAGTCGAGGCCATAGCGCGTCGCGTAACCGCGGATCATCGCCTGGTAGGTCTCCTGGTCGCAGGCGTGGAAGCCGAGCCACAGACCGAAGCGATCGGACAGCGAGACTTTCTCCTCCACCGCTTCGCCCGGCATGATCGCCGTCGAGCGCTCGTTCTCGATCATGTCGCGTGACAGCAGGTGGCGGCGGTTCGACGTCGCGTAGAGCACCACGTTGTCGGGTCGTCCCTCGATACCGCCCTCGAGCACCGCCTTCAGCGACTTGTAGCTGGCATCCTGCGCGTCGAACGACAAATCGTCGCAGAATAGGATCGAGCGCCGCTTCGTCTGCCGCAGCTTGGCCAATAGCACGGGCAGGGACGGGATGTCCTCGCGGTGGATCTCGACCAGCACCAGCGAACGCGGTTGGTCGCGACTGATCGCCGCGTGCACCGCCTTGACCAGCGACGATTTGCCCATGCCGCGCGCGCCCCACAGCAGCACGTTGTTGGCCGGCAGCCCCTTGGCGAAACGCCGCGTATTGTCGAGCAGGATATCGCGCACGCGCTCGATGCCCTGAAGCAGCTCGATGTCGACGCGGTTCACCATCTTCACCGGCTCGAGCCGTTGACCTTCGGCGTGCCAGACGAAGGCGTCGGCGGCGTCGAAATCGGTCGCCGGATGAGCTTTCGGCGCCAAGCGTTCAAGGGCGTCGGCGATGCGTCGCAGTAGCGTGTCGTGGCTCTTTTCGTCGGTCATCGAAGGGGCGATAAGCCTTTGGCCGGGAGGGAAAATTTCGCCGCGAACCTAAGCGCGCGCCGGCGCGCCGTCAACTGCGCCCTCGCCTTGCGCTTTCAACCCAAGTCCATTACCAATGCGCTCCACATCGCGCGGGAGTTCGATATGTTCTTGATTTCGCCGGCCTATGCACAGGCAGCCGGAGGCAGCAGCACCGGCGCCATCATGCAGATGGCACCGCTCGCGCTGATCTTCGTCGTCTTCTATTTCTTCCTCATCCGGCCGCAGCAGAAGAAGGCGAAGGAGACCAAGGCTATGCTCGAGGCGGTCCGTCGCGGCGACCGTGTCGTCACCGGCGGCGGCATCATTGGCACGGTCGCTAAGGTCGCGAACAACGACGAAGTGCTGGTCGACATCGCTGAGAACGTCCGCGTCCGCGTGGTGCGCAGCACGATCGTCAACGTGCTGGCCAAGCCGGCACCGGCCGGCGCCAAGGCGGACAAGGACGACGACGAGGACGGCGAGGACGAGGCCGCCAAGGACGAAACGAAGGACAGCGCCAAAGCCGGCTAGCGTATGCTGTATTTCCAGACGTGGAAGATCGCCCTCATCCTGGCGGTTTGTGCGCTGGGGGTTATTTTCACGCTACCCAACGCATTTTCGCCGCAAACGGTTGAGTCCTGGCCCGGGTTCCTGCCCAAGAGTCAGGTGAGCCTCGGTCTCGATTTGCGCGGCGGGTCCTATCTGCTGCTCGAGGTCGACACCGCGTCGGTCGAACGCGATCGCCTCAACAACCTCGTCGACGAGTTGCGCACGGCGCTGATCGCCCGGCATATCGGCTACACCAATCTCGGCGTTGCCAGCGATCACGCCACGGTCAAGCTGCTCGACGCGTCGAAATATGACGAGGTGCACGACGCCATTCTCAAGATCGATCCCGACCTTCAAATCGCGAGCCAGGCCGAGGGCAGCATCACGGTGAAACCCACCGCCGAAGCGGTCCAGGCGCGCCAGCGCTCGGCCGTCGATCAGTCGATCGAGATCGTGCGCCGCCGCATCGACGAGACCGGCACGCGCGAAGCGACCATCCAGCGCGAGGGCGATAAGCGCATCCTGGTCGAGCTTCCGGGCATCAGCAATCCCGAGCACGTCAAGGCGTTGCTCGGCAAAACCGCGCGGCTCACCTTCCAGATGGTCGATGCCAACGCGTCGGCCGAGGACGCACAGAACGGCCACGTGCCGCCGGGCGACGAGTTGCTGCCGGCGACGGAGAACCGGCCCGGTCTGCCCGGCGCGTACGTCGTGCGCCGCCGCATCCTGGTGTCGGGCGACATGCTCACCGACGCGCAGCCGACCTTCGAGGAGAGCGAGCCCGTCGTGTCGTTCAAGTTCGATTCCGTCGGGGCGCGGCGCTTCGCCGAGGCGACGAAGGAAAACGTCGGCAAGCTGTTCGCCATCGTGCTGGACAACAAGGTGATTAGCGCGCCGGTGATCAAGGAACCGATCCTCGGCGGGCAGGGCGTGATTGAGGGCAGCTTCACGGTGCAGTCGGCAAACGATCTGGCGCTGCTGCTGCGCGCCGGCGCGCTGCCGGCGCCGCTGACGGTGATCGAGGAGCGCAGCGT
>DATLUT010000161.1:0-13105 GCA_035532975.1 Allostellaceae bacterium
GAGCTCGACCAGATGATCGACGATGTTCTGGTCCTTGAGGCGGTGATGCGTCACGCCCGCGATATAGACCTGGTGCGTGTTATTGCCGCCGCCGGTGAAGCCGATATCGGTCTCGCGCGCCTCGCCCGGACCGTTGACGACACAGCCGATGACCGACAGCGTCATCGGCGTGGTGATATGCGCCAGACGTTGTTCCAGTACCTCGACCGTCTTGATGACCTCGAAGTTCTGCCGCGCGCAGGACGGGCACGAAATGACCGTGACACCGCGCCGGCGCAGGCCGAGCGCTTTCAGGATCTCGTAGCCGACTTTGATTTCCTCGACCGGATCGGCGGAAAGCGAGACGCGGATGGTGTCGCCGATGCCGGCCCAGAGCAGCGAGCCCATGCCGATCGCCGACTTGGTCGTGCCGGTCATCAATCCGCCGGCCTCGGTGATACCGAGATGCAACGGATAGTTGCAGGCCTCGGCGAGCTGCTGGTAAGCGGCAACCGCGAGGAACACGTCCGACGCCTTGCACGAAATCTTGAATTCGAAGAAGTCGTTGTCCTCGAGAATCTTGGCGTGGTTGAGCGCGCTTTCGACCATCGCCTCCGGACACGGCTCGCCGTAGCGCTCGAGCAAATCGCGCTCGAGCGAGCCCGCATTGACGCCGATTCGCATCGAGCAGCCGTGATCCTTCGCCGCCTTCACGACATCGCGCACGCGCTCGGCGGAGCCGATGTTGCCGGGATTGATACGCAGGCATGCCGCGCCGTTCTGTGCAGCCTCGATCGCGCGTTTGTAGTGGAAATGGATGTCGGCAACGATCGGCACCTTCACCTGGCGCACGATGTCCTTGAGGGCGGCAGAGGATTCCTCGTCGGGGCACGAGACGCGCACGATGTCCGCACCGGCGCGCTCGAGCGCCTGGATCTGCTCGACTGTCGCCTTGACGTCGTGCGTCAGCGTGTTCGTCATCGACTGCACGGTGATTGGCGCATCGCCGCCGACCGGCACCGGACCGACATGGATCAGCCGGCTCTTGCGGCGGGCGATATCGCGATAGGGACGCACGCTCATGACGGAACCTCTTCGAATCCTTGCAATGACAGGATATCAGCCCCGGGATCGGCACCCCGGTTGGGCCGGGTTATAGCGCGTTTTGCCGCCTCAAACCAAGGGGCCGACACACTTTCACTCGGCCACAGCCGTGCCGGCCTTGAGTTGCGCGGCATCGAGGCGAATATCGTGACGCACCTTGCCGGTCAGCGGCGGCGCGCTCTGGCCGTCCACCGCCACCGTCAGTCCGCTCGCGTTACCGGCATAAAGGTCGAGACCCGGCTGATCGGGGACCCGATAGGTATCGCCGGCCTTCAGCAGGTGTTGAAACACCGTTGACCCATTTTGGTCACGCACCTTCACCCAGCAGTCGGCTTTCGCGCGAATGACGATCCGCACCGGCGCATCGGTAACGCCGAAGACGTGCGTATCGCCCGGGCCTGGCGTTACGCCGGCGGCGCTGCCACCCGGCAACGCGGCGGTCTGCGTTGGCGGCGACGCTTCGGTACGCGGCGTTGGCGACGGCATTCCCGGTGGCGGCGTCAGAACTGGCGCCGCGCCAGGCTTGGGTCCCGGCGGCGACAGCACCTCGGTCGATGCGGCTGGCCCGGATGGTGGCGGCGCTGTCATAGCGGGCGGCGCAGGTGCAGGCGTCGCCGCATTCGACGTCGCGCTTTGCGTCACTGGCGGTGTTGGGCCGGATGTCGTTGTCGGCGCCGGAGCGTTGGTCGATGGCGCTGGCGACGGCAGCAGCGCAGCGGGCACGGCGCTGACGCGCTCCGGTCGGGTGCGGCCACCCGACGACAAGTAATACCAAGCGCCGTACGCCGCGAGCAGCAGCAGCACTGCCGCGGCCAGTATGCGGCCGTGCGGAATGCCGCGTTCGCCGAGCGGCACCGGAAAGACGAGATCGCGCGATATTTCGAATCCGCTCGCTTCCTGTTTGAAGCGTCGCACGGCCTCTTCGCCGTCGAGGCCAAGATGCACGGCATAGGCGCGTACGAACCCCAAGGCATAGACCGGGGCGGGCAGCCGGTCGTAACGGCCCTCCTCGATTGCGACGAGATATTGGGCGCGGATCCGCAATGCGTTGGCGATCCGCTCGACATCGCCGCCATAGCTCTCGCGCGTCTCACGCAGCAACGCGCCGATCGTGTGCTTAGGCCGCGCGGGCGCAGGCTCGGCTTCAAGCGCGGCTGCCGGGCCGCTCTCCGGCTCCGACGACTTCTGCCCAGGGAAAAGCGACATGGAACCTCGCGCGAATAGTGTCCTAAGGCGCCCCCTGCCGCAACCGTCGTCCGACTCGTCGGCCCTTAAATTGCCACGCCGTGGTCTTTGGCGAAATCGTGCAGGCTGCCGCGGAGGCTGCCGGCATGACCGCCGAGCGTCGCGAGAAAATCGCGCAGGCTTCCGCAATCGAGCGAGCGCACCATCGCCTTGACGCGACCAACCGAGCGTGGCGCCATCGAGAGATTGCGATAGCCGATGCCGATCAGCGCCATCGCGCCCAGCGGATCGCCGGCCATCTCGCCGCACAGGGCAAAGGGCTTCGCCGCCTCGGTGCAGGCTCGCGCGATATCGCCGAGAACGCGCAGCACGGCGGGCGAGAGGTAGTCGTAGCGCTCGGCGATGCGCGCATTGCCGCGGTCGGCGGCAAACAGGAACTGGACGAGATCGTTGGTTCCGACCGAGATGAAATCGACCCGCTTCAACAAGTCCGGCAATTGCCAAAGCAGGGCCGGCACTTCAAGCATAACGCCGACCGCGACCGTCGCCGGCAACGTTCCGGCCCGCTTGCGGACGCGCTCGAGCTCGAGACTGAGCACCTCGCGTGCGGCATCGAATTCTGCGGTCTCGGCAACCATTGGGAACATCACGCGTAGTTGCTTGCCCGCGGCGGCGCGGATAAAGGCGCGCAGCTGCTGACGCAGCAGCGCCGGACGATCGAGCGCGATGCGCACCGCGCGCCAGCCCATCGCTGGATTCTCCTCGCGCTCACCTGCCATGTACGGCAGCAGCTTGTCGCCGCCAATATCGAGCGTCCGGAACGTGACCGGCCGGTCGCCGGCCTGATCGAGGACGCGACGGTAGAGGGTGGCTTGCTGCGTTACGGTCGGGAAATCGTCCCGCAACATGAACTGGAGCTCGGTGCGGAACAGGCCAATGCCTTGCGCCCCGGCCTCATGGAGATAAGGCAGGTCGAGGAGCAGCCCCGCGTTGAGGTTCAACTCGACGCGCACGCCATCCTTGGTTTCGGCCGGCAGATCCTTCAGTGCCGCATATTGCTCCTGCTGACCTTGCCGTACCCGGATGCGGGCCTGCGCCGCCTGCAACAGATCTTCGCTCGGCCTGATCACCACGAGCGCGTCGTCGCCGTCGACGACGACGAGATCGCCGGATTCCACCCGCAGCAGCACGTCTTTCACCCGACCAACCACGGGAATGTCGAGCGCCCGCGCCACGACGGCAACGTGCGCGCCGGGCGAGCCCTCTTCGAGCACAAGTCCTTTGAGCCGACGCCGGTCGTAATCGAGCAATTCGGCGGGCCCCATGCTGCGGGCGACGAGCACGAATTCGTCGGGCAGTTCCGCTTGGTGCGCGGCGGTAATCGGTTTGCCGGTGAGATGCCACTGCAGACGGTTGGCGACGTCCTCGAGGTCGACGAGCCGCTCCTTGATGTAGGGGTCGGTCGCCTGCAACAGCCGTGCGCGGGTGTCGTCGAGGACGCGCTGGACCGCCGCCTCCGCCGTAAGGCCGCCGCGCACGGCGTCGGCAATACGCTGGAGCCAGCCACGGTCGGCGGCGAACATGCGGTACGTCTCGAGCACGTCCTGATGGTCGCCGGAATCGGGCATGTCGGTCTGCGCCAGCAACTGGTCGATCGCGCTCTGCATCGCGGCGGTTGCCGCACGCAAGCGCTCGAGCTCGGCCGCGATATCCTCGGCAACGATGCGGTGGATGGCAACGCGCGGCTGATGCAGCACGGCCTGGCCGACAGCAAGGCCGGCGTTGAGCCGGATGCCGTCGAGGCGCGTCGGCAGGGTGACATTGCCTTCGCCCGGCTGCTGCTCCGCGGGACTGACAAGATCGCCAGAGGCGGCAATCTCCGCCAGCACCATGGCGATGGTCTGCAGTGCCTCGATCTCCTCCTCGTTGTAGTGGCGCTGGGTCCGGTTCTGCACCACCAGCACGCCGAGGACGCGGCCGCCGCGCAGGATCGGTACGCCCATCAGGGAGTGATAGATCTCTTCGCCGGTTTCGGGGCGGTAGGCGAAGTCGGGATGCGATTGCGCCTCGGCAAGCGCCAGGGGCCGCGCGGTCGCCGCGATCACACCGACCAGACCTTCGCCGACGCGCAGGCGCGTGCGGTGCACCGCTTCCGGCCGCAATCCTTCCGTCGCGAACAACTCGAGCAGATCGCCGGCGCGGCGGATGTAGCAGGAGCACACCTCGGCCACCATGTCGGCGGCGATGATGCGCACGATCGTGTCGAGCTTTTGCTGGGCCGTCCCTCCGCGGGCCATCACGTCGCGCAAGCGACGGAGGACGCGGCGGGACCCAGCGGCCGCCGCGCCGGGTTCCATCAGGCTTCCGCCCGGGAGCGCAGCGTTGCGCCGTGCTCTCCCTCGCTGTCCCGGTCGGAGGCGACACCGGCACGCGACAGCAGCGCATCGAGCGCCTGTGCCACCAGTTCGTCGAGAATGTCCTTGGTCGGTTGCTCGCGCGTCACCATGCCGACGCTCTGGCCTGCCATGAGCGAGCCGCCCTCGATGTCGCCGTCGATCACCGCACGGCGCAGGGCACCGACCCAGAAGCGCTCGATCTCGAGCTGCGCGTCCTTTTGCGACAGTCCACCCTTGGTGAAGCGTTCGACGACGTCGCGTTGTTTCTCCATGAACGCGCGGGTGGCTTCGTTGGCGAGCGCGCGCACCGGGATGACGGGAAAGCGCGCATCGAGCTGCATTGACGGCACGGCATCGCGCGCCGCGGCGCGGATGAAAGCCTGCTTGAATTTCGGATGCGCGATCGATTCATGCGCGCAAACGAACCGCGTACCGAGTTGGACGCCCGACGCGCCCATCTCGAGATACGACGCGATGGCCGCGCCGTGGCCGATGCCGCCCGCGACGAAGATCGGGACCTCGGTTATATGCGGCAGGATTTCCTGGGCCAGCACGCTGGTGGCGACCGGACCGATATGGCCGCCGGCCTCCATGCCTTCGATGATGATGGCGTCGGCGCCCATGCGCACCAGCTTCTTGGCAATCGACAGGGCGGGCGCGAAGCACAGCAGCTTGGCGCCCGATTGCTTGACGCGCGCGACCGCCGGTGCCGGCGGCAGTCCACCGGCGAGTACGACATGGCTGACGCCGCGCCGCGTGCAGACATCGGCCAAATCCAAAAGCTCTGGATGGAGTGTGATCAGGTTGACACCGAACGGCTTCGTGGTGAGCGCCTGGGTAGCCGCGATCTCCGCGTCAAGCTGCGCCGGATTCATCGAGCCGCAGGCGATAACGCCGAAGCCGCCACCGTTCGAGATCGCGGCGACGAGATTGCGCTCTGAGACCCAGGTCATCGCGCCGCCCATGATGGCGCGCTCGGTGCCGAGAAAGCGGCGACCGCGCGCCCACAGCCGGTCGAGCCAGTCTGCGGCGCGGGCCCGGTCGGCGGCGGTCATTCGGAGTCGAGTCCGTAGGCGGTATGCAACGCGCGTACGGCGAGCTCGGTGTACTCCTCGGCCACCAGCACGCTCACCTTGATCTCGGAGGTCGAAATCACCTGGATGTTGATGTTCTTGTTGGCGAGCGTCGAGAACATCTTCTGCGCCACGCCCGCATGGCTGCGCATGCCGACGCCGATGACCGAAATCTTGACGACGTTGGGGTCGGGCTTGAGTTCGGCATAGGCCAGCGCTTTGCGTTGCGCCTCGAGCACCTTCACGGTGCGCGCCAAATCCACCTTGCTGACGGTGAATGTCAGATCGGTGGTGCGGCCGTCGTCGGAGATGTTCTGCACGATCATGTCGACGTTGACCGCGTGCTCGGCCAGCGGCCCGAAAATGGCTGCGGCCACCCCCGGCCGGTCGGGCACCTTGACCAGCGTTACCTTGGCGTCATCGCGACTATAGGCGATGCCGCTCACCACCTGCTTCTCCAAGATCTCGTCCTCGTCCACTACCAGCGTGCCCGGAGTATCCTCGAAGCTCGACAGAACCTGCACGCGGACGCGATGGTTCATCGCCATCTCGACCGAGCGTGTTTGCAGGACCTTCGCACCTTGTGAGGCGAATTCCAGCATTTCTTCGTAGGTTATTCTATCGAGCTTCCGCGCCTTCGCAACGATGCGCGGGTCCGAGGTGTACACGCCGTCGACGTCAGTGAAGATGTCGCAGCGTTCGGCCTCGAGCGCCGCCGCCAGCGCCACCGCCGACGTGTCGGAGCCGCCCCGGCCGAACGTGGTCACCCGCGAATCGGGGCCGAGACCTTGGAAGCCGGCGACCACGGCGACCTGGCCGCGGCCGAGCCGCGCCTTGAGCTCGTCGACCGGAATCTCGGCAATGCGGGCGCGCCCATGCATGCCGTCGGTCCGGATCGGAATCTGCCAGCCGAGCCACGAGCGCGCATCGACGCCAAGGTCCTGGAGGGCCAATGCGAGTAGGCCGGCTGTCACCTGCTCGCCCGAAGCGACGACAACGTCGTATTCGCGGGCGTCGTGCAGTCGCGCGATCTGGTTGGTCCAGTCGACGAGCTGGTTGGTCGCGCCGGCCATCGCCGAGACCACGACGGCGACTTCGTTACCGCTGTCGACCTCGCGTTTGACGCGCTGGGCGACATTCTTGATCCGTTCGATCCCGGCGACCGAGGTGCCGCCGAATTTCTGCACGATGCGCGCCATGGCGATGAAAGCCCGTGGGCTGGGAGTTGCCGGCAAAAGGGCGCGTATTCATACTCTTTCCGGCGAGACTGGGGCAAGGTAAGCAAGCCGGAAGGAGCAGGATGGATTGGGCCGACAGCGAGGCAGCGGTACGGTGCGTGTGGGGTCGTCGATGAACCCGATGCCGCACCGCAAGCCGGCGGACCCCCCATCCGGCAGTCGGCGAACGCGAGCGACGCCGCGGCGCTCGACGGTAGACGCGGGTGAGATCGCCAATTTCGCAGCCGTTGCCCGGGCGTGGTGGAATCCCGATGGCGAATTCCGCCCGCTGCACCGTCTCAATCCGGTGCGGCTCACCTTCCTGCGCGATCAGCTTGCCCGCCACTTCGGCCGCGATCCGGCAGCGACGCACCCTTTCGCCGGCCTGTCGCTGCTCGACATCGGCTGTGGCGGCGGCATCGTCGCCGAGCCGCTGACCCGGCTCGGCTTTGCAGTGACGGGCATCGATGCCGATACGACCGCGGTCGGCATTGCGCGCGAACACGCGGCCCAATCGGGACTCAAGATCGACTATCGGCAGGATGCGGCCGAGAATCTCGCGCGCCGACACCTGCGCTTTGATGCGGTGCTGGCGCTGGAAGTCGTCGAGCACAGCGCCGACCCCGAACTCTTCCTCACGACTGCTGCGGCGCTGGTCAAGCCGGGCGGCGCCTTGGCGCTGTCGACCATCAATCGCACCGCCCGCTCTTTTCTGCTGGCGATCGTCGGTGCCGAGTACTTGTTGCGCTGGATTCCGCGCGGCACCCACCACTGGTCGAAATTCCTGCGACCATCCGAAGTTGCTCATATACTTTGGAAAAACCGTCTTGAAATTGAGACAGTCGCAGGTCTGACCTATGTGCCGGGCGGTGGCGGCTGGCAGCTGGGCGGCCGGCCTGACGTCAATTATTTACTGTTTGCCAGCAAACCAAAGGGGAAATAACCTTATGTATTGGGCCGGCTTCGGGACTGCATAAGTCCTGCCGGTGGGCGTTTCCCCAGTCCAAAGACGGGTCTCAACCGTCGGACATGAAGGGAATGCGGGGGGTTATTTTTCGATGGTGCATCCATGAACGCATTCGCGTCGTCGCCCGGCGAGGCCGCGCGGCTGTCCGGCAAAATCAAATGGTTCAATCGCAGCAAGGGCTTCGGCTTCATCGTGCCGGATGACGGCACGAGCGACGTCTTCCTACCGCTCGCGGTTCTCGAACGCTCGGGCTTCGGTGAGGCGCCTGACGGTGCCAGCATTACTTTCGAATGGGTCCAGGGCCCAAAGGGCCGGGCCGCCACGCAAGTGCTCGACCTCGACGCATCAACGGCGACACCGCGGGCGCCGCGCGAGCGCGGCGGCTTCCGGCCGCGCGACGGCGGCGGCAACGGCGGTGGCAACGGTCCGGCGGGACCGGCCGAGTCGCTCGACGGGGTGGTCAAATGGTACGACCCGGCGCGCGGCTTCGGATTCGTCCTGCCGAACGATGGCAGCAAGGACATCTTCGTGCACATCACCGCACTGCGCCGTTCGGGCATCGACGGACTCGAGCCCGGCCAGCCCGTGCGCATGATGGTCTCGGAGGCGCGCCGCGGGCGCGAGGCGTCGTCGATCGAGTTGTTGCCGCACGGCGGCTGAACACCGCCGTCGCTAGGGCGACCGGCGACTGACCGCCAGACCGGCAATTGCGGTTGCAGCGGCAGCGGCGAAGAACGCCACCCGGTAGCTTCCCGTCATGCCGACGATCGTGCCGAACAGCGGCGGTCCGACCAGCGCGCCGACGAATGTCAGCGCGAGCGCGCCGCCAGTGGCCGTGCCGGCGCTGCCCGTGGGCGCAAGGCGCGCCACCTCGGCCAGGAACACGCCGTTCCAGCCCAGCGCCACGGCGCCGAGCACCGCCGCAACGAGCAGCACGAGCGGCAGCGGCCACTCAGGACCGACGAGCGCCAGCGTCGCGCCAGCGCCGCCGATCGCGAGACCCAGCAGGCTCAAGGCCTGACGCGGGCTGACCAGCCGATCAGCCGCCCAGCCCCAGAGAATGCGGCCGGCAATGCCGGCGCCCTGCAACACGGCCAAGACCAGTCCTGCTGCGACCAGGGCCATATGCGTGTGCGACGTCAGAAATGTCACGACGAAGGCGCCGAGACTGAGCTGCATCGCCGAATAGGTGACGGACGCGAGCGCGAGACGGCGCAGTGCCGGCTGTCCCAACACCATGTTGATCGCAGCGAAGATATGGCTGCCGCCGGTCGCCGTCGGATCGGCATCGTCGTCCAGGGTCTTGTGCAGCGGCTCGCAAACGAGCGCGAGAGCGACGCTCGCGGCGGCCACCGCCAAGGCCGCGCCGCGCCAGCCGAAGGGCAGCGCCAAGACCGGCACGACGAGGCCGGCCAGCGCGCCGCCCATCGGCACACCGGTCTGCTTGATCGAAAAGACCAGCGCACGTCGCGCCGGCGGCGTCTGGCGGATCAGGATGTGCGAACTCGCCGGCGTCATTGGTCCATAGCCGATGCCGATGAGCACCGCGCCGACGAGACCCAATCCGATCGAGGCACTGGCAAGCAGCGCCAAGCCGGCGGCGCCGATGACCAAGCTCGCCTGGCTGATACGGATGGCACCGTAGCGCCGCACCGGCCCGCCCGACATGCCAGTCGACAGGATGGCGGCCGCATAAACCACCGCGGTGAAGACACCGATGTGATTGGCATCGACACCGAAAGCAGGCGCGGCCAGGCCCGCGAACACCGGCGGCGCCAACACCATCATGGTGGCGAGCGCCTGGATGGCGAGAGTGGCGATCAGGGCGAGCATGCTGCTGGTCGAACCTTGGGCGCTAACGGACGCTGTGAATCCTGGGGATATCCGAATCGCAAGTATTGGCCGGCTGGGGGACCCATGATACCGTATTTAGTGGTTGGACGATCTCTCACCACGATATACGGGGGCACCGCTTATGGAATCGATCTGGACGTCTGAACTCGTGCAGAACCTTGCCCGACTCTGGGACGAGGGACATTCGACGGCCGAGATCGGCCGCCGGCTCGGAGTCAGCAAGAACGCCGTAGTGGGGAAGGCGCACCGGCTGGCGCTGACGCCGCGGCCATCGCCGTTGAAGCGCCCGCCAATGCGCCGGCCTGCGCCGGCAACAGCGGTGACCGGCAGCGGCAATTGCTCCTGGCCGACCGGACATCCCGGCGACAAGGACTTCGGCTTCTGCGGCAGGCGCACGCTCGCCGGCAAGCCATACTGTGCCGAGCATGCCACGATGGCGTACGTGCGGCCGAAGAACCACAACGCCGCCTGAATCGAACTGAGACGAGCCAAGCGAGCGCTCCCGGCGGCAACGCCGGGAGCGTTTGCGTTTCAACGAAGCCGCCATAGGCCGCGCTTTGCCGAGCGCGCGGCGCCTTCGGCGGGAAGATAGTCGTAACTCAGCGCCGAATCGGCGAGCGCCAGGCCTTCGATGACGAGAAAGCGGCCAAGGTCATTGCCCTGCTCATCGAGGCAAATGGCGCCGAGCTGACCGCGCTGGCCCGGCGGCACACGACAAGCAACGATCGAATGGCCGGCCAACCGATGGGCGAGCGCCGCTTGGGCAAGTGCTGCGCATGGTTGCACCCGGCCGTTCGGCGCCGTGCAGCGATCTTGAGGCTCCGCCGGCTTGACGCCGAACAGCGCCACCGCCTGGCCTTGGACCTCGAGCGTGAGCGGACCGGTGGCGCGGGCATGACCGCTGAAGACCGCCGGGGTCGCTACAACCGGCGCGAAACCCCGAGGCCGCACCGGCGCGGCCGTCGCCACGGTCGGCGGTGGCGGGTTTGACGTTGCCCGTTGCGGCGCCGGCGCGGCCGGCACGATGGTGAAGGTCCGGCCGTTGCGCTCGCTCATCGTCACTGCGCCGAACTGCTTCGTCGCTTGCTCGCTGGGCACGACATGGAATCCGGGCTGCGCGACCGCAACGGTCGGCAGATCCGGCACTGCTTGGCTCGACGGCGCCGCCGTTGGTGGGCCGGATGGGGTCGTCGCGACTTCTGGCGGCAATTGCACCGGCGTCGCCGGCGACGGCGCGAGCTTCGCACCGAGAATAAGCGCGCTCTCGCCGGCCGGTACCGAGCGCAACGCCGTCATCGGCGACGGGGTCGTCGCGGCCGTGCTCGGCGATGATGAAGCAGGCGCCGAACCGGACGGCGTTGGCGTGCCGGCAGCTGCCGCGCTCGGCTTCGGCGCGACCGGATTCGGGACGGTCGGTGCGACCTTCGATTCCGGTTGCGCGGATGGTGCGGCGGCTTTTCGCTCGCTCGATTCCGGCACTTGGGTCGCGGACGAGACCGCTGCCATCTGGCTCGCCGGTTTGCGATGGTGGACGACCGTCACGGCCACCCACGCGACGAACGCGACGCCGCAGGCGATCAGCAGCCATTTGCGCAGCACCAAGCTGCGGGCGTGCCGGATCCAGGCCTTGCGGACAGGGTGGTTTTCGCTTGACATACCGTTGCTACGTCTGCGCCATCTGGTGTTAAAGCTACATCGATCAGACCAATTTCTGAGGTTCTACCATGGGTTCCTTCAGCCTGCTGCACTGGCTGGTTGTTCTCGTCATCGTCGTCCTGTTGTTTGGCGCCGGTAAGCTGCCGCGTGTCATGGGCGACTTCGCCAAAGGCATCAAGGCGTTCAAGGCCGGGATGAAAGAGGGCGACGAGACCGAAAACAAGCCGACGCAGCAAGTGCAGCCGCCTCCGGCATCCGCCGGCGATAGTCCGGCGCACGACCGCGGCTAGACGTTTCGAGCCTTACCGCCGACGACAATGAGCGAACAACGGTTTCCGCCGCTCGCCGAGAGCGCGATGACGGCCGAGCAGAAGCGCGTCGCGGCGGCGATCACCGCAGGCCGCAAGACGCTGCGCGGGCCGTTCCACATGCTGCTGCGCAATCCCGAGCTCGGCGATCGCGTGCAGAACGTCGGCCGCTACCTGCGCTTCGAAAACGCGCTGCCGGATGCGGTGAAGGAGTTGGTGATCCTGGTCACCGCACGCCACTGGGGCGCCCAGTTCGAGTGGGCAGCGCATCGCGGCTTCGCCCTCGACGCCGGCTTGCCGGCGGCGGTGTGCGATGCCATCGCCAAAGGTGCGAGACCGGCGGGCCTGCCGCCCGAGCAGCAGGCCGCCTACGACTACGCCAGTGAGCTCCTCGCCACCAAAGGCGTGACCGATCCTATGTTCGCGCGCGCGAAGCAATTTTTCGGCGATGCCGGCGTGGTCGAGCTGACGGTTTGCGTCGGCTATTACGGCCTGATCGGCCTCGTTCTCAATACCGACCGCACGCCGCTGCCGCCCGGCGCCGAGCCGCTGCCGCCGCTCGCGCCTTGACGAGGCCGAGCGCCCCGCCATGCGGGTCGACGAATTCGACTTTCCGCTGCCGCGTCGCCTGATCGCCGCACATCCGATCGAGCCGCGCGACGCCGCGCGATTGCTGGTGGTGGGGTCGGGACTTGCGGACAGGCACGTCCGCGACCTGCCGGTATTGCTGAAGCGCGGCGACATCATGGTGGTCAACGACACGCGTGTCATTCCGACGCGGCTCTTTGGCCGGCGCGGCCAAGCCGCGATCGAGGCGACGCTCCACCGTCGTGAAGGCGCGGCGCGCTGGCGCGCCTTCGTCAAGAACGCGCGGCGACTCAAGCTCGGCGATCGCATCGAATTTGCCGCCGATTTTTCAGCCGTCGTCGCGGCGCGGCATGTGGAAGGCGACGTGAGCCTCGATTTCGATTGCGGCGGGTCGGATTTGCGCGCGGCGCTCGAGCGCCATGGTGCCATGCCGCTGCCGCCCTATATCAAGCGGCCTCCTGGCGGCGATCCGCGCGATCGCACCGATTATCAGACCATCTTCGGCGCCACTGAAGGCGCGGTGGCGGCTCCGACCGCGGGGCTCCATTTCACGCCCGCGCTGCTGGACGCGCTCGATCGCGCCGGCGTCGCGCGGGTCGCCGTGACCTTGCACGTCGGAGCCGGTACCTTCCTGCCAGTCAAGGTGGCCGATACGGCGGATCACACGATGCACGGCGAGTGGGGAACGGTGAGCGCCGAAGCGGCGGCACGACTCAACGGCGCGCGCGCGGCGGGCGGCCGCATCGTCGCGGTCGGCACGACTGCTTTGCGCCTGCTC